>NZ_CP025546.1:4588853-4894777 GCF_003614435.1 Mycobacterium paragordonae
CCTGCAAGTACAGCCGTCGCAGTGGCGCCGGAACCTGATGGCGTGCAGCGGAATCGAGTACTGCAAGCTGTCGTTCGCCGAAACCCGGGTGCGCGCACAGTCTTTGGTGCCCGAGCTGGAAAACCGACTGGTAGACGTCAACTCCCGCCTCGACGTGCCGATCACCGTCAACATCAACGGCTGCCCGAACTCCTGCGCCCGAATCCAGGTCGCCGACATCGGGTTCAAGGGCCAGATGGTCGACGACGGGGAAGGCGGCTCGGTCGAGGGATTCCAGGTGCACCTGGGCGGCGGTCTCGGCCTGGACAGCGGGTTCGGACGAAAACTGCGTCAGCACAAGGTCACCAGCGACGAGCTGGGCGATTACATCGATCGGGTGACCCGCAACTTCCTCAAACACCGCCATGAGGGCGAGCGCTTCGCGCAGTGGGCCGTCCGGGCCGAGGAGGACGATTTGCGATGAGCCAGGCGCCCAGACTGACCGAAGAAGAGCTGCGCGAGCTGGCGGCGCGCGGGGCGGCGGAACTCGCCGGCGCCGACGCCGTCGAGCTGCTGAAGTGGACCGAAGAGAACTTCGGCAATATCAACGGACCGCGCGGCTGGGCGACGTGCAACTACGTGGTGGCCTCCAACATGCAGGACGCGGTGTTGGTTGACATGGCAGCCAAGGTACGACCGGGTGTGCCGGTGATGTTCCTGGACACCGGATATCACTTCGTGGAGACCATCGGCACCCGCGACGCGGTCGAATCCGTTTACGACATCAGGGTTGTCAACGTCAACGCCGAGCACACGGTGGCCGAGCAGGACAAGCTGCTGGGCAAGGACCTGTTCGCCCGGGATCCCGGCGAGTGCTGCCGATTGCGCAAGGTCGCTCCGCTCGGCAAGGCGCTGCGCGGCTATTCGGCGTGGGTGACGGGCATCCGGCGGGTGGAAGCGCCCACCCGCGCCAACGCTCCGCTGATCAGCTTCGACGAGGCGTTCAAGCTGGTGAAGATCAACCCGCTCGCGGCCTGGTCGGACGACGACATGCAGAACTACATCGATGAGCACGACGTCCTGGTCAATCCCCTTGTCTACGAAGGCTATCCGTCGATCGGCTGCGCTCCCTGCACGGCCAAGCCGGTGGAGGGCGCCGACCCGCGCAGCGGACGTTGGCAGGGCTTGTCGAAGACCGAGTGCGGTCTGCACGCGTCGTGATCGCGCCGGCGACGATGCAGTGGGGGCACCTCCCGCTTGCGGGGGACGAAGCGATGAGGAGGAGCGGCGCCATCCAGACGACGCTGGTTTTGACCGCGCACGGCAGCGCGGACCCTCGTTCGGCAGCCAACGCGCGGGCCGTCGCGCATCAGGTGGCGCGCCTGCGTCCGGGCCTGGATGTGCGGGTCGCCTTCTGTGAGCACAATGCGCCGGGACTGGTCGAGGTGCTGAACGCGTGCCCGGCCGAGGCCGTCGTCACTCCCCTGCTGCTCGCCGATGCCTACCATGCCCGCGTCGACATTCCCGCCCAGATCGCCCAGTGTGCGGTCGGTGACCGGATCCGGCAGGCCGCCGTGCTCGGTGAGGACGACCGGCTGATCTCGGTGGCGCGCCGGCGGGTGATCGAGTCGGGAGCCTCCCGACTCGACGACACCCTGGGCGTACTGGTGGTGGCCATCGGGTCGTCGAACGCGGCCGCAAATGCCCGGACCGCCGACGTCGCGCCCCGGCTTGCGGCCGGAACCCGTTGGGCCGCAGTGTCAACCGCGTTCGCCACGCATCGGGAGCCCTCGTTGGCCGAGTCGGTGCAACGGCTGCGCGACCGGGGCGCCGGCCGGGTGGTCATCGCGCCGTGGTTCCTGGCCCCGGGTCGCATACCCGACCGGGTAGAGCGCTTCGCAGCCGAGGCGGGCGTCAGGATGGCCGCGCCCCTGGGAGCGCATCCGTTGGTGGCCGAGACGGTCCTGGATCGCTTCGATCAGGCCGCTTCGGAGCGCGCCGCCGCGTAATTTGCCTCAGCCGCCGCCCTGACTCACTGAGTCTGCACGTGTGGCGACAAAGTTCGAGTACACCCCGCCAGGAGCGCAGGCTCAACCACGCAACGCCCCATCGGTGTGACGCGCGCGCGACCGGGTACCCGCGCACCCATGACGGCTATGCCTCCAGACCCCAATCCGGCTCAAGTACCGGGCCTCGAGCCCGGCGGTGGTGTCCCGCCCGGCTCGACCCCGCCCGACTCGGCGCAGACCTCAGGAGTGTCGGCGCAACAGCCCCGCCCGAAACGGATCCTCACCCCGCTGGTGCTGACCAGCATCATCGCGGTGATCGTGTTCGCCCTGATCTTTGTCGGGGTCGCGCTGTGGATGCTGGCGAGCCTGCCTTAATCGGCTCAACCGGCGATCACGCCGAGGTGAGCGTCGACTCCGCGGGCACCTCGTCGGCGATCGGCGGCACCCGGGTGGCGCGCACGTACACCTCGTCGCCCTCCTTCAGGGCCAGCGCTTCGGCGTCGCCCCGGGTGATCTGGGCGGTGAACGGGCCCCCGGAGGCGGCGCTGGTCAGTTCGACGCGGACCTCGAATCCGAGCGTCACCACCCGGTCGACGGTGGCGCGCACGACACCGATCGACTCCGCCGTGCCGTCACCGCCGGCGATCGCCATCTCTGGATTGCGGCCCACCCGGATGTCGTGGGGGCGGACCAGTGCTCCGTTGAGCGCCGACACCGCGCCCAGGAAGGACATCACGAAAGCGTTCTGGGGCGCGTCGTAAACGTCTGTCGGAGAGCCGATCTGCTCGATACGGCCCTTGTTGAGCACGGCGATCCGGTCCGCCACATCCAGCGCCTCGGCCTGGTCGTGGGTGACCAGCACGGTCGTGACATGCACCTCGTCATGCAGGCGCCGCAACCAGGACCTCAGGTCCTCGCGCACCTTGGCGTCCAGCGCGCCGAACGGCTCATCGAGCAGCAGCACCTCCGGGTCGACCGCCAGTGCCCGGGCCAGCGCCATGCGCTGACGTTGACCGCCGGACAACTGGTTGGGATAGCGGTTCTGAAAACCGCTGAGCCCCACCACTTCCAGCAGATGGTCCACCTTCTCGTTGACCTCCGCCTTGGGACGCTTGCGGATCTTCAACCCGAACGCGACGTTGTTGCGCACGGTCAGGTGCTTGAAGGCCGCGTAGTGCTGGAACACGAAGCCGATGCCGCGGCGTTGCGGCGGCACCCGGGTGACGTCGCGGCCGTTGATCGTGACGGTTCCGGAGTCGGGCTGGTCGAGGCCGGCGATGGTGCGCAACAGTGTCGACTTGCCCGAACCGCTGGGGCCCAGCAGCGCGGTGAGTGACCCGGTGGGCACCACGAAGTCCACGTGGTCCAGGGCGACGAAGTCGCCATAGTGTTTGTAGGCGTCCCGCACGACGATCGCGTTTTTGCCCTGGTCGGTCCCGGTCATGATTCGAGTCTCCCTTGTCCCGGCCTATTTGCTTGCTTTTGCCCGACGGGCGTCGAGCACCACTTGAACGATCAGCACCAGCACGGCGACCCCCATCAACAGCGTCGACAAGGCGTAAGCGCCGTACTCCGCCCCACGGTTGTAGCGATCGGACACCAGCAGGGTCAGCGTCTGCGACTGCCCGGGCAGGTTGGACGACACCATGATGACGGCGCCGTACTCACCCAGGGTCCGCGCGACGGTCAGCACGATGCCGTAGGTCAGACCCCAGCGGATGGACGGCAGCGTGATCCGCCAGAAGGTCTGCCACCATCCCGAACCCAGCGTCGCGGCGGCCTGCTCCTGATCGGTGCCCAGTTCGTGCAGCACCGGTTCGACTTCGCGCACCACGAACGGCAGGGTGACGAAGATGCTCGCCAGCACGATGCCGGGCAGACCGAAAATGATCTTGAATCCGAGGTCACGCTCCACGAACCCCAGAGCGCCGGCACTGCCCCACAGCACGATCAACGCAACGCCGACGATCACGGGCGAAACCGCGAACGGCAGGTCGATGACCGCCTGCAGAATGCCCTTGCCACGGAACCTGTTGCGGGCGAGCACCAGCGCCGTCGGAATGCCGAATACGACATTCAGCGGCACCACGATCGCCACCACCAGCAGCGACAGGTTCAGCGCCGACACCGCGGCCGGCGTACTGACCCAGTCGTAGAACTGACCCAGCCCGGGCTGGAAGGTGCGCCACAGGATCAGCGCCACCGGAATGAGCAGCAGTACAACGATATACGTCAGCGCGGTGTAACGAAGCAGGTAGCGGACGGTCCGGGAGGAGTTCACGCGGACACCTCCTCTCGCCGCGCCGCGCGCGAACCGACGACGCGCAGCACCAGCAGCACAATGAATGAAAGCGACAGCAGCACAATGGATATCGCGGCAGCGCCGGTGCGATCGTCGTTCTCGATCAACGTCCGGATCCACTGCGAGGACACTTCGGTCTTGCCGGGTATCGCACCGCCGATCAGCACCACCGAACCGAACTCACCGATGGCGCGCGAAAAGGCCAGTCCGGCACCGGACAACAGGGCCGGCAACAAAGCCGGCAGCACCACGGCGGTGAAGATCTTCGGGCCACTGGCACCCAGTGAAGCTGCGGCCTCCTCGGATTCCCTGTCGACCTCCAGCAGCACCGGTTGCACGGCGCGCACCACGAACGGCAACGTGACGAATGCCAGCGCAACGCCCACACCCCACTCGGTGTGCTGCAGATGTAGGCCGACCGGGCTGTGGTTGCCGTACAGCGCCAGCATCACCAGGCTGGCGACGATGGTCGGCAACGCGAACGGCAGGTCGATCACCGCGTCGACGATGCGCTTGCCAAAGAAGTTGTCGCGCACCAGGACCCAGGCGATCAGCAGGCCGAACACGGTGTTGAGCAGGGTCACCCCGGCGGAGATGGTCAGCGTCACGCGCAGCGACTCGAGCGCCGCGTGCGAGGTGACCGCCAGCCGGAAGGCATCCCAGCCGCCGCCGACGGCCTGCCAGACGATGGCGGCCAACGGCATCAGCACGATCACCGACAGCCAGATGGTCGCCACGCCGACGCGCAGCGAGGTGCCGCCCGGGCGGCTGCCGGCCGGCGCTTCGGCCTCGGCGTCGAGCTCCGGCCGGATCGCCTCGGGATTCGGTGTTGTCGTCACGGCGGTCATCCGGTGGCCTGCGTGTAGATCTTGGTGATGCTGCCCGAGTTCTTGTCGAACAGTTGCGGGTCGACGGTGCCCCAACCGCCGAGGTCGGCGATGGTCCACAGCTTCAGCGGCACCGGAAATTGATCGCGGAACGCCGCCGCGACGGAGGGATCGACCGGCCGGAAACCGGCCTTCGCCCACAGCGTCTGCGCCGCGGCGGTGTACTGAAAGTTCTTGAAGGCGACGGCCGCAGCGAGATGAGTGCTGGTGCTCAGCACCGCCATCGGGTTCTCGATCTTGAATGTCTGTGGCGGCGTGACGTGTTCGACCGGTTTGCCGGCCCGCTCCGCGGCGATGGCCTCGTTCTCGTAACTGATCAGCACATCTCCACTGCCCTGGACAAAAACGTCCGTCGCCTCTCGTCCCGAGCCTGGACGCATTTTGACGTGTTCCCTCACCAATCGATTGACAAACTCGATGCCGGCCTGGCCATTGCGACCGCCCTCACTCTTGACGGCGTACGGGGCCAATAAATTCCACTTCGCCGAACCCGAGCTCAACGGGCTGGGGGTCACCACGTCGACGCCCGGCCGCAACAGGTCGTCCCAATCGTGGATGTTCTTCGGATTTCCCTTGCGCACCACCAATGTCACCACCGAACCGAACGGGATGCCCTTGGTAGCGCCGGTGTCCCAGTCCTTGGCGACCTTGCCGCCCTTGACCAGCCGGGTGATGTCCGGTTCGACGGAGAAGTTGACCAGGTCGGCGGGCTTGCCTTCGGCGACGCCGCGCGACTGGTCCCCGGAGGCGCCGAAGGAGGTGATGACCTGCACACCCTTGCCCTCTTCGGAGGCGTTGAACGCCGGGATCACCTTGCTCCAGCCCGGTTCGGCGACCGAATAGGCGACCAACGTAATGCTCGACTTGGCGTCGGCCAGCCCCCCGCCCCCGACGACATCGCTGGGACCACCGCTGCACGCGGCAGCGACAGCGGTGATCAGCGCAAGGGCGGCGAACTGTCGCCAGCGCGATCTGATGTCGGAGAACCTCTGCGACATTGATTGCCTCTCGGTGCGGGACTGTCGGATTGCGGTCCCGTGCTGCGGAAAGGCGATTAGTCAGTAACGACGGAGATCACGAACTCCATCCCAGACCGCACACGGGTTCAGGAGTCAGCGACAACAGCGTGCGTCGACCGCGGCGCAACTCACCACGGCGAAAGAGGCGCAGCCGGACGCCGAAACGCGGCGCTCCAAAACCGTAGCTGCGGCATGCATGTCGCGAAGCCTAACAGAGTTCACGCCGCTGGCAATTTGGCGGGCAAATCAATGTGTGACCAGCCATGTGACGATGACCAGCGCCACGAGCGCAACAAGAACGAGGGTGACGTGCGAACGGGGCATCGAAGTTATCCGGAGGTCTCATCGGAGTGCCGGGCGCGCCGCAACAGTTGGATGCCCCGGCCGAGCGCGGCGTCCAGCAACGTCGCCAGCAGGTACGCCAGGCCGAGTACCACCGGCATCACCGCCAGGGCTTGCAGCACGAACGGCAGACCGGACAGCCACAGCTCAACGCCGTCCCACCAATTCAGGAAGCCGTTCACCGTGACCACCCTAGTCCTGGCCCGGGTGCGTTCGCGCCCACGTAACACCTCGGTTGCAGTGGTGGACGCGAAGTGGGTCCACAGTCGATGATGTCGGGATGGCCCTGCACCCCGATGCCGCTGATACAGCTAATGACGAGGTGGTCCCATTGGTCGAGGAGTCGCCAACGATCTCCGCGTCCACTGAACTTCAAACGGTCGACCCTTCGATGCCCGTCGAGATCGAATCGATCGCGCCGTACCCGTCCAGTTCGTCGTCGCGCAACCCGTTTCCGCCGATCGCCGACTACGCCTTCCTGTCGGACTGGGAGACGACCTGCCTGATCTCGCCGGCCGGTTCGGTGGAGTGGCTATGTGTGCCGCGGCCGGACTCCCCCAGCGTGTTCGGCGCGATCCTGGACCGCAGCGCCGGCCATTTCCGGCTCGGCCCCTACGGCGTCTCGGTGCCGTCGGCGCGGCGCTACCTACCCGGCAGCCTGATCATGGAGACCACCTGGCAGACCCATACCGGCTGGTTGATCGTGCGCGACGCACTGGTGATGGGTCCGTGGCACGACATCGACCGGCGTTCCCGGACGCATCGCCGCACCCCGATGGACTGGGATGCCGAACATATCTTGCTCCGCACAGTGCGCTGCGTCAGCGGCACCGTCGAGCTGATGATGAGTTGCGAACCGGCGTTCGACTACCACCGCTTGGGCGCCACCTGGGAATACTCGTCCAACGCGTACGGCGAGGCCATCGCCCGGGCCAGCAAGCAGCCCGACGCGCACCCGACGCTGCGGCTGACGACTAACCTGCGGATCGGGTTGGAGGGCCGCGAGGCGCGCGCCCGTACCCGGATGAAAGAGGGCGACGACGTGTTCGTCGCGCTGAGCTGGACCAAGCATCCGCCGCCGCAAACCTATCAAGAGGCCGCCGACAAGATGTGGCAGACCACCGAGTGCTGGCGGCAGTGGATCAACATCGGCAACTTCCCGGACCACCCGTGGCGGGCCTACCTGCAGCGCAGCGCCCTGACGCTGAAGGGGTTGACGTACTCGCCCACCGGTGCGCTGCTGGCGGCCAGCACCACCTCGCTGCCCGAGACGCCGCACGGGGAACGCAACTGGGACTACCGCTACTCCTGGATCCGGGACTCGACGTTCGCCTTGTGGGGCCTCTACACGCTGGGCCTGGACCGCGAGGCCGACGACTTCTTCGCGTTCATCGCCGATGTGTCCGGCGCCAACAGCAACGAACGTCACCCGCTGCAGGTGATGTACGGGGTCGGCGGCGAGCGCAGCCTGGTCGAAGAAGAACTCAACCACCTCTCCGGCTACGACCACGCACGCCCGGTCCGCATCGGCAACGGGGCCTACGACCAGGTGCAACACGACATCTGGGGTTCGGTGCTCGACTCGTTCTACCTGCACGCCAAGTCTCGCGAGCAGGTCCCCGAGACGCTGTGGCCGGTGCTGAAAAAGCAGGTGGACGAAGCGATCAAGCACTGGCGGGAGCCCGACCGCGGGATTTGGGAGGTGCGCGGCGAGCCACAGCACTTCACGTCGTCGAAGGTGATGTGCTGGGTGGCGCTGGACCGCGGTGCGAAGCTGGCCGATAAGCAGGGTGAGCTGAGTTATGCCCAGCAGTGGCGGGAGATCGCCGACGAGATCAAAGCCGATATCCTCGAGCACGGCGTGGACTCCCGGGGTGTGTTCACCCAGCGCTACGGCAGCGACGCGCTCGACGCATCACTGCTGCTGGTGGTGCTGACCCGGTTCCTTCCGCCCGACGATCCGCGGGTGCGCGCGACCGTGCTGGCGATCGCCGACGAACTGACCGAGGAAGGCCTGGTGCTGCGGTACCGGGTGCACGAGACCGACGACGGCCTGTCCGGCGAGGAAGGCACGTTCACCATCTGCTCGTTCTGGCTGGTGTCGGCGCTGGTCGAGATCGGTGAGGTGGCTCGCGCCAAGCGGCTGTGCGAGCGACTGCTCGCCTATGCCAGCCCGTTGCACCTGTACGCCGAGGAGATTGAGCCGCGCACCGGCCGGCACCTGGGCAACTTCCCGCAGGCGTTCACCCACCTGGCGCTGATCAACGCGGTGGTCCACGTGATCAGGGCGGAAGAGGAGGCCGACGGTTCGGGAACGTTCCAGCCGGCCAACGCGCCCGTGTGAGATCCCGTCACGTCGCCGTGCTGGTGGCGGTCGCCGTGCTGATCGCCGCCGCGGTGGCGTTAGTGCTGTTCGCCGCCAGCGGGAGCCGGCGTGCACTGGCTGGTGCTCCGGGGCTCGACTTGACTTACCCCGCCGGAAAACTCATCGAGGACAACACATCCGACGCGATCTTCGGAGCGAGCGCCTATCGGGTGCGCGGTTACGCAACCGACGCTGAAACAGCCGACATCATCGGGTATTTCGACGCTGAACTGGCGGGGCTCGGTTACCGAACTGTTCCTGCCACTTCCGATCCCGTGACGCGGTTTCAGAATCATCCGCCGCTGCGGCAGTATCAGAACGACCAGTTCAATTATCGGCTGTATCTGCTGGACATCCCATACAAGTTGAGCCGCAACGTCATCATCACCGGATACCGGCATGCGCTGTTCACCGAACTCACGAACTGAGCGCGAAAACCGTTGCTATTTCTTGCCCTTGTCCCCGGGGGCTTCGCTGGACAGGGCGGCCACGAACGCTTCCTGCGGCACGTCGACCCGGCCGATGGTCTTCATCCGCTTCTTGCCCTCCTTCTGCTTTTCCAGCAGTTTGCGCTTACGGGTGATGTCACCGCCGTAGCACTTGGACAACACGTCCTTACGGATGGCCCTAATGTTCTCGCGCGCAATGATTTTCGAGCCGATCGCGGCCTGGACCGGCACTTCGAACTGCTGACGCGGGATCAGCTCCTTGAGCTTGGTGGTCATCTTGTTGCCGTAGGCGAAGGCCGAATCCTTATGCACGATGGCGGAGAACGCGTCGACCGCCTCGCCCTGCAGCAAGATGTCGACCTTGACCAGTTGCGCTTCCTGCTCGCCGGCCTCCTCGTAATCCAGGCTGGCGTAGCCGCGGGTGCGCGACTTCAGCGAGTCGAAGAAGTCAAAGATGATCTCTCCCAACGGCATGGTGTAGCGCAACTCCACCCGCTCGGGCGACAGATAGTCCATGCCGCCGAGCTCGCCGCGGCGGGACTGGCTCAATTCCATGATGGTGCCGATGAATTCGCTGGGCGCGATAATGGTGGTCTTCACCACGGGTTCGTAGACGGTGCGGACCTTGCCCTCCGGCCAGTCGGACGGGTTGGTCACGATTATCTCGGTGTTGTCCTCTTTCTCCACCCGGTAAACGACGTTGGGCGAGGTCGAGATCAGGTCCAGGTCGAATTCGCGCTCGAGGCGTTCCCGGGTGATCTCCATGTGCAACAGGCCTAGGAATCCGCAGCGGAACCCGAAGCCCAGTGCCACCGAGGTTTCCGGCTCGTAGGTCAGGGCCGCGTCGTTGAGTTGCAGCTTGTCCAGGGCGTCGCGCAGGTTCGGATAGTCGCTGCCGTCAACGGGATAGAGGCCGGAGTAGACCATGGGTTTGGGTTCGCGGTAGCCGGTCAGCGCTTCGGTGGCGCCGTGGCGGGCAGTCGTTACCGTGTCACCCACTTTGGACTGCCGGACGTCCTTGACACCGGTGATCAGATAACCCACCTCGCCGACGCCGAGGCCGGCCGACGCCTTCGGTTCGGGCGAGACGATGCCGACCTCGAGCAGTTCGTGGGTGGCGCCGGTGGACATCATGGCGATGCGTTCGCGCGGGGTGATCTTGCCGTCGACCACGCGGACGTAGGTGACCACGCCGCGGTAAATGTCGTAGACGGAGTCGAAGATCATGGCGCGGGTGGGGGCGTCGGCATCGCCCTGCGGCGGCGGCACCTCGCGCACCACGTGGTCGAGCAGGTCGGCGACGCCCTCGCCGGTCTTGCCGGACACGCGCAGTACGTCGCCGGGTTCGCACCCGATGATGTGCGCGATCTCGCCCGCGTACCGATCCGGGTCGGCGGCCGGCAGGTCGATCTTGTTGAGCACCGGAATGATGTGCAGGTCGCGGTCCAGCGCCAGATACAGGTTGGCCAGTGTCTGCGCCTCGATGCCCTGAGCGGCGTCGACCAGCAGGACGGCTCCCTCGCAGGCTTCCAGCGCGCGGGAGACCTCGTAGGTGAAGTCGACGTGGCCGGGCGTGTCGATGAGATGCAGCACGTACTCGGTTTCATCTAACTTCCAGGGCAGCCGCACGTTCTGCGCCTTGATGGTGATGCCGCGCTCGCGCTCGATGTCCATCCGGTCCAGGTACTGGGCGCGCATCGAGCGCTCGTCGACCACCCCGGTCAGCTGCAGCATCCGGTCGGCCAGCGTCGACTTGCCGTGGTCGATGTGAGCGATGATGCAGAAGTTGCGAATCTGCGCCGGCGGGGTGAAGGTCTTGTCAGCGAAACTGCTGATGGGAAATCTCCTGGTCGAGCGGTCAACGAGTATGCCCAGCGTATCGGTGCGCGGCAGCCGGGACACAATCACGCGGTTATGCTGCGAGCATGGCACCGGGTAAGAAGTCGTCCGGCAAGTCACAGTGGAGGACGTTCCAGCGGTTCGCGGAGAACTTGGTCAACGAGGCTCCGAGGGTGGTCCAGCGGCTGCAGAACACGCAGGAGACGCTGAAGACCATCCAGCAGGCGGTGAAGGTCACCGCGAACATCATGGCGATGGGTCTGCCGGCGCCGCCGACGGAGATCACCGCCGGCCGGCCGGTGACCAAGACGAGCTTCCCGACTGCGCAGCGGGCCCGCAAAGTGATGTATTCACCCGACCTCGACGGTCGGGCCGATCCCGGCGAGATCGTCTGGACCTGGGTGGTCTACGAGGACGATCCGACCCGCGGCAAAGACCGGCCGGTGCTGGTGGTGGGCCGCGACCGCAGTGTCCTGCTGGGCCTCATGCTGTCCAGCCAGGAACGCCACTCCGACGATCGGGACTGGGTTGCCATCGGCTCGGGAGACTGGGACTACGAGGGCCGGCCGAGCTGGGTGCGCCTGGACCGGGTGCTCGACGTGCCCGAGGAGGGTATCCGCCGCGAGGGCGCGATTCTGGAACGCGAAACCTTCGAGGTGGTCGCTGCCCGGCTGCGTACCGAGTATTCCTGGCGCTGAGTCGTCTGCTGTCCCGCTGCCCGGCCCCTGTCGCCGACCGTGAAACCACGGCGACATTTCGCGCGCGATTTCTCGCCGTCAGTTCACGTTCGGCGCAAGAGGTTTGGTCGCAGGCGAATTCAGCCCTGGGTGATGTAGGACTGCAGCTGCTGCTGCTCCGCCTCGAGTTCACCCATGCGCGTCTTGACCACGTCGCCGATGCTGACGATGCCGATCAGCTTGCGGCCGTCGAGCACCGGCACGTGACGCACCCGGTTCTCTGTCATCAGCACGCTGATGCTGTCCACCGTGTCGCCCTTGGTGCAGGTGGCCACGGCACTGGTCATGATCTTGGACACCGGGCGCGACAGCACGCTGGGACCGTGCACATGCAACTGGCGCACGACATCGCGCTCCGACACGATGCCGACCACGCCCTCGTCACCCATAACCACCATGGCGCCGATGTTCTGTTCGGCCAGACCGGCAAGCAGTTCCCGGACCGTCGCATCTGGGTTGATCGTCGTCACCGCCGCACCCTTGTTCCGCAAGACGTCCGCGATCCGCATCAATGCCTCCCGTCGGTGGTGATCTGATTCACACAGGCTACGACTAACTCGCCCGGCGGGAAAGGACACGCCTGAACACGTCTGCACCCGAATCGGTCGATTGCGGTGAACAACACCGGGTCGGCTTGCAAGGATGGGGCCATGATCGAGGTGACCCTGCTCGGAACCGGAAGCCCCATCCCCGATCCCAACCGCGCCGGACCGGCCACCCTGGTGCGTGCGGGTGGCCAGGTGTTCCTGGTGGATTGCGGCCGTGGGGTGTTGCAGCGTGCGGCGGCGGTGGGCGTGGGCGCCGCCGGCCTCTCGGCGCTGCTGCTCACCCACCTGCACAGCGACCACATCGCCGAACTCGGGGACGTACTGATCACCAGTTGGGTGACCAACTTCGCGCCGGATCCCCCGCCGTTGCAAATCATCGGGCCGCCGGGCACCGCCGAGGTGGTAGAGGCGACGCTCAAGGCGTTCGGCCACGACATCGGCTACCGCATCGCCCACCATGCCGACCTGAACGCACCGCCACCGATCGAGGTCCATGAGCACACCGACGGGCTGGTGTGGGACCGCGACGGCGTGACGATCCGGGTGGCGCCGACCGATCACCGCCCGGTCGCGCCCACCATCGGATTCCGGATCGAGTTCGACGGCGCGTCGGTGGTGCTGGCCGGCGACACGGTGCCATGCCCCACCCTGGACGAATTAGCTTCTGGCGCAGATGCTTTGGTGCACACCGTGATCCGCAAGGACATCCTGACCCAGGTTCCGCAGCAGCGGGTCAAGGATGTCTGCGACTACCACTCGTCGGTGCAGGAGGCCGCGGCCACCGCCGCTCGCGCGGGCGTGGACACCCTGATCATGACGCACTACGTGCCCGCCATCGCGCCGGGCCAGGAGGAGCAGTGGCGGTCGCTGGCGTCTACTGAATTCGGCGGACGCGTGGAGGTGGGTGACGACCTGCACCGGGTCGAGGTCTCGGCGCGGCAATAGCGGCCTTCCACTGACATCGTCACTGACGGCGCCACCAAAGCTTTATGCAGCTGTAAAGGGCTGTTTCCGTGCTGACATCGCGGTACTATCCGCTCCTGCCGATTCGTCGAAAGGTGCCGCATGTCGTGGTTCGCCGTGGGGCCGGAGGCAGTCTCGGCTGCCGCGAACAGCCTCGCAGGGGTCGGCTCCACGATCAGTGAGGCCAACATCGCCGCGGCTCTGCAAACGGCCGGAGTGCCGGCGTCCGCGGCCGACCAGGTCTCGGCGGCGGTAGCGGCGTTCTGGGGATCGCACGCGCAGGGCTACCAGAACATCAGCGCCCAGATGTCGGCGTTTCACGAGCAGTTCGTCCAGGCGCTGTCCAGCAGCGGCGCCGCCTACGCCAACGCGGAGGCGGCGGCCGCGTCGCCGCTGCAGGATCTGCTCGGTGTGATCAATGCGCCCACGCAGCAGCTGCTCGGACGGCCGCTGATCGGTGACGGCGCCGCCGGCGTCACCAACGCCGCAGGTGTCGGGACGGCGGGCGGCGCCGGCGGACTTCTCTACGGCAACGGCGGCGCCGGGGGCACCAGCACGGCGGCCGGGGTTGGCGGAGGTGCAGGCGGGGCGGCCGGCCTGATCGGCAACGGCGGCGCGGGCGGCGCCGGGGGCCTCGGTGCGGCCGGTGGCGCCGGTGGTAACGCGTGGCTACTCGGCGGGGGCGGCGCCGGTGGGACCGGCGGCGTCGCCGGGGCAACGGTTCTGGGCGGAATCGGCGGAAACGGCGGCACGGGCGGCCTGTTCTACGGCAACGGCGGCGCCGGTGGCGCCGGTGGCGTCGGCAGCTTGAGCGCCGCAGGGGGCGTCGGCGGGCTGGGCGGCGACGCGCAGGTGTTCGGCAACGGCGGCGTGGGTGGGGCCGGCGGTTCGGGCGCGGCCGCCGGCGGGCTGGGCGGTAATGGCGGCAGCGGCGGCGCGCTGTTCGGCAACGGCGGTCTCGGCGGAGGCGGCGGAGCCGGCAACTTCGGCGGTGACGGGGGCGAGGGTGGCGCCTCCGGGTACGCGTTCGGCAACGGCGGCGCGGGAGGCCACGGCGGCAACGGCAGCACGGCATTCGGCGGCACCGGCGGAGCAGGCGGTCGCTCGGCGGTAATCTTCGGCTGGGCCGGCAACGGCGGCGACGGCGGCGCAGGCGTCACCGGTGGGGGTACCGGCGGCACCGGCGCCGGGGCCGGATTGTTCGGCTTCGCCGGCAATGGCGGCAATGGCGGATCGGGCGGCGGAATCGGCGGCGGCTTCGGCGGCCAGGGCGGCGAAGGTGCGTTCATTATCGGCAGCGGCGGCAATGGCGGCGCCGGCGGCGTCGGAATCGCAGGCAGCGCGGGCGGCGGACCGGGCGGCGCCGGCGGGGATGCCCGCTTCATCGGCAACGGCGGGAACGGCGGTCCGGGCGGCACCGCTGTGGCCGGTGGCACCAATGGTGCAGGTGGGGCCGGTGGTGCACCTGGCATCCTCGGTAGCCCCGGCCAACACGGCTGAACACGCATTCGAATACAAAATTTGTGCAGCGGTAAGCTCTCGGAGCGCGTAATAATAGTTAGCGAGGCGAACCGGCGGACTTCCGTCGTCGCCCGTTACCGAACTCGAGGTTTGCCGGATGTCGTGGTTTGTCGCAGGCCCAGCGGCGATGGCCGCCGCGGCGAGCGACCTCGCCCGCATCGGCGCCGTCATCGGCGACTCCAACACGGCGACGGCGCAACAGACCGCAGGAGTTCCCGCCTCTGCCGCCGATCAGGTCTCCGCGGCCATCGCGTCGTTCTGGAACGCGCACGCTCAGGGCTACCAGGACATCAGCGCTCAGATGTCGAACTTCCACGACCAGTTCGTCCAGGCATTGAACGCCGGGGGCGCCGCCTACAGCAACGCGGAAGCCGCCGCAGCCTCGTCGCTGCAAGGCGTCCGGGACCTGCTGGGCCCGTCGGCCTGACGGAGCACTAGGCCAACCGCGTGATCTCGACTTCCACGTCGAGGTCGGTCGCGCCCAGCCCGGAGTAGATCCCTTTCAGCGGCGACACGTCGGCGTAGTCGCGACCGACGCCCACGCTGATGTACTGCTCGGTGATCTCGGTGTCATTGGTCGGGTCGTAGTTCAACCAGCCACCCACCCACGCCTGGATCCAGGCGTGGCTGCGGCCCGCCACGGTCTTGCCGATCACGGCGTCGCGCTTGGGGTGCAGATACCCGGACACGTACCGTCCGGGAATTCCCATGCTGCGCAACAAAATCAGCGTCAGGTGGGCGAAATCCTGACACACGCCCTTGCCCTGCTCCAGCGCATCCAGGCCCGACGAACGCACACCGGTGGTACCGGGCAGATAATCCAGTTCACTGCGCGCCCATTGGGAGGCGGCGATGACGGCCTCGCCCGGGTCGTGATTCTTGGTGATCCGTTTGCCCACGGCGGCAACACGTTTGCTGGTCGGCGTGTAGTCGGTGGGCCGCAGCACCTCGTCGAAGCGGTCGATGACGGCCGCCGATTGCAGCTCCTCCCAACTCGTCTTCGTCGCCGGCGCCTCGGGCCGCTCGGTCTCCACCACCGAGGACGACGTCACCGTCAACTCGGTGTGCGGGGCGTGCAGGTCGAAGGCGGTGACGGCCGTCCCCCAATAGTCGATGTAGCGGTAGGACCGGGTGGCCGGGATGGTCTCCACCCGGTTGAGCACGACGTTCTGCCGGGTATTGGAACGCGGCGTGAGCCGCGCCTCGTTGTAGGACGCCGTCACCGGTGACCGGTACGCGTATCCGGTGGTGTGCACCACCCGCATCCGCCACATCAGGATTCTCCTTGAGTTTCCAGCGTTTCAGCCAACACGTCACGCTGCCCGGCATCCGTCCACGCCACCCAGGGCGCAGCGTGAAAGTACTGCAGCGCCAACGCATCTCCGACATCTCGACAGGTTCGTTGTAGGCCCCCGAGGCGATTCTCCAGCGTTTCGAGCAGCACCCCGGGCTGGACGAACTCCAGCTCGCTGCGCGCCTGACCGAGTAGCCGCTGAGCCTCGGTGGTGGCCCCGATGCGGCTCTGCGGGTTGTGCAGCAGTTCCTCGAGGTTGTGTTCGGCCAGCCTCAGCGAGTAGAAGACCGAGCGGGGGAAAAGCCGGTCCAGCAACATGAATTCGACCACCCGGCTGGCGTCCATCGCGCCGCGGTAGGTGCGCAGATAGGTGTCGTGCGCACCGGCCGAGCGCAACAGCGTGACCCAGGCCGGGGACGACGCACTGTCCCCGACCCTGGACAGCAACAGCCGCACCGTCATGTCCACGCGTTCGATCGCGCGTCCCAGCACCATGAATCGGTAACCGTCGTCGCGGGACAGCGTGGAGTCGGCGAGCCCGGCGAACATCGCCGCACGGCCTTCGATGAACGACAGGAATTCGTGCGGCCCAAGACGTTTGGCAGCACGCTCCCGTTCGGGCAGCGCGTGGTAGGTGGTGTTGATGCACTCCCAGGTCTCACTGGAGGTGACTTCGCGGGCCGACCGCGCATTCTCCCGAGCCGCCGAAATCGCGTCGACGATCGAGCAGCCGCCTTCGGTATTGGGGCTGAAGGCCACCAGGTCCGTCAACGACCAGACATCCAGGCGGTGGTCGGGCGGTTCGATGCCGAGCACCTTCAGCAGCAGCCGGGAAGCCTGGTCGGGGTCGACGCTGGAATCCTCGAGCAGATGGTGCACGGCGACATCGAGAATGCGTGCGGTGTCGTCGGCGCGTTCGACGTAGCGGCCGATCCAGTACAGCGCCTCCGCGTTGCGGGCCAGCATCAGTCGATCGCCCTCTGCTGCTGCTGCTGTTGCTGCTGTTCCTTCTTCGGGGGCTCGTCCAGCGGCTGGTGCGGCTGCTGCTGCGGCTGGGTCTGTGCCGTCCTTCCGGTCTCGGGGTGCTGTTCGGGCACCGAGCGGGGTAGCGACCGCACGACCTGGGCGCGGCCCAGCTCGCGGGCGGCCACCGAGGTACGCGGTGCCAGCACCCAGGTGTCCTTCGAACCGCCGCCCTGACTGGAGTTCACCACCCGGGATCCCTCGACCAGCGCGGTCCGGGTCAACCCCCCGGGGAGCACCCACACCTCGTTGCCGTCGTTGACGGCGAACGGCCGCAGGTCGACGTAGCGCGGCGCCAGACTGCCTTCGATCCGGGTGGGGACGGTCGAGAGCTCCATCATGGGTTGGGCGATCCAGGCACGTGGATCGTCGCGGATCTTCTTGCTGATCGCGGCGAGTTCTTTGTCGGAGGCTTCCGGGCCGAATACGATGCCGTACCCGCCGGAGCCCTCCACCGGCTTGATCACCAGCTCGTGGACCCGGTCCAGCACCTCTTCGCGTTCGTCGTCGAGCCAGCAGCGATAGGTGTCCACGTTGGCGAGCAACGGCTTCTCGCCGAGGTAGTACTCGATGATGGTGGGCACGTAGGTGTAGACGAGCTTGTCGTCACCGACCCCGTTGCCGATCGAGCTGGAGATGACGACGTTGCCGGCGCGTGCGGCGTTGACCAACCCGGCCACCCCGAGCACCGAGTCGGCCCGGAACTGCAGCGGGTCCAGGAAGGCGTCGTCGATGCGCCGGTAGATCACGTCGACCTGGCGCTCCCCCTCGGTGGTGCGCATGTAGACCTGGTTGTCGCGGCAGAACAGGTCGCGGCCCTCGACCAGTTCGACGCCCATCTGGCGGGCCAGCAGCGAGTGCTCGAAGTAGGCGGAGTTGTAGACGCCCGGAGTCAGCACCACCACGGTGGGATCGGCCTCGTTGGTGGCCGCGGAGTTGCGCAGCGCGCGCAGCAGGTGCGCGGAATAGTCGTCGACGGTCCGCACCCGGTGGGTGGCGAACAGATTGGGGAAGACACGCGCCATCGTGCGCCGGTTTTCCATGACGTACGACACACCCGACGGCGAACGCAGGTTGTCCTCGAGGACGCGGAAATCGCCCTTGTCGTCGCGGATCAGGTCGATGCCGGCGACGTGGATCCGCACCCCGTTGGGCGGGACGATTCCCACCGCCTCGCGGTGGAAGTGCTCGCACGAGGTGATCAGCCGGCGCGGGATCACTCCGTCCCGCAGGATGTCCTGGTCGCCGTAGATGTCGTCGAGGTACATCTCGAGGGCTTTGACCCGCTGCGTGATGCCGCGCTCGAGCCGGGTCCACTCGGCAGCCGAAATGACCCGCGGCACCAGGTCCAGCGGAAACGGCCGTTCCTGGCCGGACAGGGAGAACGTGATGCCCTGATCGATGAACGCCCGGCCCAGCGCGTCGGCCCTGGCCTTCAGTTCGGAGGCGTCGGTGGGCGCGAGCTCGGCGTAGATGCCCTTGTACGGGCCCCGGACGTTGCCCTGAGCGTCGAACATCTCGTCGAAGGCGGCCGAATACGCATCTGAGGTGTTGTAGCCCTCGAAGATGCGCTCGGAACGGACGCGCGACCGGCGCTGGGTTGCCTCGATCTGGTTCGGAAGACTCACCTGTGTCATGCTGCCTCAATTCCCCCATCCCGGCAGACCGAGAGTTCCGCTTTTGGGCGAAAACGTAACCGACTGATAACCTGAGCAGTCGCTGTCGGGTTGCAGGTACCCCGAGCAAAGCCAAAACGAAACGGAATAGGGAACTGAAGCGTGGCCAACATCAAGTCGCAGCAGAAGCGCAACCGCACTAACGAGCGCGCGCGGCTGCGCAACAAGTCGGTGAAGTCTTCGCTCCGCACGGCCATCCGCGCCTTCCGCGAGGCCACCCACGCAGGCGAGAAGGAGAAGGCGGCCGAGCTGCTGCAGGCCACCAGCCGCAAGCTGGACAAGGCCGCCAGCAAGGGCGTGATCCACAAGAACCAGGCCGCCAACAAGAAGTCGGCGCTGGCGCGCTCGCTCAACAAGCTCGGCTGAGTGTTCTCCCGCTAACCCCGCGGGGCCGTCAGTTCGAGGCCAACTCCGCCACTTGCCGTACGGCGGACTCCAGCGCGTAGTCGGCGTCCACGACGGCCCCCTTCACATTCGCGTTCAGGGTGGCGACCACCCGCGACGCGACAGCCAATCGATCGCGCGACCATCGCCGGGCCTGCTTCTGCGCCTTCTGCACCCGCCACGGCGGCATCTTGAGTTGTCCGGCCAGCCGGTACGGGTCGCCGGACAGCGGCATCACCACGCCGATGGTGTGGATCGCCTCCGCGAGCGCGTCGGCCAGCACCACGAGCGGCTCGCCGCGCAGCATCGCCCACCGCAGCGCCTCGGCGGCGCCGGCGACATCGCCGGTGACGGCCTTGTCGGCGATGTCGAAGCCCTTCACCTCGGCCTTGCCGCTGTGGTAGCGCCGGACTGCGACGGCATCGACCACCCCGCCGGTGTCGGCGACCAGTTGCGAACACGCGGACGCGAGCTCCCGGATATCGGAGCCCACGGCATCCAGCAGCGCCGTCACGGTCTCGTCGTCGACCCTGACCTTCAACGCGCGGAACTCGCCGCGGACGAAGTCGCTGCGCTCGCCGGCCTTGGTGATCCGCGCGCACGGGTGCTCCCGGGCACCAAGGGACCGCAGATCCGAAACCAGCGCCTTGGCCCGCCCACCGCCGGAGTGCACCACCACCAGCACCGTGCCGGCGGGGAGGTCCGCGGCGGCCGAAGCCACCAGGGCGGCCGCGTCCTTGCCCGCCTCGCCGGCGGCTTCGAGCACGATGATCCGCTCCTCGGCGAACAGCGACGGGCTCAGCAGTTCGGTCAGCTCATAGGTGCTGACGTCACCTGCCCGCATCCGATTGACCGGGACGTCGGCGATCCCTGAGTCCGCGCCCGCGCCGGCCCGCTTGCGCGCCGACCGCAGTATCTGGGCGACGGCCCGCTCGATCAGCAGTTCCTCTTCCCCCAGAACCAGGTGCAACGACGAATCCTCGCTCACCCCAGCATGGTGTCACGGGGGTACGACGGCTGCCGACACCGACCAGGCCAGCGCACACCCGGCTGTCACCCAGGCCAGCGCGACGCGACCACCACGCCGTCGCGCCAGCACGATGATCGGTACGGTCGCGCCGCCGACCACCAGCAGCCCGGCCGCTCCGGCCGGCACCGGCACGCTCGCGCCCGGAACGCCGGCGGCCCAGTGGGCGACGTGCAGCACCCACCACACCTCGGGTCCGGTGAACCGGATCAGCAGCTGGGCTGCGGACGGCCAGCAGACCGCCAGCGCAGCAGCCGCGGTGCCCAGCACGGTGATCGGGGCGACCGCCGGTGCCACCACCAGGTTCGCCAGCACGGCCACCAGGCTGAACCGGCCGGAGATGGCGGCGACCAGCGGCGCGGTCACCACCTGGGCCGCTCCGGCGACCGCGACCGCATCCGCCAGCGGTTTCGGCCAGCCCCGCCCGACCAGCCGGCGAGACCAGCCCGGCGCCACCACCACCAGTGCTCCGGTGGCGACCACCGACAGCGCGAACCCCAGGTCGACGGCCAACTGCGGAGCCATCACCAACAACACCAGTACGGTCGCCGACAGCGCCGGGACAGCCTGACGCCGGCGGGAAGACAGCATCGCCACCAGCGCGATGGCGCCCATCACGGCCGCCCGCAGCACGCTGGCCGTCGGCTGCACGACGAAGACGAAGGCAACCAGGGCCAGCGCGGCCAACAGCACGGCCGGCCGCGGCCCCACCAGCCGCGCCGACAACAGCATCGCGGCGCACACGATCGTGACGTTGGCCCCCGATACGGCCGTCAGATGGCTCATGCCCGCCACCCGGAACTCCCCGCTGGTGACGCTGGAAACCAGCGACGTGTCGCCGAGCACCAGAGCGGGCAACATCGCAGCCTGATCGGTGGGCAGCACCCGGCGCACCGCCGCCGCGAACCGGCCGCGGACGGTGTGCGCAGCCCGGTACACCGCGGGGGCGTGGCCCACCTCCGGCCGGCCGGTCGCGGTCAGCACCGCGACCGTCAGATCGCGACGGTTCGGCCGGGTGATGCGCGCGGTAAACCGCATCGACCGGCCCACCATCACCTCGTCTGCCGACTCACCGAAATCGGCGGCGCTCGCGAAAACCGTTACACGACCGGTTATTTCGTCATCGCGGAGCCGTTGCAGGGTGGCCCGGAACATCAACCGGCCCCGTGGCAACGGCCGCGGGCTCTCGCTCGGGACCACGGTCACGGGCGCCACGGTGCCGAAGGCCGCGGCGATCGGGTGGTGAGCGACCGCGTCGGCGCGCACGGCGATCGCCATCCCGTACCCCGCGCCGACCACACCGACCGCCATCAACCCGGCGCAGATCGCGGCAGGCGCCGGTCGGCACCGCACCCGCCGCCACAGCACTGCGGCCGCGGCGGCCACCACCGCGCAGCATGCGGCCAGCGCCGCGCCGGCCGGCCATACCGTGCCCGCGGCCGTCACGATCCATCCGGTCAGCGCGGCCGGGACCAGCCGCACATCCAGGCGCTCGGCCGGCTCGCGCTGCGGCTGCTGCACGCGGATCAGACACGGACCAGCGAACGCAGTTTGTCCAACCGCGCCTGCCCGATTCCGTCGACCTCGGCGAGTTGATCCACGCTGGTGAACCGCCCGTGGGTCTGGCGCCAGGCAACGATCGCCGCGGCCGTGACGGGCCCCACCCCGGGCAGTCCATCCAGTTGCTCGGCGGTGGCGGTGTTCAGGTCGAGCGCGTCCCTGGGGCCTGCCCTGGGTTTTCCGGAGGTGCTCGGCGCGGCCGAAGGCGACTGCGCGGCCGGGCCGCCGGCGCCGACGGAGCTGCCCAGCACCGCCGGCTTGCCCGGAGCCGGCGCCAGCCCGACCACGATCTGTTCACCGTCACCCAGTGGCCGGGCCATATTGAGTCCGATGGTATCGGCGCCGTCAACCGGTCCCCCGGCGGCCTGCAGCGCATCGGCGATCCGCGCGCCCGGTGCCAGGGTGACCAGTCCCGGCTTGTGCACGAGGCCGACGACGCTGACCACCACCGGCCGGTCTGGCCCCGGAGTGGTCGAGGCCCCGGGGCTACGTGACGAAACCCGTTCCACCGGTGGAAGTTTGGCCGACGTGACCGGCGGCGGCCGGTCGCGGGCCACCGTGAAGACGGTGATGAGCACCGCGAGCGCGGCGATCACCGCGAGCGCGATGGCGCCGGCACGGCCGGGGTCGGCGCGCAAGCGAGCCATCCAGTTCCGTTGCGCGGCAGCGTCGGGAAGCCACCGCGGCAACAATGAATTCGGGTCGTCTTCGTCGGGCTCCGATTCGGCGTCGGCGGGATGCGGATCAGGGTCGCCGGCCAGCCGTCGCTGCAGTCGCTCGGCGGGTAGTTCGGTTCGCATGCCGTGACGGTATGTCCGGCCACCGTCGCACGTGGCGCGCGCCGCCGCGCCGGCCGGGCCGACTGTGGATCAATCCGGAACTGTGGAAAAGCGTCTGGCCGAGCACGTTTGGGGACGCATTCGGCGGGTAGCCACGACGCCATGGGTTTGGCTTTGATCACCGGCGCATCGAGTGGGATCGGCCTGGAGTTGGCCAGGCGGTTCGCCGAGCACGGCTACGACCTCATGATCGCGGCGGATGACTCCGGCATCCACGACGCCGCACAGAAACTCGGGCGTTCGGGCGTCAACATCCGCTCCATTCAAGTGGACCTGCGCACCGGCAAGGGAGTGGAAGAGCTCTACCGGCAGGTCAGCACCGAGGGTCGACCGCTGGACGTGGCGGCGCTGAATGCCGGCGTGGGACTCGGCGGGGCATTCCTGGACAGCACCGTGCAGGATGCGCTGGCCCTCATCGACCTGAACGTGCGGTCCACCGTGCATCTGGCTAAGTTGGTGCTGCCCGACATGGTGCGGCGCAACAGCGGAAAGGTGCTGTTCACGTCGTCCATCGCCTCGACGATGCCCGGTTCCTACCAGGCGGTGTACAACGCGTCCAAGTCGTTCATTCAGTCGCTGTCCGAAGCGCTGCACGACGAGTTGCGCGACACCGGCGTCACGGTCACGGCTCTGATGCCCGGGCCCACCGACACCAACTTCTTCCGCCGCGCGGGCATGGCGGGCACCCGGATGGGCCGCATGAACCGCAAAGACGACCCGGCCGAAGTCGCCAGAGAGGGCTTCGACGCGTTGATGGACGGCGACCGCAAGGTCGTCGCGGAATCCATGCTGACCAAAGCCATGGGCATCTCCAACAGGCTGCTGCCCGACTCGGTCAAGGCCGTGGCCAACCGGGTGATGTCGACGCCGGTCCGCAGTGAGGAAGTACGGAGGTAAACCGATGAGCGTGAATGCCGGGACGGACACCGGGCCCAACGCCGACGCGTCGATCGGCGAGCTGGTATCTCAACTCTCTGCCCAGACTTCACGTCTGGTCCGCGACGAAATGCGGTTGGCGCAAAAGGAACTCGCGCAATCGGCCAAGCACGCCGGTGCCGGCGCGGGCCTGTTCGGCGCGGCCGGGTTGCTGGCGTTCTTCGGGGTGGCGAGTCTGATCGCGGCCGCGATCGCCGGGCTGGCTGTGGTGCTCCCGACGTGGGCGGCCGCACTGATCGTGGGCGCAGCGCTGCTGGCCGTCGCCGGCGTGACGGCGCTGTTGAGCAGGCGGCAGACCAAAGAGGTGACCCCCGCCGCGCCGCAGACCGTCGCCAGCGTCAAAAAGGACCTCCAGGAAGTGAAGGGCGCCCGCCATGGCCGAACCTGACCGCACACCGTCCGCAGCCCAGCCGGCCGAGCCGGGGCCGGACGCCGACATGGACGACATCGAGCGCGACATCGAGCGCACCCGTAGCCAACTGAGCGGCACCGTCGAAGCTCTCGCGGCCAAGGCCAACGTTCCCCAGCGGGCGAAAGAAACAGCCCGCGCCGCACAACCAACGCTGATCCTGGCCGCCTCGGCCGTCGGGGTCGCCCTGGTCGCCCTGCTGTGGTGGCGACGCCGGCGCAGCTGAGGACTCGCCGTTCACCGTCAACCCACCACCCGGTTGGCCAATGCTGCCGCGCAGCGCCTAACGTGCAGTACAGGACCGCCGTAACCCCTGCGCCGGCGGCCACCCCGGACACAGGAGGCTGCCGATGAAGCTGGCGCTCACGCCCGACGAAGCCGCGTTCCGCGACGAACTGCGGACCTTCTTCACCACCGAGATCCCGGTCGACATCCGCGAGCGGGTCCGCGACGGTGGGCACTTGACGCGCGACGAGATCGTCGCCACTCACAAACGGCTGCATGAGCACGGGATCGCGGTGCCGAGCTGGCCCGTCGAATGGGGCGGAAAAGACTGGACGCCCACCCAGTTTCAGATCTGGACCGACGAGATGCAGTTGGCCAGCGTCCCGGAGCCGTTGAACTTCAACACCAAGATGGTGGGCCCGGTGATCGCCGAGTTCGGCTCGCAGGAGGTCAAGGAACGGTTCCTGCCGCCGACGGCAAACCTGGATATCTGGTGGTGCCAGGGCTTCTCCGAGCCCGAAGCCGGATCCGATCTGGCCTCCCTGCGCACCACCGCGGTCCGCGACGGCGACAGCTACGTCGTCAACGGCCAGAAGACCTGGACGACGCTCGGCCAGTACGCGGACTGGATCTTCTGCCTGGTTCGCACCGACCCCCAGGCACCCAAACGCCAGGCCGGCATCTCGTTCCTGCTGATGTCGATGGACACCCCGGGCATCACGCTGCGGTCGATCAAGTTGATCGACGGCAGCGTCGAGGTCAACGAGGTGTTCTTTTCCGACGCTCGCGTGCCGGCCAATCAGCTTGTCGGAGAAGAGAATCAGGGCTGGAGCTACGCGAAGTTCCTGCTCGGCAACGAGCGCACCGGCATCGCCCAGGTGGGCCGCACCAAAGTGCGCCTCGCGGAGGTGAAGCGGCATGCCGCCGAGAACGGGCTGCTCGAGGACCCGCTGTTCGCGGCACGGCTGGCCGAGGCCGAAAACGAGGTGCTCGCACTGGAACTCACCCAGGCCCGGGTGGTGTCGAGTTCCGCGGGTGGCAAACCCAACCCGGCGTCGTCCGTGCTGAAGCTGCGCGGCAGCCAACTGCAGCAGATCGCCACCGAACTGATGGTCGAGGTCGCCGGTCCCGACGCGCTGCCGGTGGGCGGGGACGGCATCGCCTCCCCCCAGTGGGCGCAGGCCAGTGCACCGACCTACCTCAACTACCGCAAGACCTCGATCTACGGCGGTAGCAACGAGGTGCAGCGCAACATCATCTCCTCGACCATTCTCGGATTGTGAGGCTGTCATGGACTTTCAGTTGAGCGAAGAGCAGGCACTGCTGCGCGACACGACCCGGGAACTGCTGTCGCGAAGCTACGACGCCGAAAGCCGCAACAAGGCGATCGACACGGAGCTGGGCTGGAGCCGCGAGGTGTGGAACCAGCTCGCGGAGATCGGGATCCTGGGCCTCGGGTTCGAGCCCGAGGAGGCCGGGCAGCTGGAGATCATGGCGGTGCTCATCGAGGTCGGACGCCGGCTGGCGCCCGAACCGATCGTGCACGCCGCGCTGGCGCCCGGTTCGCTGATCGCCGAACTCGGCAACGACGCGCAGAAAGAACTGCTCGACGAGGTCGCCGCGGGCCAGCGGCTGCTGGCCTTCGCCCACCAGGAGCCTGGTCAGCGCGGCGGGTCGGTACAACCGGCGACTCACGCTGTGCAGCAAGGTGATTCGTGGACGATCAGCGGGCGTAAGAACCCCGTCCTAGCCGGCGACTGCGCCGAAACGCTGGTGGTCAGTGCGGCACTGCCGGACGGCGGCACCGGGTTGTTCCTGGTTGACGCCTCCCAGGACAACACCACCGTCACGCGTGCGCCGTTCCGAACCTTCGACGGGCAGCGCGGCGCTCAGATCGATCTGGACGAAGCCGCGGCGCAACCACTGGGCGACGGCGGCGATGCCTGTCAGGCCATCGCCAACGCCATCATCCGGATCCAGTCGGCGCTGTGCGCGGAGGCGATGGGCGCCATGGAGGAAGCGCTTCGCCTGACCACCGAATACCTGAAGACCCGCAAGCAGTTCGGGGTCACCCTCAACAAGTTCCAGACGCTCACGCAGCGGGCCGCCGACATGTACGTGTCGCTGGAACTGGCGCGCAGCATGAATCTGTACGCGGCCATGTCGATCGCCGACGGCAACTACGACCCGGTGATCGCCGCGCGCGCCAAGCTGCAAATCGGCCGCTCGGGCCGGCACATCGGGCAGGAGGCGATCCAGTTGCACGGCGGCATCGGCATGACCGCCGAATACCCGGTGGGCCACTACACGGCCCGGCTTACCGCGATCGATCAGACGCTGGGTTCCACGGCGGATCAGTTGCGGGTCCTCATAACGCACCTCGGCGAATACGACTTAGCCAAGCTCTGAGCCGATGCCTGACGCGATAGCCGAACTGTCGGACCGAGTCGTCGAGTTCCTCTCGGCGGGCACCCGCACCGGGATGCTCGGGTTCGTCGCCTCGGACGGCCGGCCGCTGGTGGCGCCGGTGTGGTTCGTCGTCGACGGCGGCCAGCTGGTGTTCACCACGCACGAGGAAACGCCGAAAGGTCGCGCCCTGCAGCGGGATCCACGGACCGTCATCTGCGTCGACGACCCTCACCCGCCCTTCTCGTTCGTGCAGGTGCAGGGTGTGGCGACGGTGAGCGATGACCCGCAGGAACTGCTGGACATCGCCACCCGCACCGGCGCCCGGTACATGGGCGCCGAACGGGCCGGCGAATTCGGGCGCCGCAACGCGGTTCCCGGCGAACTGGTGGTGCGGGTGCGCCCGACGAAGGTCATCGCCGGGTTCGACATCAGCGACTAACCGTCGGCAGGTTCGGCAACTTCGGCGGGCTCGGCCGCTTCGGCAGGTTCGCCGGCTTCGGCAGGTTCGACGGCTTCGGCGGCCGGCGCCGCGTCAGACCCCGCCATGATCTCCGGCAGTTGCTCGGCCAGGTACTCCGCCAGCGACCTGATCGTCGGATAGTCGAAGACCGCGGTGGCGCTGATCGTCAGCTTGCCGCCGAACTGTCCGAGCAACCGGTTGCGCAGTTCGACCGCCATCAGCGAGTCGGTGCCCAGATCCAGGAACCGGCTGCTGGCCGCGGGCGGCTGGGCGAGCCTGAGGAAGCTCTGCACCTCCTGCTGCAGATATTCGGTCAGGAAGTCGGCGCGCTGCCCCTCTGGAATCTCGTGCAACTGGCGCAACAGCTCGCTGTCACCCTGCGTGGTCGCGACGGCACTGGGCAGCACGTAGTCGAGTATCGGCGGACGGGAACCGCCCAGCACCTTCGCCGTGCGCTGCCAGTTCGCCTTGATGACGGTTGCCTGCCCGGTCCCCTCGGCGAAAAGCTCGCCAAGCGCGCTCAGCGCGGCGGTGGGTTCCAGTGGAATCAGGCCTTGCGCACCGAGATTGACGCGCGCAGCGTGCGACGCGGCCATGCCGCCCTTCGCCCACGGCCCCCAGTTGACGCTGGTCGCGGCCAGGCCCTTCGCGTTGCGGTCAGCCACCAGTCCGTCCAGCAGCGCGTTGGCCGCGGCATAGTTGGCTTGCCCCGGGGAGCCGAGGACGCCGGAGATCGACGAATACATGATGAAGAATTCCAGGTCGTCGTTCTCGGTCAGCCGGTGCAGGTGCCATGCCGCAAACGCCTTGGGCGCCAACGTCGTCCGGAAGCGCTCCAGGCTCTGCTGAGGTAGCAGCGCGTCGTCGAGCAGCCCGGCCAGGTGTGCCACGCCGGCAAGCGGCGGCAACTCGGCGCGGATCCGCTGCAGCAGTTCGGCGACCTGAGACTCGTCGCCGACGTCGGCGCCGAAGACGTGAATCCGGCACCGGTAGCGCTCGATGATGGTGTCGATCGCCTGCTGGGCCTCCGCGTCGGGCAGGTGCCGGCTGGTCAGCACGATGTCACCGGCCCCCAGCTGAGCCAGATACGCCGCCGTGTGCAGGCCCAGCGCCCCCAGGCCACCGGTGACCAGATAGGTCCGATCACTGCGCGGCGCAAGCGGATTCGGCATCTGCAACACAATCTTGCCGATGTGCCGCGCCTGCTGCATGCGGCGGAACGCCGTCTTCGCCTCGGTCAGCGGATAAATCTCGGCGTGCAGCGGTTCCCACTCTCCGCTGCCCAACCCGTCGGACACCTCGCACAGCAGCCGGTGGATGTGCTCCGGGTCCGTCATGATGGTGCCGTCCAGCGCCACGATCTCGTAGTCGATGTCGGGCCGTACCGCGGCCATCTGCTCGGGTGTCCAGATGTCCCGCTTGGCGATCTCGGCGAAGCGGCCACTGCGGGCGGTCGCCCGCACCGTGGCCTCGAGGAATCCCTCGTTGGTCAGGCTGTTGAGCACGACGTCGACGCCGGCGCCGTCCGTGTCGGCCAGGATCTGGTCCGCGAAATCCGTGCTGCGCGAGTCGTATACGTACTCCACACCCAGCTCGCGCAGCGCGGCGCGCTTGTAGGCGCTGGCGGTGGCGAACACCGTGGCGCCGCACTGGCGTGCCAACTGCACCGCCGCCAGGCCGACACCGCCGCTGGCGGCGTGGACCAGGACCCGATCCCCGGGCCGCAGTTTGGCCCAGTCGAAGGCCAGGCGCGCGGTCAGCGCCGCCGCCGGAATGCTCGCCGCGGCTATCGCGCCCAGACCCTTCGGCACCGGCGCGACCAACTGTGCCGGCACGTTGACCCGGCTGGCGAACGCGCCCTGCATGAAGCCGAAGACGCGTTGGCCGACCTCGAGTCCCGTTACGCCGTCGCCCAACTCGGTGACGATCCCGGAGAAGTCCCCGCCAATGGGGCCGGGGTCGCCCGGGTAGAGGCCCAGCACGTTGAGCACATCACGGAAGTTGAGACCCGCCGCCTCGATCTGGATCTGCGCCTGGCCCGCATCCGGAGCCGTCACTTCGGTCTCGACCAGACGGAGGTTGTCGATGGCGCCGCGTTCGGTCGGCGCCAGCACGTAGTCGCTGGCACGGGGCACCGCGAGATGCCCGCCGCGCGACCACGGCAGCAGGCGCGATACCAGGAATTTCCCTTGCCGCAGCGCCATTTCAGGTTCGATGACGGGAGCGGCCGGGCCGGTCAGCAGCCTGGCCAGCCACTGCACGGCGTCCTGCGACCCGTCATGGTCGACCAGCCTGCAGCGCAACTGTGGCTGCTCGGCGATGACGGTGCGCCCCAGACCCCACAACGCGGCCTGAACGGGGTCGACCGGCTCGCCGGGTTCGGTGGCCACGGCCCGCTCGGTGACGACCCACAGCCCGCCGGGCAGTTTCAGGTCCTGCTGCCCGAGCGCCGTCCGCACCAGCGTCAGCAGCCGGTCAAGCTCGCCCTCCAGGCGTCCGGCGAATTCGGTGCCCGACTCATCGCTGCCCGGTCGGCGGCCGCTGCGCCAGACGATGCCGGAGACAGGCGCGCCCCGCTCCGAGGCCTGCGCGAACAGCTGCAGCCAGTGCTCGGAATCGACAATGTCGTTGGTGCGCAAGCTGTCCGGGACCACTTCCGCCAGCTCGTCGAATCCGGCGATCAACCACGTGGCGTCGGCGGTTTCGGCTGCGCTCTCCGACGGCGGCGGGGGCACCTCGTTCCAGCCGAGGGTGTACAGCAGCCGGGTGGCGTCGCCGCCGAGCCCGCGCAGCAACGCCTCCCGAGGTGCACGCTTGACGGTGAATTCGCGAATGCCGCCCAGTAGGCGTCCATCGCGATCCACGAAATCGAGATCGAAGACCTGGGTTTCGCTGTCCAGACCGCCTGCCTGCCAACGCGCGCGGCAGTAGAACCGCCGCGGCATCCGTTCGCTCAGCATCACCCGTCCGTACCGCAGCGGCAGGAACAGATCCGCGACGCCGTGCTCGGCCGCCAGCAGCGCCGGGAACGCGGGGAAGGCGACGCCGGTGCACAGGTCCAGCAGCACCGGGTGAATCGGCTCGCTGCCGATGTGCTCGGCGAGTTCCTCGCCGATGGCGACATCACCGATCGCCTCGCCGTCGCCGACCCACAACGATTTCAGCGACGTGGACCACGTTGGGCCCCAAGCCAACTCCATGTCCGAGAAAGTGTCGAACAGCTGCTGGGTCTGCGTGCGGCCCAACCGCTCGGTGGCCGCTTCGATGGAATCCGGCGCCTCGGCCGCCGGCTCTGCCGGCTCATCCAGGACACCGCTCACGACGGTCCCGTCGGCGTTGAGGGACCACTCCGCGTCGCGAACGCCGTACGGACGGCTGTGCACCCGGAATGTCCAGCCGCCACCGTCCTCGAGCGGGTGCAACGTGAGCTGTACCTCACGGGAACTCTTGTCCGGCAGGATGATCGGCTCGTAGAAGAACACGTCCCGCACGTGCGCCGGCGCGCCGACGGCGGCCAGGGCCATCGCCGCGTACGTCGCACCGGGAACCACCACGGTGCCGTAGATGACGTGGTCGGACAGCCAGGGTTGCGTCTTGACCGAGAGGCGGCTGGTGTAGACGGCGTCGCCGGAGGCGAGATCTTTTGCGCTGCCTAGGATTCCGGCGACCACCGCACCGTCGCCGGGCGTGACGCCGGAACTCTTGGGCCAGAAGTGCCGGCGCTGGAAGGGATAGGTGGGCAGCTCGAGCCGGTGGCCCGGCCGCCGGTAGCGTGCGGCGAAGTCCGGCCGGTGCCCGGCGACGTACGTCGCGGCCAGGGCTTCGGAGATCTGCCGGCGGGCGTCGGCGCCCTTGCGCAACGAGACGATGGCGCGCGGCGCAGCCGAATGTTCCGGCCAGACCTGCACCGCTGCCGCCGTGAGAATCGGCTGCGGGCCGATCTCCATCAACACCGTGCATCCCAGCGCCGCGACGGTGCGCACGCTGTCGGCGAACTGCACGGGTTGGCGGGAGTGCCGGCGCCAATACTGGCCGTCCAGCGGGGTTTCCGCGGTGAGGACCGTCCCGGTGCGGTTGCAGACCAGCGGCAGGGTGGGAACAGCGAACTCCAGCCGCGCCGCGTACGCCTCGAACTCGTCGAGCACCGGGTCCAGTAGCGCCGAGTGGAAGGCGTGGCTGGTGTCCAGCCAGGTGCAGCGGATGCCCTCTTCGTTGAACGTGTCGACGATCTGCTCGAGATCCGTGCCGGGGCCCGCCAGCACCGTGTTCGGGCCGTTGTAGGCGGCAACCGACACCTGCGGCCACCGGTTGGCGACGTCCTCCACGTGACGCGGGTCGGCGAAGATCGCCACCATCCGGCCGCCCTCGGGAAGGCTGCCGAACAACCGGCCGCGTTCGGCCATCAGCCGTGCCCCGTCCTCGAGGCTGAACACGCCGGCCACACACGCCGCCGCATACTGGCCCACGCTGTGCCCGAGGACCACGTCGGGCTCGATGCCCCAGGACTGCCACAGCCGGGCCAGGCCCATCTCGATCGCGAACAGGGCGGGCTGGGCAAAAGAGGTGTGCCGCAAGGTTTCCCCGGTTTCCCGGTCGGCGGCGAACAACACCTCCAACAACGGACGCGGCAGCATGCCGTCGATCGCGTCCGCGCACCGTTGCACGGTTTCGGCGAACACCGGCTCGGTGTCGAAAAGTTCGCGTGCCATGCCCGGGTACTGGCTGCCCTGGCCGGTGAACAACCATGCCGTCGTGGGCCGGTCTCCACACACGCCGCGTAACACGCCGGGCCGCAACCGATTTGCGGCCAGGTCGGCCAGCAGGTCGCGGGCCGCAGCGACCGGAGAACCCCCAGAATTCGGGCCGGAATCCAGGACCAGCGCGCTCCGGTGTTCGAAGTGCGAACGCCCGACGCCCGCGGTGTAGCAGACGTCACTGATGTCGACGTCCGGATGAGCCTCCAGCCAGGAGGCATACCGCTGCGCCAACGACACCAGGGCCTGCTCGGAGCGCGCCGACAGCGGCAGCACCTGCACCGGCCCGTCCGAGACGTCGGGCGCGGCGCCCGGCGCCGGCGTCGGCGGCTCTTCGATGAGGACGTGCGCGTTGGTACCGGTGAACCCGAACGAACTGACACCGGCGCGGCGCGGGCGGCCGTTGGCGTGCCACGGGGTCGCTTCGTCCACGACGCGCACCGGCAGCGAATCCCACGGAATATGCGGCGACGGGTTCTCGAAATGCAGGTTCTGCGGCAGCACTTCGTGCTGCAAGGACAGCACGATCTTGATCAGACCCGCGACCCCGGCAGCCGATTCCAGGTGGCCGATGTTGGTCTTCACCGAGCCCATCAGCAGCGGGTGGTTCGGGTCGCGGCCGGCGCCGTAGGCTGCGGCGGCGGCCTGCACCTCGATCGGGTCACCCAGCGATGTGCCGGTGCCGTGCGCCTCGAGGTAGTCGACATCGGTGCCGGCAACCTGCGCACGCGCCAGTGCCGCGGCGATAAGCCGTTGCTGCGCACCGCCATTGGGCACGGTCAGGCCACTGGACGCGCCGTCCTGATTGACCGCACTGCCCCGGATGACCGCCTGCACCCGGTCGCCGTCGCGTACCGCGTCGCTGAGCCGCTTGAGCACCAGAATGCCGCAGCCCTCGCTGCGCACGTACCCGTCGGCGGCGGCATCGAACGTCTTGCACCGGCCGTCCGGGGACAGCATCCGGGCGCGGGAGGCGGCGATCAGGGACGCCGGGCTCAGCAACACGTTCACCCCACCGGCCAGCACCAGATCGCAGTCGCCGGACCGCAGGGCCCCGCAAGCCTCGTGCACGGCCACCAGCGAGGAACTGCAGGCGGTGTCCACCGCCACGGCCGGACCCTCCAGGCCGAGGGCGAAGGCGACCCGGCCCGCAATCGCGTTGAGCGCGTTGCCGGTGATGAAGTGGGCTTCGATGCTGTCGACCGACTCGGCCGTCAACAGGTGCGAATACTCGTTGGCCGCTACGCCGACGAAGATGCCACTTCGGCTGCCGCGCAACGACGCCGGCGAATAGCCGGCACGTTCCAGGCCTTCCCAGGCGATTTCGAGCATCAGTCGCTGCTGCGGGTCCATCCACACGGCTTCGCGTGGCGAGATGCCGAAGAACTCGGGATCGAACCCGTCGATCGCGTCGAGGTATCCCCCACAGCGGCTGTAGATCTTGCCCGGCGTCTCGGGGTCCGGGTCGTAGTACTCGTCGACGTCGAAGCGGTCGTCCGGGATCTCGCGGATCGCGTCGACCCCGTTGGCCAGCAGGTCCCAGTACGCCTCGGGATCAGCGGCGCCCGGGAAGCGGCAGGCGACCGCGACGATCGCGATCGGCTCATCGACGGAGCCGCTCGCCACCGGCGTAGGCGCGGGGGCCTCTGGTTTCGCCGCCGCCGGAGCATTCAGCCGCAGCACGTCGGTGAGCAGATAATCCGCCACGTCGACCAGCCGCGGGTAGTCCATCGCCAGGGTCGCGGGCAGGGCTTTGCCGACCCCGTGCTCAACGCGGCGGCGCAACTCGACGGCCATCAGCGAATCCATGCCGAGGTCGAAGAAGCCGGCCTCGTCGCGGATCTCGGCCGCATCGACCCGCGTGACCTCCGCGACGACGTCGCGCAGATAGTTCACGACGAGCTTCTTGCGCTGCTGCACCGGGGCGACGGTGAGCTGTTCGACCAGCTTCGTGGTGCCGGACGCGGTGGGTGCCGTCGCCGACTCGGGCAACTCCCGTTCGAGTTCGGCCAGAAACGCCCGTCTACCGGTCTGCTGGTAGATCGGCAGGAAGCGGTCCCAGTCGATGCGGGCCACCACTCCCTGCGCCGAATGCGTGACCATGAGCTCGGCCATCCCGGCCAGCGCATCGCCCGGCCCCATGGTCACCACGCCGCGCTTCTTCAGCTGTGCGCGGGCCTCCTCATCGGCCATGCCCGACATCCACGGACCGAAGTTCACGCTGAGATAGTTCTGCTCGCGCATCCGCCAGGACAACCCGTCGAGGAAGGCGTTGGCCGCGCTGTAGGCGGTCTGCCCGAAGCTGCCCCACACCGAGGCGATCGAGGAGGTGCTGAGGAAGAAATCCAGCGGCTTGTCCGCCGTGGCCTCACTCAGATTCCATGCGCCCCAGACCTTTCCGGCGAAGACGCGATCGACCTCGGCGTCGTCCAGGCTGCGCAGCGGGGTGCTGCCGATCTCGCCCGCGGCGTGCACGATGCCGACCAGCGGCGGCAACTCGGCCGCCACCGTGGCGATCAGCCGGTCGACGTCGTGCGGGTTGGCGACATCGGCCGCGACGGTCCGGATCTCGGCGCCGGTCTGCTGCTGAAGGGCATCGACGCGCTGCTGCGTGTCGATGCTCGGCGCACGACGGCCGGTCAGCACCAGATGCCTGGCGCCGTGGGCGGCCAGATAGCCCGCGATTTCCAGGCCGACCGAACCCAGGCCACCGGTCACCAGATAAGTCGCGTCACCGCGCAGTGCCGGCGGCGTCGCGATCGGCGCACCGGCACGGCGCACCAGGCGCGGCACGTAGACCGCCTGATCCCGAAGCGCCACTTGGTCTTCCGCTGCAGCCGCCGCACCCGCCGGGCCGGCCGTGACGGCGTCGATCAACCGTGACCACTCGTCGGGACTTCGGGAGGACAGATCCGCCAGCCCACCCCACACCTGGGGATGCTCCAGCGAGGCGGACCGCCCGAATCCCCACAGGCAGGTCTGCACCGGCGACACCGCGTCGGTACCGGTAACCCGTTGTGCCCCAGCGGTGATCAGCCAGATCGGGTTGCGTATTTCGGCGGCCGCCGCGGCGCGGAAGAGTCGCCGCGCGCCACCCAGCACCCGGTGCTGCATGCGCAACAGAGACCGCATGGACGGCGCGGTGTCGGTTTCGATGGCCGAGAGGACCAGGATGCGCAGCGCCGGTTCGTCGGCGACCGCTTCGCGCAACACGGCTTCCAGTCGGTGCTCGTCGGCGTCGGAGGCCGGTAGTCCGTGGACGCGGTGCCGATGCCCGCGTGCCGTCAGCACGTCGACCAGCGGCGCCAGTGCATCGCCGTCGTCGGCGATCAGCAGCCAGGTCGCGTCCGTACCCGTTGCGGCGACATTCGACGTCTGCCAGCGGATCTCGTAGCGGTCCTGTGCGACGGACTGCGTCGAGAGCTGCTGGTTGTGTTGCGCCGCAAGCCTTGTCAGCACATCGACGGTCTGCGGGTTGCCGCCCGCCCCGTCGAGCAGCGCGGCCAGCTCGTCGATCCGGCCGTCCTCGAGGAGCCGGACGGCTTCGGTGCGCAGCGCCGCCGAACGGTCGGGTTTCCCGGTCGGCCTGGCCTGCTTGTCGCGGTACCAGTAGTGGCGGCGCTGGAACGGATAGGTGGGCAGGTCGAGCTTGCGCAGCTGCCCCGGCAACAATGCGCCGAAGCGGGGCAGGTGGCCGGCGACGTAGGCGTCGGCCACGGCTTCGGTGATCTGGCGGAGGTCGGCGCCGTTGCGGCGCATCGACGCTATCGCCCGCGGCGCGGTCGACGGGTCCGGCCAGGCTCGCAGCGCCGACGCGGTCAGCACCGGTTGCGGGCCCACCTCCAGCAGCAGCTTGCAGCCGAGGTCGGCCAGGGTGGCGACGCTCTTGGCGAACTCGATCGGCTGCCGGGCATGACGACGCCAGTAGAGGCCGTCCAGTTTCACCTGTCGGCCCAGCGCCGCACCCGTCCGGTTGCACACCAGAATCCGTTGCGGAGAACGGTATTCGAACCGGTCGGCGTACGCCTCGAATTCGTCGAGGGCCGGATCCAGCAGCGCGGAGTGGAACGCGTGGCTGGTGTCCAGCCATTCGCAGCGGACGCCGTCGGCTTGGAGTCCGGCCACCGCCCGGTCCAGATCCTCGCCAGGTCCCGACAAAACCGTGTTGGCGCCGTTGTAGGCGGCCACCGACAGACGCGGAAACTCCTCGGTGAAGCTTTCCACCCGCTCGCTGTCGGCGAACACCGCGGCCATCCGTCCGCCGGCCGGCAGATCACCGAACAGGCGTCCGCGCTCGGCGAGCAACAACGCCCCGTCCTCGAGGCTGAACACGCCGGCCACGCAGGCCGCGGAATATTGGCCCACACTGTGCCCCAGCACGACGTCGGGTTCGAAACCCCAGGACTGCCAGAGCCGCGCCAGACCCATCTCCACCGCGAACAACGCCGGCTGGGCGTAGGCGGTCTGCCGCAACAAGTCTTGGCCGTCCGGGTGGTCGGTGTCGAAAATCACCTCCAGCAACGGCCTTTCGAGCACGTCGGCGACGACGGCCGCACACCGGTTCAGCGTCTCGGCGAAAATCGGTTCGTTGTCGAACAATTCGCGGGCCATGCCCGGGAACTGGCTGCCCTGCCCGGGGAACAACCAGGCGGTCTTCGGCGGGTCGGCGCATTCGCCGCGCACCAGTCCCGGCGCCGGGCGGTCGTCGGCGAGCGCAGCGAGCAACTCACGCGCCGAATCCGTCGAGTTGGCCACCAGCGCGGCGCGGTGCTCGAAGTGCGCGCGCCCGACGCCGGCCGAGAAGCTCACGTCAGCCAGGGCTGCCCCCGGATGCTCGTCCAGCCAGCTGCGGTACTGCTCGGCGAGCTGGATCAGCGCCGCCGGCGTACGGGCCGACAGGGGCAGCACGCTGAACCGTGGCCCCGCCGGATCCGGTGCCGCGTCCACCTTTTCGGCGGCTGCGGGCGCTTCCTCGAGGATGACGTGCGCGTTGGTGCCGGAGAAGCCGAACGAGCTGACGCCGGCCAGACGCGGACGGCCGTCACGCCCCCAGGGCGTGGCCTCCTTAACAACCTGCACGGCCAGCCGGTCCCACGGGATGTGGGGCGAGGGTTCCCGGAAGTTCAGATGAGGCGGCAACAGCTCGTGCTCGAGCGACAGCACGACCTTCAGAACGCCGGCGATCCCGGCGGCGGCCTCGAGATGTCCGATATTCGTCTTCGCCGAACCGATCAGCAGCGGCGGGCCACCGTCGCGTCCCGCACCGAGGACGGCTCCGGCGGCCTGGACTTCGATGGGATCGCCCAGCGATGTTCCGGTCCCGTGCGCCTCCAGGTAGCCGACCTCGGCCGGCGCGACGCCGGCGCGCTGCAGCGCCTCGGCGATGACCCGTTGCTGCGCGACACCGTTGGGCACCGTCAGACCACCTGAGGCGCCGTCCTGGTTGATCGCGCTGCCGCGGATGACGGCGCGGATCCGGTCGCCGTCGCGAATCGCGTCTGCGAGCCGCTTCACGACGATGACGCCGCAGCCCTCACCGCGTACGTAACCGTCCGCGGCGGCGTCGAACGTCTTGCACCGGCCGTCCGGCGCCAGCATGTGGGCCTGGGAGAAGGTGATCATGGTCGCGGGGCTGAGCAGCACGTTGGCGCCACCGGCCAGGGCGAGGTCGCACTCGCCCAACCGCAACGCCTGGCAGGCCTGATGGATCGCCACCAGAGAGGAACTGCAGGCCGTGTCCACCGTGACTGCCGGACCCTGCAAACCGAGTCGATAGCTGATCCGGCCCGCTGCGGCGGCAGCGGCCGTCCCGATCGCCATGTAGGCCTCGATCTCGGGATAGTCCAGTTCGTCGGAGGCCATACCCAGGTAATCGTGGGTGGAAAGGCCGATGAACACCCCGGTGTTGGTGTTGGCCAGGGCGGTCGGCGCCGTACCCGAATGCTCGACCGCCCGCCACGCCGTCTCCAGCAGCAGCCGGTGCTGCGGGTCCATCAAGTTGACCTCACGTGCCGACAACCCGAAGAACGGCGCGTCGAAGCCGGTGACGTCGTCGACGAAGCCCGCCCGGCGAGTCACCACCTTCCCGGGTGCGTCGGGATCCGGGTCGAAGAATTCGTCGGCGTCCCAGCGGCCCCGGGGCACCTCGGAGACGGCGTCGCGCCCCTCGCGCAACAACTCCCAGAACTCTTCCGCGTCGCCGGCGCCCGGAAAGCGGGCCGCGTAGCCGACTATCGCAAACCCGGCCGGCGGCTCCGTCACCTCTGCATCGGCGGTTGCCATGCACTGTCCTCTCTGACTGACGTGGGCGGAGACTGTTCGCTCTGTGACACGGCCCGGTCGTGCAGCAGATGGATCTCCCCCACCGCGATTATTGCAAGCACGAATGCGCCGCGCGCCGACATGCGCAAATTACCAGGTAGTGCTGCCGACGCTCGGCCAGGTGCCGGGCTTTACCATGGGCGCTGGCCGAATGCGAGTCGCCGCGCGCATTAGCCCGTGGCCGCTACCGTGGCTTCCGATGCGGTTATCGTGATATCGGCGCCGCCGCACAGCCAGGGAAAGCCAGGAAAGACAGCGGAAAGCCACGGAAAACCTGGTGGCGCGACCGGGGAAGGGATGATTTTGCAGATCGGGAAAATCACGATCGGTTCACTCGAGGATTGGGAAGTGCGCCCCGGCACCCTCATTTCTTGGCACCCCACACCGACGGCAAGGGAAAAGGCGCTACAAGCGCCCGTCAGTTCGGTACCGGTCAGTTATATGCAGGGTCAGCATCTGCAGAATTACCGGCAGCGAACCGATTCCGGTCTCGACTTTTCCCGGCTGCTGATCGCCACCTGTGAGGCACCGGGTAATTGTGATATCGCGATCATGAATCAGGCGCTCAACGCATATTTGCGCCGGCACGACACGTACCGCAGTTGGTTCAAGTACGGCGACAACGGCGACATCATCAGGCACACGATGACGGATCCCGACGATATCGAATTCGTGCCTGTCGACCAGGGCGAGTTGACCGTCGAGGAAATTCACGATCACGTGGTGGCGACGCCCGACCCGCTGCAGTGGGGCTGCTTCTCCTTCGGGATCATCCAGCACGAGGACCACTTCACCTTCTACGCGAGCATCGACCACGTCCACGGTGATGCGACGCTGATCGGCATCACCATGCTGGAGTCCAACGCCGTGTATGCATCGATGGCGGGCGGCGACGGGTCCCTGGCACTGCCCGACAGCGGCAGCTACGACGATTTCTGTGTCCGCGAGCGCGAGCGCACGTCGGAGTTGGACCTGGATTCGCCGCAGGTCCGCAAATGGATCGAGTTCGCCGAGAATAACAATGGCAGCCTTCCCGAATTTCCGCTTCCGCTGGGCAACCCATTGGAGCTGACCAACAGCGACATGGTCACCGAAAACCTGATGGACGCCGACCAGACCGCCAGATTCGAATCGGCCTGCACAGCGGCCGGTGCGCGCTTTGTCGGCGGCCTGTTCGCCTGTATGGCGCTGGTGGACCACGAGTTCACCGGTGCGGCCACCTATTACGCGCTCACTCCCCGGGACTCGCGCAGCAGTAACGAGAATTTCATGACCCAGGGCTGGTTCACCGGGCTAGTGCCTATCACCATTCCCATTGCGGCGGCATCTTTCGGCGAAGCCGCGTGGTCGGCGCAGGAGTCATTCGATTCGAGCCTCGATATGGCCAAGGTGCCTTATTACCGCGTGCTGGAATTGGCGCCCTGGCTGAAATGGCCGCGGCCCAATTTTCCGGTTTCGAATTTTCTGCACGGCGGCGCCGCCCCGCTGAACGCCGTGATTGCCGCCGCCGAAATGAGCGCGGCCAAGAGCATCGGAATCTATTCCGACCGCCGGTATTCCTATCAATTAACGATCTACATATTCCGGTATGAGCAGGGTACCGCCATGGCGGTCATGTTCCCGGATAATCCGATCGCGCAGAAATCGGTCGCCCGCTATGTCGAGGCAATGAAATCCGTGTGCACCCGGGTCGCCGATAGCGGACATTGGGGCCGCGTCACGTAGTCTGGGAGTACTTCGGAGTTCTTTGATGCACGCTATTTTCGTTGAATACCCGAAGTCGCGGCGGGGCGCGACACATAATTGGGCAGTGGGACCGGCGGTGACCGGCGGGCACGGACCGCGAGAACTTGAGGTGGGGGCAATTTGCGACGGCTAGCCGATTTTGTGGTGCGGTGGCCCTGGGCCGTAATCGGTATCTGGGTCGCGATGGCGGTCGCGCTACCGCTGACGTTGCCGTCCCTGAACGAGATGGCCGACAAGCACCCGCTCGCCATCCTGCCCAGCGACGCGCCGTCCGCCGTCACCGCCCGCAAGATGACCGAGGCGTTCCACGAATCAGGCAGCGAGGATCTGCTGCTGGTGGTCCTGACCAACGAGAAGGGCCTCGGACCCGCCGACGAAGCCGCCTACCGCAAACTGGTGGCCGCGCTGCGTCAGGACACCCGGAACGTGGTCATGTTGCAGGACTTCGTCAGCACACCGCCCCTGCGGTCGGCGCTGACCAGCAAGGACCGCAAGTCCTGGGTGCTGCCGGTCGGCCTCGCCGGTGAACTTGGCACTCCCCGCTCCTATGCCGCCTTCAAACAGGTCACCGGCGTGGTCAAACAGAGCCTCGCCGGCAGCCCGCTGACGGCGAACCTGACCGGACCGGCGGCGACCGTCGCTGATCTGACGGTGGCCGGCGAGCGGGATCGACTCCCGATCGAGGTCGCGATCGCGGTGCTGGTGCTCCTGGTGTTGCTGGTGGTCTATCGCAACCCGGTCACCATGCTGCTGCCGCTGCTGGCGATCGGGATATCCATGGCGATCGCCCAAGCCGTGGTCGCGGGTTTCTCCCAGGCGGGCGGCCTGGGTGTGTCCAACCAGTCCATCGTGTTTCTGAGCGCGATGATCGCCGGAGCGGGAACCGATTACGCGGTCTTCCTGATCAGCCGCTACCACGACTATCTGCGCCGCGACTCGGATCACGACCCGGATTATGACGAAGCCGTGCGGCGGGGCCTCATCTCCATCGGCAAGGTGATCGCCGCATCCGCCGCCACGGTGGGACTCACCTTCCTCGGCATCAGTTTTGCCCGGATGGGGGTGTTCTCCTCGGTCGGAGTGTCCTCGGCGATCGGCGTCGGCGTCGCATTCCTGGCGGCGGTCACGCTGCTGCCGGCCATCCTGGTGGTGGCCGGCCCGCGCGGCTGGGTCAAACCCAGGCGCGAGTTGACCGCCGGGTTCTGGCGGCGTTCCGGGATACGCATCGTCCGCCGGCCGAAGACCCACCTGGTCGCCAGCGTGCTGGTGTTGATCATCCTGGCGGGCTGCGCGGGCCTGGTGCGCTACAACTACGACGACCGCAAGGCCGTGCAGGCATCCGCCCCGAGTTCGCTCGGCTACGCCGCGCTGGACCGGCATTTCCCGGTGAATCAGTCCATTCCCGAATACATCCTGGTCCAGTCCCCGCATGATCTGCGCACGCCGCGGGCCCTGGCCGACCTGGAGCAGATGGCAGACCGGGTCAGCAAACTGCCGAATATCGCCGCGGTCACCGGTATCACCCGGCCCACCGGGGCGGTTCCCGAAGAGTTCCGGGCCACCTATCAGGCGGGCGCCGTGGGCGCGCGGCTCGGCGAGGGGTCCAACGTGATCAGCGACCACAACGACGACCTGAACCGGCTGGTCAAAGGCGCCGACACGCTGGCAAACAATCTCGGCGACGTACGGGGTCAGGTCAGCCAGATGGTTTCCGGCATGCAGGGTCTGCTCGACTCGTTCTCGTCGATGAGAAGCCAGTACGGCGGCGACAAGCTGGTCAAAGAGGTGGCGACCGCGGCCAAGCTGGTCAACCGCATCAACTCGCTCGGCAACTCCATGGGGTTGAGCTTCACCGCCGTGAAGGACATGTTCGCCTGGGTGGGCCCGGTACTGATCGCCCTGCAGGGCAACCCGGTTTGCGACCTCGACACCTCGTGCAGCGCCACCCGGGCGCAATTCGAGCGGGTCGTCGCCGCACGCAACGACGGGAGCCTGGACGAGATCAACGAGCTGGCTCGCCAGCTGGAAACCTTCCAGGACCGGCAAACCCTGAACGCGACGGTGGACCGGCTGCGCAACGCCCTGAACGGCCTCACCAGGGCGATGCATGCCATGGGCCTGGACCAGCCCGGTGGAATGCAGGCCGGTCTCAACAACCTCCAGCGCGGCGCCGACCGGGCCGCAGGGGGCAGCCGGCAGGTAGCCGACGGGGTGGAACAGCTCGTCGGCCAGGTCAAAGAGATGGGTGCCGGCCTGGCCGAGGCAGCCGCTTTTCTGCTGTCGCTGAAAAATGACGCGGCCGATCCGTCGATGGCGGGCTTCAATATTCCCGCTGAGCTGCTCCGCATGGACGAATTCAAGAAGGCGGCCCGGATATTCATATCGCCGGACGGCCACTCGGTGCGCTACCTGGTCCAAACCAAACTCAACCCATTCAGTGCGGAAGCGATGGATCAGGTCAATGCCATCACCGACGCCGCGCGCAGCGCCCAGCCGAACACCGCACTGTCGGACGCGTCAATTTCGATGGCGGGATACCCGGTCACACTGCGCGACACCCGCGACTTTTACCAGCACGATATTCGGTTCATCATCGCCGTCACTCTGATCGTCGTCTTATTGACGTTGATGGCGCTGCTGCGTGCGGTTGTCGCGCCGCTGTATTTGGTGGGATCCGTCGTGGTTTCGTTCTTGTCGGCGGTCGGAATGGGCGTGCTGTTCTTTCAATTCCTGCTCGGCCAGCAATTGCACTGGTCGGTACCGCCCTTGGCTTTCGTGGTCCTGGTCGCGGTGGGCGCCGACTACAACATGCTTTTCATCTCGCGAATGCGGGACGAATCGCCGGGCAGCGTGCGCTACGGCGTCATCCGGGCCCTGAGCTCTACCGGCGGTGTGATCACGGCCGCGGGCCTGATCTTCGCCGCGTCCATGGGTGGCCTGCTGTTTTCCACCATCGGCACCGTGGTCCAGGGTGGTTTCGTGATCGGCGTCGGCATTCTGCTGGACACCTTCCTGGTCCGGACCATCACGGTTCCGGCCGTTGCCACGCTGGTCGGCCGGGCCAGTTGGTGGCCTTCCCGGCTGAGCAAGCGGCTGAGCATGCGGCGGCCGCTGTCCGGACGCGCCGCGTGACGAGCGATTTAGCGGGACCGCGCGCGGTGTGCGAGACTCGCGGAACCAAGCCGATCAGGCCCCGATCAGGCAACCCGATCAGGCGGGAGTGGGGATGAAGAAGCTAATCGCGGGCGTTTCCGCGCTGGGAATCGTTGCCGCCACAGGATTTTTCGGCGGTGGCACGGCCATCGCCGACGAAACGCCGGCCGACCCCGCCCCTGACGGCGGCACGGCTTACGCGCTGGGCGGCGCGCACGTGCTGGGCATCCCGTACGACGAGTACATCCGCCGCGAAGGCGCCGACTGGTTCCCGGGCTTGCGGCGACAGATCGTCGACTACCCCGCCGGGCAGGTGCAGGGCCACGTGCTCGGCCGATTGTTTCCGGGCATCGGCCGGCTGGACGAAATGTTCCCCGGTCTGGGCGCGGACGGGCCGAGCGTCGGCGAATCCGTCGTCGTCGGCGCGGACAACTTGGATGCGGCGATCCGCCGGGGCGGTCCCGGGACGACGATCGGCCTGTCCGAGGGCGCGCTGGTACTCGACGCGCTACAGGCCCGGCTCGCCAATGACCCCACCGCTCCCCCGCCGGACCAACTGAGCTTCGCCACATTCGGCGACCCCGTGGCGCGCCACGCGTTCGGCCAGAGCTTCCTGACCGCCATGTTCCCGGTCGGCAGCGTCGTTCCCGCACTCGACTATCCGGTACCGCCGCCCGTCGAAAGCCAGTACGACACCAAGATGTTCATCTCGGCCTATGACTCGATCGCGGACTTCCCCGACCGGCCGGACAACTGGATGTCGCTGGCCAACACGCTGGCGGGCCTGATGACCGGCCATACCGCGGTGGCGTTCACCAATCCGAGCATGGTGCCGCCGCAGAACATCAGGTCGACGGTCAACTCGCGCGGCGCGACGACGACCACGTATCTCATTCCCGAGCGGCATCTTCCGCTGGTGCTGCCGTTCCAGTACGCGGGCGTGCCGGAGCCGACGCTGAACGAGCTGGACGCGGTGTTGCTGCCGATGGTCAACGCGGGCTACTCGCGCAACGACGATCCGCTGACCGCTCCCATCCAGGTGGACCCGGTCAACGGCTACGACCCAGCGGCCGTCACCGCCCCGGCCACCCAGGCCACCTTCGGCGGCGGCTCGGATCCCCTCTCGCAGATCCTGTCCGGCGCCATGTCCGTGCTGAACCGGGGTGCTCACTAACGCCGGACGGCAGCGGCGATAATGGCTCCCGTCGACCGGCGCAAAGGAGCCCGATGAGCACAACCAGCACTGACCGTCCCCTGCGGGTCATCCAGTGGACGACCGGAAACATCGGGCGCCGCTCCCTGCACGCCATCATCGGGCGGCCCGACATGGAACTCGTCGGCGTCTACGCGCACGGAGCGGACAAGGTCGGTGTCGATGCCGCCGAGCTGGCCGGCTGGCCGGAGCCGACCGGCGTGCAGGCCACCAGCGACATCGACGCACTGATCGCCCTGGGCGCCGACGCATGTTGCTATAACCCGTTGTGGCCCAACATCGATGAGCTGGTGCGGTTGCTGGAGGCCGGCGTCAACGTGTGCACCAGCGCGGCGTGGATCACCGGCGGCAAGCAGACACCGCAAGACCGCGAGCGCATCGTCGCGGCCTGCGAACGCGGCAATTCGACCATCTTCGGCAGCGGCGCGCATCCGGGCATGACGAACATGGTCGGCATGGTGCTGTCCGCCTCCTGCGAGCGCGTCGACGAGATCCGGATCACCGAGTCGGTCGACTGCTCGACCTACGAGTCGGCGGGAACCCAGACGGCGATGGGCTTCTCCCAAGACCCCGCCACGCCCGGCCTGGCCGAGAGCGTGCGGCGGGAGAGCGAGGTGTTCGCCGAGTCGGCCGCGATGATGGCCGACGCCATCGGCGCCCGATTGGACCGGATGACCTTCGACGTGACGTTCACCGCCGCCACCGGCGACACCGACCTGGGTTTCATGAAGATCCCCGCGGGAACCGTCGGCGGCGTCTACGGATACCACCGCGGCTGGGAGGGCGACCGCAACGTCGTCAGCGTCGGTTTCAACTGGACCATGGGAGACCACGTCGTCCCACCCAAGCCGCTCGAGCACGGGCACGTCATCCAGGTGTTCGGGCTGCCCAATATGCGCACGGTGCTGCACTGCCTGCCGCCCAAAGATTGGACGGAGCCCGGCTTCATGGGGTTGGGCATGATCTACACCGCGATGCCGGTCACCAACGCCGTGCCCGCGGTGGTGGCGGCCAGACCGGGCATCATGACGCTCGCCGACCTGCCGCCGGTCACCGGCCGGGTGGCACGCTGACTGTGTGCTGTGGCACAGTACCGGCCCCTGACGGAACGCTGCCGTCCACTAAGCGCTAACATACTTAGCCGAGCAAATATTCTGGCGGGGCGCCGGGGAAGCAAGCTGTCCCACGGTGCGTTACAACCCTTCAGGTGTGGCCGGAGACTCGTTAAAGGCGGTGGCGATGAAGGCTGGTGCGGTCGCGGGTCCCCTTACCCGCTTTCTCCGCAAGGCATGGATACCGCTGATCCTCATCGTGGTGCTGGCCGTCTCCGGACTGGTCGTGTCGCGGTTGCACAAGATCTTCGGTTCCCAGGACCTCAACGCCAACGCCGGTGCCGGAATCGAGATCGTCCAGTTCAACCCGAAGGTCGTCAAGTACGAGATCTTCGGGCCGGCCGGAGCCACCGCCAACATCAACTACTGGGATGCCGATGCGAACACTCACCAGGTCGATGCGGCGCCGCTGCCGTGGACGTTCACCATTTCGACGACGCTGCCTTCGGTGAGCGCCAACATCATGGCGCAGAGCGACGGCAGCCAGATCGGCTGCCGTATCACGGTCGACAACGTGGTTAAGGAAGAGAAGCAGTCCGATGGCGTCAATCCCCAGACCTTCTGCCTGGTGAAGTCGGCATGAGCGATCTCAACAGCAGAACCCATGTGGCGAACGAGGATACGGCCCCGATCGCCACCGAAAGCGCGGCGCCCACCGGCACGAAGGAACGCGGCCACCGGCCACTCATCCCGCACACCATCCGCATCTTCGCGGTGCCGATCATCATCGGCTGGGTTGTCCTGACGGTCCTGGTCAACGTCATCGTTCCGACCTTGGAGAAGGTCAGCGAACAGCACTCCGCTCCGATGACGCCGGTCGACGCGCCGTCCATGGTGGCGATGATGCGACTCGGGCACAACTTCAAGGAATTCGACTCCAACAGCACCGTCATGATCGTGCTGGAAAGCAAGCAGCCGCTCGGTGATGACGCTCACCGCTACTACGACAACGTGATTCGGCAACTGCGCCAGGATCACGAGCACATCCAGCACATCCAGGACTTCTGGGGTGACCGGCTGACCGCGGCGGGCGCCCAGAGCGCCGACGCCAAGGGCGCTTACGTGATGCTGAACCTCGCCGGCAATCAGGGCACCACGCTGGCCAACGACTCGGTCGAAGCCGTCCGAAAGGTGTTGGAGCACAATCCCCCACCGCAGGGGGTGAAGGCCTACGTGACCGGGCCCGCGGCGCTGTCCGATGACATGCACATCATCGGCAACGCCAGCCTGGCCACCATCACCCTGTTCACCCTCGGCGCGATCGCGCTCATGCTGCTGCTGGTCTACCGGTCGATCGTCACGACTCTGGTGCAGCTGTTCATGACCTTTGTCGCGCTGGCCTCGTCACGGGGAATCGTGGCGGTGCTGGGCTACCACAACGTGTTCGGCCTCACCACGTTCGCCGCCAACATCCTCACCATGCTGGCCATCGCCGCGGGAACCGACTACGGCATCTTCCTGATCGGGCGCTACCAGGAAGCACTGCGCGCGGGTGAAGATCGGGAAACCGCCTACTACACCACCTTTCGTGGGGTGGCTCCGGTCGTCCTGGGCTCGGGCCTGACCATCGCGGGTGCGACGTACTGCCTGAGTTTCACCCGGTTGCCCTGGTTCAACACCATGGGCGCGCCGGTGGCGATCGGCATGCTGGTCGTCGTGCTGGCGGGCGTGACGCTCGGGCCCGCGGTGGTCTTCGCCGGAAGCAAGTTCCACCTGTTCGAATCCAAGAGCACCGCCCGGCAGGGGCGGATGTGGCGGCGCGTCGGCACCGCGGTGGTGCGTTGGCCCGCACCGATTCTGGCGGTCAGCACCGCGATCGTCCTGATCGGGATGGTGGCCCTGCCCAGCTTCGTGACGAGCTACAACGATCGCTACTACCTGCCGGCTTCTGCCCCGTCCAATCTCGGTCAGCAGGCCGCGGACCGGCATTTCTCGCAGGCGCGAATGGACCCGGACATGTTGATGGTGGAGGCCGACCACGACATGCGGAACCCGGCAGACATGCTGGTGCTGGACCGGGTGGCCAAGAACGTGATGCGCACCGTAGGCATTGCTATGGTGCAGGACATCACCAGGCCGCTGGGCATCCCAATTCAGCACAGCTCCATACCTTTTCAGAACAGCATGCAGAGTCAGACGACGATGCAGAACATGGCTTTCCTGCAGGACCGCATGAAGGACATCACCAAGATGGCCGACGAGATGCAGTTCATGATCGAGACCATGGAGCGCATGTACAAGGTGACGACGGAACTGTCCAACGCCGCCGACGACAGCGCCAGAACCACCGCGGAGACCGCCGACATCACCAACCGCCTGCGCGACCACATCGCCGACTTCGACGACTTCTGGCGCCCGATCCGCAGCTACTTCTATTGGGAGAAGCACTGCTTCGACATTCCCATCTGCTGGTCGTTGCGGTCCCTGTTCGAGTCGCTGGACGGATTCGACCAATTGGCTGGGCAATTCGACCTACTGACCAAAGACATCCAGCGCACGGCCGATGCGACGCACTCGATGCTGGTGCTGATCCCGCCGATGATCACCACGATGAAGACGACCAAAGGGCTGACGCTGACCATGCAGGCCACGTTCTCGGCGATGCTGGACCAGATGAAGGCGCTCAGCGACACCGCCGTGGTGATGGGCCAGAGTTTCGACGCCTCCAAGAACGACGACTTCTTCTACCTCCCGCCCGAAGCGTTCGACAATCCGGACTTCCAGACCGGCCTGCGAATGTTCCTGTCGCCGGACGGCAAGTCTGCGCGCTTCTTCATCACCCACCAGGGCGATCCGATGACGCCGGAAGGGATTTCGCGGGTCGATTCGGAACGGACCGCGGCGCAGGAGGGTCTCAAGCAATCCTCGCTGTCCGACGCGAAGGTGTATCTCGGCGGCACCGCCGCGACGTTCAAGGACATGCATGACGGCGCCAAGTACGACCTGATGATCGCGGTGGTGTCGGCACTGACCCTGATCTTCATGATCATGCTGCTGCTGACCCGCAGCGTGGTGGCCGCACTGGTGATCGTCGGCACCGCGGCCAGCTCCATCGCCGCGTCGTTCGGGCTGTCGGTGCTGATCTGGCAGGACCTCTTCGGTATCAAGATCCACTGGATCGTGATGGCGCTGTCGGTGATCATCCTGTTGGCCGTCGGCTCCGACTACAACCTGCTACTGGTGTCCCGGTTCAAAGAAGAGATTCATGCCGGTCTCAAGACCGGCATCATCCGGTCGATGGCCGGCACCGGCGGCGTGGTGACCGCCGCAGGCCTGGTGTTCGCCTTCACCATGGCATCGATGCTCGGCAGCGACCTGCGGGTGCTCGGTCAGTTCGGGTCAACGGTGTGTATCGGCCTGCTGCTCGACACATTGATTGTGCGCACGCTGTTGATGCCGTCCATTGCGACTTTGCTGGGTCGGTGGTTCTGGTGGCCGCAAGTGGTACATCCACGGGGCAGCGACAATGTCCGCGCAGTTCGTACGGGAGCCGGTGCCTGATCATTTCCGGTTCCGCATCGGAAAACATTTGCTCCGAGGTACGCTTCCCGCAGTCGTGATCGGTGGTGAGGGGGCGGCGTGGCGTCGGTACTGGTGTCTCCTGAGCTCCTTGCGGCGGCGACCGTCGACCTCGCAGATCTGGAGTCGACCCTGAGGTCCGTCAACGTCTTGGCGGCGCTGCCCACCAGCCAGGTCGTTTCCGCGAGTGCCGACGAAATCTCGCAAGCGGTAGCCACCTTCTTCGCCGAGCACGGCCAGCAGTATCAGCAAGCGGCCGAACAGTTTTCCATTTCCTATGAGCAATTCCGGGTCAGGATTCTGGAAACGGCGCGCGAGTATGCCGCAGCCGAGACCGCCCTCGCCAAGTACCTGGTTTCCAACGTCTCACACCTCATCAACGACCCCGTTCTACAGGCCACCGGGCGCCCGCTGTTCGGCGACGGCGCCGACGGCTACACGACCGCTCAAGGGGTGGGAACACCCGGCGGAGCCGGTGGCTGGTTGTTCGGCAACGGCGGCACCGGCGGCGTCAGCGTCCGTTACGGGGCGGCCGGGGGCGCCGGCGGCGCCGGTGGGTTGCTGGTGGGCAACGGAGGCACCGGCGGCGCCAATCTCTACGGCGGGATGCCCGGGGGCGCGGGCGGCTCGGCTGGCCTGATCGGCATGGGCGGCACCGGTGGGGCCAGCGGTCCCGGCGGCGTGGGCGGCATCGGCGGCCGGGGCGGCTTGCTGGGCGAGCCCGGCACCGCGGGGATCAGCACCGCGCTGGGCCCTGATCAAACGCTGATCTATCCCGGTCAGTACGGCAGCCCGATGCTGAATATCAAGGTGGGTGGCGGACCGACGTCGCCCGTCATCGTCGACTCCGGCGCGTCCGGCCTGGTGGTGCCGCCTCAGTACGTCGACCTGGCCACGCTCGGCGCCCCCACCGGAACGGGCAGCGTCAGTTACGGCGGCTCGCTGTTAGTCAATTACCAGACGTATCAGACCACCCTGAACTTCGGGAACGGCATCGTCACGGAACCGACCACCATCGGCGTCGCCACCTCGGCTTCGCTGGGCGGAAGGGCGGTAGACCTGTCGTCCCTGCCCGCCTATCTGGGCGTGGGCCAGAACAACGATTACCCGTTCCCGACTTCGGTGATCGAGGCTCTACCTGACCACTTGGACGATGGAGTGCTGGTCAACCTGCCGCGCGGCACGATGCAGTTCGGACCCAATCCGCTGCCGCCTTATGTCGGGTTAGGCGGATCACCCAGAACCGTTGTGCAAGTTCAGATCAACCATGAATTACCGCAGACCGTCGGCGCGTTCATCGATACCGGCGGTGCACTCGGAGCCGTCCCGCAGTCGCTGGTGCCGGGCCTGAACATCGGTAACCACCTGCCGGCGGGAACGGTGATCAGCGTCTCGACCATCAATGGCGTGCCCCTCTACACGCAGACGGTCACAGCTGACAACACCCCATTTGTTGTCACGTCAGCGACGGGCCCCACGTATGGTTCCGGCTATTACGTGTTCAACACAGGGTCGTACCCCTTCTCACTGCTGCCGGTCTATTTCGAGAACACCGCCGACGGAATAGGTAGGACGGTCTTCGTCCAGCAGATCTGACCCGGCCGGAGTCACTCGCCCAGCTGCAGGCAGACCGCCAGCGCTCCGTCACCGACGTGCAGTGCGAGCACCGGGCCCAACGGCGTCACGATCGCGGGTTCGCAGGCCGGTAGCCGTTCGGCCAACGCGCCGGCCACGTCGCTTGCGCCGGCAGGGTTGGCGACGTGGTGCACCGCCAGCGCCGCGGGGTGCTCCCCCACGATCTCGCAGACCTCGTCGACCATGGCGGCGATCGCACCTCTGGTGGTCCTTATACGTTGCGCCAGAACAAGTTTTCCGTCATCGATGTGCAGTAGCGGCTTGAGCGCCAGTGCCGTGCCCAACCAGGCCTTCGCGCCGCCGATGCGGCCACTGCGGCGCAGGTTGTCCAGGCGGTGCACCACCATGTAGGCGTGCGTGCGGGTCACCGCATCCGCGGCGACCCGGGCGACGGTGTCGAGATCGGCCCCACCCGCGGCGGCCCGCGCCGCGGTCAACGCCGTGAACCCGGTACCCATCGCCGTCGACTTGGAATCGATCACCCGGACCGACGACCCCAACTCGGCCGCGCACACCTCGGCGGCCCGGCAGGTCCCGGACAGACCCGACGAGATATGCACGGCCACAACACCTTCGCCGTCACTGTCGGCCAGGGCCAGCCGGTAGGCCGCACACAGCTCGGACGGGGTGGCAGCCGCGGTCGTGGCGTGGCGCTTGTGGATGTCGTCGGGAATGTCGTCCACACCGTCGCGCAGGTCGGCGCCGTCGAGCAGGATGTGCAGCGGCACTTCACGGATCCCCCACCGGTCCCGCAGGTCGGCCGGCAGGCGCGACGAGCTGTCGGTGACTACCACTATGGACAACGGCGCCACTCTCCCCCGCAAGCGGGTGGGGCCCCCACCTCATCGCTACGTCCCCCGCAAGCGGGTGGCGCCCACACTGCATCGTCGCCGGCGCAGGGCACGATCAGCGCGTTTTCTCGGGAGGAATCCCGGCCTCGGCGAGCGCCTTCAGCATCAGTTCGGCGACGCTCTGATGAGCCTCGAAGTTCCAGTGGATTCCGTCCGGGTTGCCGCGCCCGCTCATGATCTCTTCGCCGACAGCCGCTTTGAGATCGACCAGCGGTATCTCCTGCCGCTCGGCCCATTCCGTGATCGCCGCGACGGTACCTTCGCGGCCATGGTGCGCCTTGCCGTAAGTTTCGGCGATGTGCACCGACGGCAGCGATGCCACAATCGGGATCCCCGGGCGGTTGAAATCGATTGCGCCGCGGGTGTGTTCGAGGTAGTACGCGGTCAGCTGCGGCGGCAGCGCCGACCGGGCCACCGGCGAGAGGCGGGGCTGCAACCAGCCATAGCCTTCGCGCACCCAGCGCCGCAACCAGGGCGGCCGGACGTAACGGATCAGCTCGCGCATCGCGGTGGGCCACACCGACGGCAGCGAATCCATGCCACTGGTGGCGAAGATGACCGCGCCGGCCTTCGGCAGCGCCGCCCAGGCCCGCGGGTCCTGGGTGGCGGCCCACCACACGTCCCGACAGGTCCAGCCGATGCGACCGATCAACTCCACGTCCCAACCCAGTTGGGCGCCAACGATATTGGGCCAGATACGCGGGTCGTCGGCAGGCAGACCGCCGGTAGGGCCGTAATAAGACAGCGAGTCGGCGAAGATCAACAGGGTGGGCCTGGCCCCGGCATCAGAGAACGTCATTGGACACCTGCGCTGAAGCGTTCCACACGTCCAGTCGCCACCGGATGTCCTGAAAGTCGGCGTCCGCCTTCGAGTGACCGCTCAGCTGGACCCAACTGCAGTTGCCCATGCCACCCAGGATCGGCCAGTTGGCGACCGGGATTTTCAACAGCGCGGCCGACAGCGCGGCGATCAGTCCGCCGTGGGCCACCAGCACGATCGGCCGCTCGGGCTCGCCCGCGCCACCCCAGTCCGGCGCGGCGGCAACCAGTTCCGCCACCAGCGGCACGCTGCGGGCGGCCACGTCGACGCGGCTTTCCCCGCCGTGCGGCGCCCAGCCTGCGTTCTCACGCCAGGCCAATCGGGCACCGGGGACTTCGTTGTCGATCTCGGTGTGCGTCTTACCCTGCCAGTCGCCCAGATGGGTCTCGCGCAGCCGCGGGTCCACCTGAACCGCCAAGCCGGTCTGCTCGCCCAGCTTGGTCGCCGTGTCGAAGGCACGCCGCAGGTCCGACGACACGATCAGCAACGGTTGCACTTTGCCCAGCACCTCGGCGGCGGCGACGGCCTGAGCACGCCCCAGTTCACTCAGTTCCGTGTCCAGCTGACCCTGCATCCGGCTGCCGAGGTTGTAGTCGGTCTGCCCGTGCCGCAGCATCACCAGCCGGCGCGCTTTCATTCCGCGGTCCCGTCACGCTGGTCGCCGAGGTCGACGGGCACCTGCGGGCAGTCGCCCCACAACCGGTCGAGCGCGTAGAAATTGCGGTCGTCCTGATGCTGGATGTGCACGACGATGTCGCGGTAGTCCAGCAGTGTCCAGCGGCCCTCCCGGGCGCCCTCACGCCGGGCGGGCTTGTAGCCGGCCCGGCGCATCTTCTCCTCGACCTCGTCGACGATGGCGTTGACCTGCCGTTCGTTGGACGCCGACGCGATGACGAAGCAGTCGGTGATGACGAGCTGGCCGGACACGTCGATGACCAGCACGTCGTCCGCCAGCTTCGATGCGGCGGCGGCGGCCGCCACCGTGGCCATGTCGATCGCTTCCTGATTTGCGCTCATGTGCTGTTCCCGGCGGCCACGCTGGGGGCGGCCGGGTTCTCGCTCCTCTCGGGGGTGCGGTAGAGGCGTCGTTTGGAGACGTATTGCACGACGCCGTCGGGCATCAGGTACCACAGCGGCCTGTGTTCCAGGGCGCGCCGCCGGCAGTCGGTCGACGAGATCGCCAGTGCGGGGATCTCCACGAGCGTCAAAGCTTCTTGCGGCAGCTCACCCAGAACTTCGGTGATGTGGTCGTGGCGCAGCTCGTAGCCGGGCCTACTGACACCTATAAAACGCGCCAACTCGAACATCTCTTCCCAGCCGTGCCAGGTCAGGATGGACGCCAGCGCATCAGCGCCGGTGATGAAGTACAGCTCGGCGTCCGCGTTGAGGGTGTGCAGATCCCGCAGCGTGTCCTTGGTGTACGTGGGGCCGCCGCGGTCGATGTCGACCCGGCTGACCGAGAATCGCGGGTTGGACGCGGTGGCGATCACGGTCATCAGATACCGGTCCTCGGCGGCCGACACCTGGCGGTCCTTCTGCCACGGTTGCCCGCTGGGCACGAACACGACCTCGTCGAGGGAGAACTTGTGCGCGACCTCACTGGCAGCAACCAGGTGGCCGTAATGGATAGGATCGAACGTCCCACCCATCACCCCCAGCCTGCGCAGCTGCTTTTGCATGGTTTGCCAGCTTACTGGAGCCTGCGCTCTGGCATCACCGCGCGAGCAGGGACCGGAGCCCGGCCGGGTCGCCCGGCAAATCACCGGCAAATTTATGTGTTTATCGAATAGTCGCATGCCGAAGGCGGGTCATCCTGTAGAAGAAGTTCTGTGGAAACGGAACCTTCGCTGTCGACCGCAGGGCAGTCGCAAGAGTGGAAAGACGCCATGCGGCGGCGTGTCTCCAGCCGATCAGTGGTCACCGGCGAGCTTTCACTGCCGGCTATTCCAAACATGCTGGACGAGTACGTGAAGATGTGCAGCAACATCTTCGCGGGGGTGGGCCGGCAGTTCAACGACGAGGAACTCGCCCACCTGCGGACCGTGCTACAGAACCAGCTGGCCGAGGCCTACTCGATCTCACACCGTTCCAACATCGTGGTCAGCTACAACGCGCCCGTTGGCCCGACCCTGCACTACCAGGTCAACGCCCGGTGGTTCACCGTCGCCGAAGCCTACGAGAACTGGATCGCCACCCGCGAACCACCCTTGTTCGGCACCGAGCCCGATGCCCGGGTTTGGGCGCTGGCCAACGAAGCGCCCGACGCCCGTTCGCACCCGGTGCTCGACATCGGCGCTGGAACGGGTCGTAACGCACTTGCGCTTGCGCGCCGTGGACACCCCGTCGACGTGGTGGAACTGACGCCGAAGTTCGCCGAGATCATCCGGTCTCAAGCCTGGGCCGAAAATCTCGACTTACGCGTTATCGTGCGCAATGTTTTCGAGACCACCGACGATTTGCGACAGGACTATCAGTTAATACTGCTCTCGGAAGTGGTATCCGATTTCCGGACAACCCAGCAATTGCGCGGCCTCTTCGAACTGGCCGCGAAGTGTCTGGCGCCCGGGGCACGGCTGGTTTTCAATGCGTTTCTGCCACGACACGGCTACGAACTCGAGGACGCGGCACGGGAGTTCGGGCAGCAGGCGTACACGAGCATGTTCTCCCGGCAGGAGGTGTCGACCGCCTGCGAAGGCCTGCCCCTGGAGCTGGTCGCTGACGACTCGGTGTACGAATACGAGCAGGCGAACCTGCCGACCGGCGCCTGGCCGCCGACCAGCTGGTACGCCGACTGGGTCAGCGGGCTCGACGTGTTCCCCGTCGGACGGGACAAGAGCCCGATCGAGATGCGCTGGCTGGTGTTCCGTAAGACCCGCTGAAGCCAGCGAAAGCTACACCGGCAACAACGCGTCGATGACCGAGGCCAGCTGTTTGGCTGAACGGCACTCGTGCATCGTGATGACTTCCTCGTACCGCGGCACCGCCGAGTCTCCGCTGCCCCAGAGGTGCCTGGGCTCCGGGTTGAGCCAGTGCGCATGCCGGGCGGCGTTGACCATGTCGGCGAGCACGTCGACGGCCGGGTTACGGTAGTTGGTGCGGCCGTCCCCGAGCACCAGCAGGGAGCTGCGCGGCGACAGCACATTCGGGTTTGCCTGCACGAACGAGACGAACGCGTTGCCGTAGTCGGAGTGGCCGTCGCGGGCATAAACCCCCGCTTCGCGGGTGATGCGCTGAATCGCCACCGCCAGGTCGGCCTCCGGCCCGAACATATGCGTCACCTCGTCGGTCGTGTCGATGAACGCGAAGACACGAACACGCGAAAATTGTTGCCGCAGCGCATGAACGAGCAGCAGGGTGAAGTGACTGAACCCGGCGACGGATCCGGACACGTCGCACAGCACCACCAATTCCGGTCGCGCCGGACGCGGCTTCTTCAATACGACGTCGATCGGCACGCCACCGGTGGACATGGATTTGCGCAACGTCTTGCGCAGGTCGATCGTCCCGGCGCGAGACCGGCGGCGCCGCGCCGCGAGCCGGGTCGCGAGGGTGCGGGCCAACGGCGCCACCACGCGGCGCATCTGCCGCAGCTGCTCACCCGAGGCGCGCAGGAACTCGACGTTCTCGGAAAGCTGTGGGATTCCGTACATCTGAACGTGTTCGCGGCCGAGCTGCTCGGCGGTGCGCCGCTTGGTCTCGGCATCGACCATCTTCCGCAGCTGCGAGATCTTCTGCGCCGCTATCGCTTTCGCAATCTGCTCCTGACTGGGCGTGGGCTCGTCGCCGTACGGGGCGAGCAGCCCGGCCAGCAGCTTGCCTTCCAGTTCATCCAGCGCCATCGCCTTGAGCGCCTGGTACGACGAGAACGACGGGCCGCGTGAGGAATTGTACTTGCCGTAGGCCTCCACGATCCGGGCGATCATCCGGACCAGCCGTTCGTCCATGTCGGCCAGGTCCGGGTTGTCGGCCAGCAGGTCCAGCAGCATCTGCCGCATCGCCTCGACGTCGTCGGGCGGCAAACCTTCGGCATCCCCGGCAGCGTCCGCATCGGCAACGACGGCCCGGGCCCCCAGCGCCGCAGGGAACCAGAGGTCGAACATGGCATCGTAGGTGTCACGGTGATCCGGCCGGCGCAACACCGCACACGCCAGGCCTTCGCGCAGCACCATTCGGTCTTCCAGACCCAGCGTCGCCATCACCCGGCCGGCATCCACCGTTTCCGACGGGCCCACCGAAATCCCGCTTCCCCGAAGCGCTTCCACGAACCCGACCAGGTGCCCGGGCAGCCCGTGCGGCGCGAGCGGCCGGGACGGACGGATGCGTCGGGAGGCCATCAGTTCAGCCTCAACTCGCCGGTGGCGCGTTGCTGGTCGGACTGGTGTTTGAGGACCACGCCGAGCGTGGCGGCGACGACGGCATCGTCGATGGTGTCCATGCCCAGCGCCAGCAACGTCCGTCCCCAGTCGATGGTCTCGGCAATGGACGGCACCTTCTTGAGCTGCATACCGCGCAGCACGCCGATGATGCGCACCAACTCCTCGGCCAGGTGTTCGGGCAGTTCGGGCACCCGCGAGAGCAGGATGCGCCGTTCCAGCTCGGGGGTCGGGAAGTCGATGTGCAGGAACAGGCAGCGACGTTTGAGGGCTTCCGACAGTTCACGGGTGGCGTTGGAGGTCAACACGACCAGCGGTGTCCGGGTGGCGGTGATGGTGCCCAGTTCCGGGACGGTCACCGCGAAGTCGGAGAGCACCTCCAGCAGCAGGCCCTCGATCTCGATGTCGGCCTTGTCGGTTTCGTCGATCAGCAGCACGGTCGGGTCGGTGCGCCGGATCGCGGTCAACAACGGGCGCTGCAGCAGAAACTCCTCGCTGAACACATCATCTTTGGTCGACTGCCAGTCGCCGGAGCCGGCCTGGATGCGCAAGATCTGCTTGGCGTGGTTCCACTCGTAGAGGGCCCGCGCCTCGTCGACGCCCTCGTAGCACTGCAAGCGGACCAGACCCGACCCGGTCGCCTGGGCGACGGCGCGGGCGAGTTCGGTCTTGCCGACCCCGGCCGGCCCTTCCACCAGCAGTGGCTTGCCGAGCCGATCGGCGAGGAAGACGGCGGTCGCGGTGGCGGTGTCGGGCAGGTAGCCCGTCTCGGCGAGCCGGCGCGAAACGTCGGCGATGTCGGCGAACAGCGGCACAGGCCGTGCGGGCACGCTCATAGGGCTCCTTCGATTGCGGAAATCAGGCCGGACGGGTGTGGCCGTCACCCCACACGATCCACTTGGTTGAGGTCAGTTCCGGCAGCCCCATCGGGCCGCGGGCGTGCAGTTTCTGGGTGGAGATGCCGATCTCTGCGCCGAAGCCGAACTGCTCGCCGTCGGTGAACGCGGTGGACGCGTTGACCATCACCGCTGCCGCATCCACCTGCGCGGTAAAACGTTGCGCCGCAGCGAGATTGGTAGTCACGATGGCTTCGGTGTGGCCGGTGCCGTACTCGTTGACGTGGGCGATCGCGGCATCCACCCCGTCGACCACCGCGACCGCGATGTCCATCGCCAGGTACTCGCGGCGCAGGTCTGCGTCTTCGGCATCGCCTTCGGCTCCGCCATGCACGGTGACGCCCGCCGTCTCCAGCGCGTTCAGCAACCGTGGCAGCGCCTCCCCGGCGATCGCCGTGTCGACCAGCAGCGTCTCGGCGGCATTGCAGACGCTGGGCCGGCGGGTCTTGGAGTTGAGCAGGATGCGCTCGGCGACGTAGAGGTCGGCGGCCTCGTGCACGTAGACATGGCAGTTGCCGACACCGGTCTCGATGGTGGGTATCTGCGCATCGCGCACCACAGCTTCGATCAAGCCGGCACCCCCGCGCGGGATCGCCACATCGACCAGGCCGCGGGCCTGGATCAGGTGGGTGACGGTGGCGCGGTCGGCCGACGAGAGCAGCTGGACGGCGTCGGCGGGCAGGCCCTCGCTGACCAGGGCGCCGCGCAGCACCGCGACCAGCGCTTCATTCGACTTCGCCGCCGACGAACTGCCGCGCAGCAGCGCCGCGTTGCCGGACTTGAGCGTCAGTCCGAACGCGTCGACGGTGACATTGGGGCGGCCCTCGTAGATCATTCCGACCACGCCGAGCGGAACGCGCTGCTGTCGCAACTGCAGCCCGTTGGGCAGGGTGGAACCGCGCAACACCTCACCGACCGGGTCGGCCAATCCGGCGACCTGGCGCAGACCAGCGGCGATGCCGTCGACCCGCTGTGAGTTCAGCGCCAACCGGTCGAGCATCGCGGCGGGGGTGCCGGCGGCCCGCGCCGTGTCCAGGTCTTCGGCGTTGGCGGCCAGGATCTCATCGGCGTGGGCCAGCAGTGCGTCGGCGGCGGCATGCAGCGCGCGGTCTTTGACCGCGGTCGGGGTCGAGGCCAGGATCCGGGCGGCCACCCGGGCGCGGCGGGCGGCATCGTGCACCTCTTGGCGCAAGTCAGGCAGCGCCGGTGCTTGCAGACTCATTACCCCAGGGTATCGGGCTTTCGCAGACCGGGCGCGACCGCGGTCGTTGCTTTTCCGCGTTCGCGGCGGGTCACTCGCGCCTTGTTCTGCCGCTCGTCGATCAGCCGCCCCAGATCCTGCAGCAGCATCGGCTTGTCCATCACGATTTTCTCGAGATGTTCGCGCTCGATCTCCAGCGCGGTCACTTCCTCGAGGGCATAGGCGCCGGCCAGGTTGGGCTGCCTGGTCAGGGCCGTGATCCCGATGAACGAACCTTCGGTCAGGGTGGCGAAGGGCAGCACGGCGCCGTCCCCGTCGGTCACCGTCAGTTGCACGCTGCCGGCCACGATGAAGGCCATCGCGGTGGGCACCGTGCCCGCATACTGCACGATCTCGTCGGTGCCGTACCGCAGGATCCTGGCGTACGGGGCCAGAAACTGCTGGTCGGCCAGCGTCAGCCGGAGTTCGGACGCGACGACGGTGCGTAGTGCTTTCATGACTCGCTCCGGCGTCGAGAAGTCGTCGTCCTCGCCGTCCAGATGCAGTTCCCAACGACGCGCGGCGTACCAGACCCAGCGCACGAACGTGGATTGGGTGGCGCCCTCGTCGGCCGGAGAGTGGACCCGGACGGTGGTGCGGTACTCCCCGGCGCCCAGTGCGACCGAGGTTGGCGAGGTTCCCGGCATCATCAGCGGCAGTGCGCCGGCCACCAGGGTCAGCATCTCGCATACCTTGTCCGGCGGGTCCGACGTCGCGAACGTGGTGTTGATCGAGCACTTGTGCGGGCCGGCCGGCCGGCTGAGATTGGTGAACGCGGTGGTCGCCAGCATCGAGTTCGGCATGATCCGCAGTCCGCCGCCGGTCTGGATGTGCACGGCCCGCCAGTTCACCTCGATGACCCGCCCCCGGGCGGTCTGGGTATCCAGCCAATCGTTGATCCGGAACGGCTGCTCGAAGAGCATGAACAGGCCGGACACGATCTGGCCGACGGAGTTCTGCAGCATCAGGCCGATCACCACCGACGTGATGCCCAGGGCGGTGAACACCCCGCCGACCCGCACTCCCCAGATGACGGACAAGATGACCGCGAGCCCGAGCCCGATCAGGGCGAACCGGCCGACGTCCAGGAAGATGGTCGGAAGTCGCTTGCGCCAACTGTCCTCGGGCGCGCCTTCGAACACCGTCGCGTTCAGCCCGGACAGCAGCAGTACCAGCACCAGGAAGCCGAACACCGTGGTGAGAATGCGGACCGGGACCTCGCCCGCCGGAATCTGCGAGGCTTTCACCAGGATCAGTAACAGCGCCCCGAGCGGTAACAGCCAGTTGCGGATCACCCCGACCTGACGGGCCAGCCGATTACCCCGGCGGTTGAGGATCTGCTGCAGCTCGGTCAGCAGGATCAAGCAGACCGGAAATCCGATCGCCACACCGATCGCCCAGTAGAACCAATCCGAGTCGAAGAAGTTCACTACCGCTCCGACAACCGGTAAATGGCCTGCTCGGCGCCGCCGACGGAAATCGTGCCGGCCGGAGTGAACTGGCGCGTGTCGCGCATCGCCTCATACACCTGGGATGCGACGTAGATGCCGGGTTGCGGTGTGCCACTTTGCATCTGGTAAGCCAGGCTGACCGCGGCACCCCACATGTCGAAGACGAGTCCGGACTTGCCCACCAGCCCACTGATCACGTTGCCGGTGTTGATACCGACCCGCAGACGCAGCACATGCCGGCTCTGGTTGTTGAACCGCTCGATGATGCGGCGTATCTCCAGAGCGAACTCCACGCTGCGGTGAATGCTGTCCAGGCGCGGTGTGACGACCCCGCAGCTGGCCAGGTAGCCGTTGTGGAAAGTGCGAATCCGTTCCACCCCAAGGGCTTCGGCGGCCGAATCGAACTGGCGGAACAGGTCGTCGACGATGCCGACCAGTTCGTCGCCCGCGACTTCGCTCGATATCTCGTCGAGTCCGACGATGTCGGCGTAGATGATGGCGACATCCTGGTGCTGCTGCGAGATGGTGCCCTCACCCTCGCGGTACCGCTGCGCCACCGGCTCCGGCATCAACGCCAGCAGGAGTCGGTCGTTCTCCCGCCGCTGCTCGTTGAGCAGCTCTTCCTTGATCGCCAGGTTCCGGCTCATCTCGTTGAAAGCACCGGTGAGATCACCGATTTCATCACGTGACGTGATCGGGATGTTGACCTCGTAGTCGCCGCTGCTGATCTTCTGCGCGCCTTTCTCGAGGCGGCGCAGCGGTCGCACCGCCGCCTGGGCGATGACCATGGCAGCCACGGAGATCGCGAAGACCATCGCCGCGACGGCGACCGCAAGCGCTTTGGTGAACCGCCCGATCCGCGCGAAAGCGTCCGAGTCGTCCCGGGTGGCCAGAACCGACCACTGCAGATCGGAATTCGGGATACTCAGCGGCGCGTAGGCCTCCAGTTCTCTGTTACCGGTGTAGTCGGTGCCACTCGTCACGCCGGTCTCGCCACGCTGCGCCGCTTTCAGGCCGGCGCTGCGCACCGGCTGCACCAGCGTCGTACCGCCGAGCCGTATGGCCCGGTCAGCCACATCGGGTGCGGTGCCGGCGGCGATCACCTCACGCCGGTATTCCTTTGGGTCTTCGAGGAAAAGCCTTGAGTCAGAACGCATCAAACCGTCGGGGCCGGCGAGGTAGGTTTCGGTTGCCGCCCCCATACCGGCGGCCTGCCACTGCTTGTTGGCGGTCATGATGTAGTTGATCTTGGCGATCGGCACGGGCAGTGCCATGACGCCGTCGAATCTGCCGTCCAGGCCGATCGGCGACACCACCCACGCGGTCGGCACGTCGAGCTGCGGCTGGTACGGCTCGAAGTCGGTGATCCAGACGAACTCAACGTCGTTGGAGCGCAACGCCTTCAGGTACGCCTCGCGCAGATTCGACTCGCGATACGGTCCGCTCAGGATGTTGGTGCCGAGGTCGGGCCCCTTGTCCACGGTGTAGACGACGTTGCCGTCCATGTCGAACAGTAGGGCGTCCCGGTAGTTGAAACGGCTGACGATGCTGCGCATATAGAAATCGAAGCGAACATTGGCGGCCGACCAGGCGCTGCCGTCACCCGGATCCACCGGCGGGTCGGTATTGGGCCTCGTCGTGGCGGTGTAGTTGGCCTGAAGGTATTTCTCGGCGTTGGTTTTCGGTAGCAGCGCGTTGAGATCGAGCTCTTCACCCGTCACCCGTTCAATGGGCTTGATCATCTGGTCTTGGTAGTAGTTGGCGAGTGCCTGCTGTTGTGGGCCGCTGATCGTCGCGTTGTTCAGTTGATTGAATCCGGCGGTCAGCGCAAGGACGGCCTGGTCGATGCTGAAACCGCCGCTGTAGACGATCAGTGAGTTCGTCACCTCGCGGAACAACGCCTCGATCTGCCGTTTCTGGGACTCGCGCAACTCGATGAGTCGCTCCGACTCGACTTCACGCAAGGCATTGCGCCCGGAGATGGCACCGATGTAGCCGATGACAGCGATGGACAGGATGCTCGACAGCAGGAGCGCGACCAGAATCTTGGACTGGATGCTGATTTTGAAACGGATGCGGGGCAAGAGGCGGCGGACGCGCTTCTTCCCCGGAGCGCGCTGCGCCTCCGCGTCTAATTCTGTTAGCTCACCCGACGTCAATCGGCTTCCCTTCTGCCACCGGTCTGTCTCGGGTCCCCGATCACGCTGCAGACTAGCTCTCTGACCGGTGGATATCGGCGTTTTGCCGAAAAGTGACGTCGGCGCGTGTCCGAGAATTCACCGTTTGGTGACGCCGGGCTTTCAGTGGATGGCGCGCTGCCAATCCACGACGAACCGATGCGCGGGGTCCGAAGGGTCGACCGCACAAGGAAGTTCGAGCCCGACCGCGAGGTATGGCACGTGATCGTCCGGAATCGATTGGACGCTGCGGCCGACGATCGGTGCCAGATTCGGGAAGCGAAGCTCCATCTCGACGACGTACTGCGGGGCGTCGAGCAGTTCAGGCATCGCGGTCGCCTCTCTGCCCAAGCTGCGCAACGTGTTTCCGGTCGGTGCAAACGACCTGAGCACACCCGGCACGCGCTGACCCGACGCGAGCAGCTGCGCTGCCGACGCCCACTGGCCCGACGCACTGCCATGGCGCTGCTTGTGCTCGTTGTATGCCGTCGCCAGGTCCGCGGCACTCGGCTGCGCGACCGTCGTCCTGCGTACCGCATTGCCGGGCTCGATCCGCACCTTGCTAGGGTTCGCGGAGTCGACCTGCACCGGGACCACCAACCCCGGTTGCACGGAGGCCATCTGGATCGGGTGCACCGCTTGGCGCACCGTGGCCTCGTAGGGTTCGCGGCCCGGAACCTCGACGCTGAGGCTGATCTTGCAGACGTACCGGTCATTGATCACGGTGCCGGTCGATTGCACCGACAGGATCCGCGCGACTCCCGTCAGCGCCGGGCCGGTGAACCGGGGCTTCCTGATCCGATACAGGCTGACGCCGACGAACAACATCACCAGGGCCGGGATGCCCCAGCTCAGCAGTGTGGGCAAGATTTCCATGGCGGGACGGTAACCGGGGCCGGGCGGCTACCGTGCCCAAGTTTCTCGTTCGGCTCTAGTCTCGGTGACATGTCTGCGCGGGTGTGCGTGGTGGGCAGCATCAACTGGGATGTGACGCTCGATGTCGCGGATCTGCCGCGTCCAGGCGAGACGGTGCTGGCGTCGTCCCTGGTTTACGCGCCCGGCGGCAAAGGCGGCAATCAGGCGGTGGCGGCGGCGCGTGCCGGCGCGGAGGTGCGGTTCATCGGAGCGGTCGGCGACGATCCGGCCGGTGACCGGTTGGTGGACCACCTGCGGGCGACCGGTGTCGGAGTGGACGCCGTCATCCGTCGGCACGGACCGAGTGGGACAGCGATCATCGTGGTCGACAGCGGTGGCGAGAACACCATCGTGGTGGCTCCGGGCGCCAACACTGCGTTGTCGGTGTCGCCGGGATCGATAGCCGGCTGCGATGTGTTGTTGACCCAGTTGGAGATTCCGGTGCCGACGGCTCTGACGGCCGCGCGGCAGGCACGGTCGGTCGGTGCTGTCGTGATGGTCAATGCGTCGCCTGCCGGACAGGACGGCGACGCGCTGGCCGAACTGGCCGGCGTAGCCGACGTGGTGATCGCGAACGAGCACGAGGCCCGTTCTTGGCCCTGGCGCCCTGCGCATTTCGTGACGACGCTGGGTGCGCGGGGTGCTCGGTACCTGGGCGTCGACGGCGAATTCGAGGTACCCGCCCCGGCAGTGGCGGCGGTCGACACCACAGGTGCGGGCGACGTGTTCGCCGGCGTGCTGGCCGCCAGTTGGCCGGGTGGTGCGGGGTCTGCCGACGGACGGCGCGCGGCGTTGCGGAGGGCGTGTGCCGCGGGTGCGTTGGCGACGCTGGTGCGTGGTGCGGGTGATTGCGCGCCGGATGCCGCAGCTATTGACGCGGCTGTTTCGGGGGCGTCGTCACAGTAGGCCGTGGAACGTGACAGCAAGTATTCGACTGGCCGACCTGCTCGACTGCTGAGTATCAGGCGGGCAGCGCGCGCCGACCGGCGCGTTCTGCGAAGGCGTCCAGCGCACGCAGAACCTCCGGCGCGCGCCACGCTCGATTACGGCTCTGGTCGGTGAACTCGACGATGATCCCGTACCCAACGAGCGGGTCCAAGTACCGGTACACGTTGGTCACGGGTATCCCGAGTTCATCGCTGATCAGTTGGGCATTGACCACAGGGCGTTTCAAAAGGAGATCCGCCACGCGATAAATGGCCGAGTCGCGGCGGGCTTTGATTTTCGACCCCCATCCGCCTCGTACCGTTCGCAGGTCGGCAACTAGTTCTCGACCGTTGACGACTGCCAGCATCGAAGCCATCGCTAGTCGTTCAACTATCGGAGCCGGGTCACCGTCGCGATAGGCGGTCAGTGCATCGAAGTATGCAGTGGTGTCGGTCAGCAGTCCTGCTGAGACGGGGACGGTGACCTGACGGGCCAGCCGCTTGGTGCGCAACATCGATTGGATCATCGCTCGGCCGGTGCGCCCGTTGCCGTCGGGGAACGGGTGGATGGTTTCGAATTGTGCGTGCGCAATCGCGATCTGCGGAAGGACCGCTATGTTACCGCGTTTGGCAAATTGAATTAGGTCATCAATGGCTGCTGGAACTCGATCCTGGTGCGGTGCAATGAAATCGGCGCCGCGCGGGCCGAAGTTACCTCCGCCGATCCATACCTGCACCGAGCGCCATTTACCGGCGATATCTGGCTCGCTCTCGCGCATCAGTGCCTCATGCATGGCTAAAATTGCACCGCCGCTGATCTGGTCGGCCAGGTCGACAGCTGCTTGCATCGCTCTGGTATTCGCGACGATCATCGAGGCGTTCAGACGCTTGCTGGTCCCGAGCGTTTCGGCTTCGGCGATTGCGCGCGCGGTGGCGGTCAGGTTCTCAATTTTGGAGCTGGCCGCCGATTCTGTGCGTAGCAACACCGAAGCGAAGGGGGCGATTTCACCACCAAGTTCTGTATCGAACCGCGCGATCTCCTGGGCGGCTTCCTCCGCGTCAGCGAGAACGCCGGAAGGCAGGCTGACATCCAGGTCCGCGATCTCGGCCGGAATGGCGGCTTGGTACCGACCGGACTGACGAAGTGCCGCACGCAGGTCGGAGCGCCCGTGGCCGGCCTCGACTGGGGTCTCCCATGTCAGGGTCTCGTATCCCACTCTGGTGCCTGAGTTAACTGATGACACGAATCGATCTTATCATCACTTAACTTGCTAACTGATAATAAGAGCGTCGGTTGTTATCACTTCCAGTCCCCAGAAGGCGACTCAGCCTTCGGGCACCTCCCGCTCGATTTCATCGAGCCATATCTGCGCGGACATGTCCGATGGTGCGCGCCAATCCCCGCGCGGCGAGAGCGAGCCGCCGTGAGAAACCTTGGGGCCGTTGGGCAATGCCGAGCGCTTGAACTGGCTGAACGAGTAGAAGCGCTGCACGAAGACCTGCAGCCAGTGCCGGATCTCCGACAACGAATACGTCGGTCGGTTGCTTTCCGGGAAACCGGGCGGCCAGTCGCCGCGATCCGGGTCGCTCCAGGCATGCCACGCGAGGAACGCGATCTTGGACGGCACAAAGCCGTGCCGCAGCACCTGGTAGAGCGAAAAGTCCTGCAGCGCATAGGGACCGACCTTGGCCTCACTGCTCTGCAGTTCTTCTTCCTCTCCGGCCGGGACCAGTTCCGGGGTGATCTCGGTGTCCACCACCGACTGCAGCACGTCGGTGACATTCTCCTCGAACTGGTCCGAGGATATGACCCACCGAATCAGATGCTGAATGAGTGTCTTGGGCACGCCGCCGTTGACGTTGTAATGCGACATCTGGTCGCCGACACCGTATGTCGACCAGCCCAGCGCGAGCTCCGAGAGGTCACCGGTCCCCAGCACGATGCCGCCGCGCTGGTTCGCCAACCGGAACAGGTAATCGGTGCGCAGGCCGGCCTGCACATTCTCGAAGGTGACGTCGTAGACCTTCTCGCCACGCGCGAAGGGATGACCGATCTCTTCGAACATTCGCTTGGCGGTCTCGGTGATGTCGATTTCCTCGAATGTGATGCCCAGTGCCTCACCCAACTTGACGGCATTGCTCTTGGTGTGGTCTCCGGTCGCGAAACCCGGCAAGGTGAAACCCAGGATGTCGCTGCGCGGCCGGCCCTCCCGGTCCATCGCCTTGGCCGCGACGATCAGTGCGTGGGTCGAATCCAGACCCCCGGAGACACCGATGACCACCTTCGGATAGTCCAGCGCCCGCAGTCGCTGCTCCAGCCCGGCGACCTGGATGTTGTAGGCCTCGTAGCAATCCTGTTCCAGCCGTTCGCGATTGGACGGCACGAAGGGGAAGCGTTCGATATTGCGCAGCAGACCGATGTCGCCGTCGGGCGGGTCGACACGGAATTCGATGCGCCGGAAGGTGTCCGTGACCGCGCGGTGGTGGCGCCGATTGTCGTCGAAAGTGCCCATCCGCAGCCGCTCGGAACGCAGCCGGCCGGTGTCCACGTCGGCGACCGAACGGCGCTCTCCCTTCGGAAAGCGTTCCGACGACGCCAACTCGGTGCCGTTCTCCCAGATCATGGTCTGGCCGTCCCACGCCAGGTCGGTCGTCGACTCGCCCTCCCCGGCCGCGGCATACACATAGGCGGCCAGACACCGTGCCGACGCCGAGCGGGCGAGCAGGCAGCGGTCTTCGGCCCTGCCGATGGTGATCGGGCTGCCGGAAAGGTTCGCCAGCACGGTCGCACCCGCCAGAGCGGCCTCGGCGCTGGGCGGCACCGGCACGAACATGTCCTCGCAGATCTCGACGTGCAACACGAAGTCCGTCAGGTCCGATGCGGTGAACAACAGGTCGGGGCCGAACGGAACGTCCGCGTCGCCGATCCGGATGCTGCCGCGCTCACCATCGCCCGGTGCAATCTGCCGGTACTCGTAGAACTCCCGATAGGTCGGCAGGTAGGACTTGGGCACCACGCCGAGCACCACACCGCGATGGATGACGACGGCGGTGTTGTAGATGCGGTGCAGGTGCCGCAGCGGGGCGCCGATCACCAGCACCGGAAGCAGGTCGGCAGACGCCGTCACGACTTCCTGTAGCGCCTCTTCCACGGCGTCGAGCAGGGCATCCTGCAGCAGGATGTCCTCAATGGAATATCCACACAACGTGAGTTCCGGGAAAACCGCCAGGGCCACGCCGTCGTCGTGGCACTCGCGCGCCAACCCGAGAACCGACGCGGCGTTGGCCGCCGGGTCGGCTATCGAGGTGTGGTGCGTGCACGCAGCGACGCGCACGAACCCGTGCCGGTATGCGGAGTAGAAGCTCATCGCCCTCCATTCTCGCGTGACCTCAGAAGCTGGTGAAGCCGAGGTCGGCTGACGGGGTTCCGACGTGTGCCTAAGCTCGATGGAGTGGAATCTCCCGAACTCATCGCACTGCTGTCCGGCCGGCGGATCGCAGTGCTGACGGGCGCGGGCCTTTCCACGGACTCCGGCATACCCGATTACCGGGGACCTGACTCCCCGCCCAGCAACCCGATGACAATCCGCCAGTTCACGTCCGACCCGGAATTCCGGCAGCGTTACTGGGCGCGCAACCATCTGGGCTGGCGGCACATGGACAACACGCAACCCAATGCGGGGCACCGCGCGCTGGCGGCGCTGGAACGGGCCGGGGTGGTGAACGGGGTGATCACCCAGAACGTCGACCTGCTGCACACCAAGGCCGGCAGTGCCAATGTCATCAATCTGCATGGCACCTACGCCCGCGTGGCCTGCCTGAGTTGCGGCCACCGCATGAGTCGCGCCGCGCTGGCCGAACAACTCGAGGCGCTCAACCCAGGATTCATCGAGCGTTCCGAGGCTGTCGGCGGCCTGGCGGTGGCGCCGGACGCGGACGCCGTCGTCGCCGATACCGCTTCCTTCCGCTACGTCGACTGCCCACGCTGCGGCGGCATGCTCAAGCCCGACATCGTCTACTTCGGCGAGAGCGTTCCCAAAGACATTGTCGATCAGGCATATTCCCTCGTCGATCAGGCGCAGGCGCTGCTGGTGGCCGGCTCGTCGCTGACGGTGTTCTCCGGTTACCGGTTCGTGCGCCACGCCGCGGCCAACAACATCCCGGTGGCGATCGTCAACCGCGGCCGCACCCGGGGTGACGAGCTGGCCAGCGTGACGGTCGACGGTGGCTGTTCGGAGATGCTGACGCTGCTGGCGGGCGAGCTGGTGCTCAGCGCGCCCTTCTGACCTCGGCGACGAACTGGCGTCCCCGGTTGTCGACCACCTGCCACGAGGAGGGGCCGATCATCCGGGGATGACCGAGCATGTAGACGGCCTGCCGGGCGTCCTGCTCCCGCTCGATGTTGTCGACGCGCATGCCGTGAGATGTCGTCAAAGCCCACATTGTTCTCTCCGATTCTGGCTGACTTCGCTGGTACGAAGAGCTTTTCGGAGGCGCCTGTGCGGATCCTCGTGGAATCCTCAACGATTTCTAGAAGCGGAGATCTGAAGCGACCGCCGGCGCACAGGGCGCCACGAGCGTTCGCGACTGTAGTCCTCTGAGCCCCAACCGTCAGAAAGTGCAGGGCATGCTGCGGATCGCATGAATGAAATTGCCCGGTACGTAAACCGGTTCGCCCGCCGCAATGTCGGGCAGCTGGCTGAGCAGTTCACCGAAGATGGCACGCAACTGGGCCCGGGCGACGTGCGCGCCGAGGCAGAAGTGTACGCCTCCGCCGCCGAACCCCAGGTGCGGATTGGGGCTGCGGCTCAGGTCGAAACGGCCAGGCTCGTTGAACGCGTCTTCGTCCCGGTTGCCGGAGGCGTAGAACATCACCACCTTGTCCCCGGCCCGGATCTGCTGACCGCCGAGCTCGAAATCAGTTGCGGCAGTGCGACGGAAGGTCATCACCGGGGTGGCCCACCGGACGAACTCCTCGACCGCCGTGCCGATACGGTCCTCGAAAGCCGCTGTCAGCCAAGCCCTTTGACCTGGGAAGTCGGTGAGCGCCTTGAGGGCGTGGCTGGTGGTCTGCCGGGTGGTGTCATTGCCCGCCACGGCAAGCAGCACGAAGAACGCGGAGACGTCGGCATCGGAGAGCCGGTCGCCGTCCACCTCGGCGTTCACCAGGGCGCTGAACAGATCTTCGCCCGGGTTCTCCCGGCGCTCGGCGGCCAGCTGGCCGGCGACCTGGTGCAGGTACACCTGGTTCTCGAACACCACCTGCAGCGGTTCGCGGCCGGCGAGGTACTCCGGGTCCGCCCACGACACCAGCGCATCCGCCGCGTGCGCCACCTGTTGCCGCTCGGACTCCGGAATACCGACCATGTCCGACAGGGTCCGAATCGGCAGTTCCTTGGCGCAGTACTCGACGAAATCGACACCACTGCCGGCTTCCCGCAACTCCTCGACGATGGCCTTGGCGTTGTCCTGGATCGACTGCTCGATACGCCGGACCTGTCGGGGCGTGAACGCCGCGCTGACCAGCTTGCGCAGCTTGGTGTGCCGCGGCGGGTCCATCGCGAGGAAAGACTGGGACGCCTCGAGCAGTTCCTCGGGGATATTGGCGAACATCACCCCCTTGCCGGACCGGAAGACGTCGTTGTTGCGGCTGACCGCGACGATGTCGGCGCGTCGGGTGACCGCCCAATAGCCGGGGTCGTCCGGGTCGTCCATCAGGGTGTCTTTGACCGGGGAATGCCAGCTCACCGGACGTTCGGCGCGCAGCACCGCGAACGAGCGTTCCCGATCCTCGGCAGTGGTCGACCAGAACCCAGGCGAGGACAGGTCGATCGCGTCGTAGGTGCGGCCGCTCGCGTACGTCGCTGTCATATAAGCCTCCATCGCCACCTGAGCTGACGGACCTGACTTTATGACTAGACATATTGTCTAGTCAAGATGTTCCGGGTGCGGTTATGCTCGACGAATGCCGTCGGTCACCCGCAAGCCGCAGGCCCGCCAGGGGCGCCAGCAGCGGCGCGAACACATGGAGAGCCGGCTGCTCGACGCCACCGAACGGTTGATGCGCGACGGCGCCAGCTTCACCGAACTCAGCGTCGATCGCCTGGCCGGTGAGGCCGGCATCTCCCGGGCCAGCTTCTACATCTACTTCGAGGACAAGGGCCACCTGCTGCGCCGGCTGGCCGCCGCGGTGTTCGATGACCTTGCCGTGTCCGGCAATCGGTGGTGGTCGGTGGCCGACCGGCGCGACCCCGAGGACCTGCGCGCCTCGATCACCGGGATCGTAGCCAGCTACCGGCGCCACCAGCCGGTGCTCACCGCGCTCAGCGAAATGGCCGGCTACGACCAATCGACCGCCCAGACCTACCGCGACCTGCTGACCGCCATCTCCCAGCGCGTGCACCGCGTAATCGACGCCGGCCAGGCCGACGGTTCGATCCGGCCCGGCATCCCGGCAGCCGCCACGGCCAGCGCGCTGACTTTGATGGTGGAACGGGCCTGCCAGATGAATCTGCCGGTGCAATCACCGGACCACGACGCCCCACTCGTCGACACATTGGTCGAAATAATTTGGGCCGCACTGTATCTCAAGCCCGCGCGGTAAGTTACACGGCCACCAGGTCGTCAGCATGGACCGCGGGCCGGCGCATCTCGCCCGGCAGATCCGAGGTGGAGCGGCCCATCACCGTCGCGAGTTCAGCGGCATCGTAAGCAACGACGCCGCGCGCCACCACGGTGGCGTCCGGTCCGCACAGTTCGACGACGTCGCCACCGAAGAATTTCCCTGACACCGCGACGATGCCCGCGGGCAGCAACGACCGGCGCTGCCTGAGGACGGCCCGTACCGCCCCCTCGTCCAGCGTCAGCGAACCGGTGGACTCGGCGGCGTAGCGGACCCAGAATCGGCGCGCCGACATCCGCTCGGCCCGCGGCGCGAACACCGTACCCACCGAGGCGTCGGCGAGTGCCGTCGCGGCATCAGAAGCCGGGGCCAGCAACACCGGCACTCCGGCGTCGGCGGCCAGCAGCGCCGATGACATTTTCGACGCCATGCCGCCGGTGCCCAGATGGCTACTCTGACCCGCGACCACTCCGTCCAGATCCGCCGGTCCGGTCACTTCCGGAATGAATTTGGCGCCCTTGCACTTTCGCGGATCGGCGTCGTAAAGGCCGTCGATGTCCGACAGTAGTACCAGGGCATCGGCGCCTACCAGATGCGCCACCAACGCCGAGAGCCGGTCGTTGTCGCCGAAACGGATCTCGTTGGTGGCCACGGTGTCGTTCTCGTTCACGATCGCCACGGCGCGCAGCGCCCGCAACCGGTCCAGCGTGCGCTGGGCGTTGTTGTGCTGCACCCGCATCGCGATGTCGTGCGCGGTCAACAGCACCTGTCCCACGGTGCGGCCGTACCGGGCGAAGGCCGCGCTCCAGGAGTTCACCAGGGCAACCTGCCCGACGCTGGCCGCGGCCTGCTTGGTGGCCAGATCCTTTGGCTTCCGGGCTAATCCGAGCGGCTCCAGTCCCGCGGCAATGGCTCCCGACGAGACGATGACGACGTCGGAGCCCGCTTGCATCCGCGTCTCGATCGCGTCGGCCAGTTCGGCCAGCCGGCCGGCGTCGAACATGCCCGACTCCGTGGTGAGCGCGGTGGTGCCCACCTTGACGACGATGCTGCGCGCGGTCCGGATGCTCTCCCGATGCGTCATCAGCTGTCGCGCTCGCGGCGTTGCCGCCGGGCGGCCTTTCGCTCAGCGGCACCCACCCGGTCGGAGCGTTCCAGGCGTACGTCGGTGCCCCGGCCGGTCAGCGGAACCTGGCCTCCCGCAGGGGTTTGCGGTTCCCAGTCGAAGGTCATGTCGCCGATGGTCACCGCGCAGCCGGGCCGGGCGCCCTGCCGCAGCAGTTCGTCCTCCACGCCCAGGCGGGCCAACCGGTCGGCGAGGTAGCCGACGGCCTCGTCGTTGTCGAAGTTCGTCTGTCCTATCCAGCGTTCGGGGCGCGCACCGGTCACCACGAAGCCGCCCTCGCCGTCGGGTTCGACCGAGAAACCGCTCTCGTCCACCGGAACCGGACGGATCACCGGACGGCGCGGCACCACCGCGGGGCGGGCGGCGTTGTACTCCGAGACCATCTGCCACAGCCCGAAGATCAACGGCTGCAAGCCTTCCCGGGTCGCCGTCGACACCAGATACACCGGCCAGCCGCGCTGGGCGACCTCCTCGCGGACGAACTCGGCCAGCTCGCGGGCCTCGGGCACGTCAATCTTGTTGAGCACCACTGCTCGTGGCCGCTCGGCCAGGTCACCCAATATGGCGTCGCCCTGCAGGGTGGGTGTGTAGGCCGCGAGTTCGGCTTCCAGCGCGTCGATGTCGGAGATAGGGTCGCGTCCGGGTTCCGCAGTGGCACAGTCCACCACGTGGACCAGTACCGCGCAGCGCTCGATGTGCCGCAGGAAGTCCAGGCCCAGACCGCGGCCTTCGGAGGCGCCGGGGATCAGGCCGGGCACGTCGGCGACGGTGAAGGCATGCTCGCCGGCCGAGACCACACCGAGGTTGGGAACCAGCGTGGTGAACGGGTAGTCGGCGATCTTGGGTTTGGCCGCCGAGATGACCGACACCAGCGACGACTTTCCGGCCGACGGAAATCCGACCAGGCCGACGTCGGCGACGGTCTTGAGTTCGAGGGTGAGGTCGCGTTCCTGTCCCGGCTCCCCGAGCAGCGCGAAGCCGGGAGCCTTGCGGGCGCGGGAGGCCAGCGCCGCGTTGCCCAGTCCGCCGCGGCCGCCGGCGGCCGCTTCGAACCGGGTGCCGGCGCCGATCAGGTCGGCCAGCATCCGGCCGTTTTCATCGAGGACCACGGTGCCGTCGGGGACCTTGACTTCCAGGTCCGTGCCGGCAGCGCCGTCCCGGTTGTTGCCCATTCCCTGCTTGCCGGACGGCGCTGTGACGTGCGGGCGGAAATGGAAGTCGAGCAGGGTGTGCACCTGCGGGTCGACCACGAAGACGATGCTGCCGCCGCGGCCGCCGTTACCGCCGTCCGGACCGCCCAGCGGCTTGAACTTCTCGCGGTGGACCGATGCGCAGCCGTTGCCGCCGGATCCCGCGCGTGTGTGAATGACCACCCGATCGACGAATCGAGGCATCGGGCTTCCCCTCAATCGGCTACGGACGTGCTGCCAGGCACATCCGTAGCACTCAGTCGGCGGTTTGCCCGGCGGGAACGATGCTGACGGTCTTGCGGCCGCCCTTGACACCGAACTGGACCGCACCGGCCGCCTTGGCGAACAACGTGTCGTCACCACCGCGACCGACGTCGACACCGGGGTGGAACTTGGTGCCGCGCTGGCGGACCAGGATCTCGCCGGCCTTGACCACCTGGCCGCCGAAGCGCTTCACGCCGAGCCGCTGAGCTGCGGAATCGCGACCGTTACGGGAGCTGGACGCGCCCTTCTTGTGTGCCATGTCTGCTCGCCCCTACTACTTGATACCGGTGACCTTGAGGACCGTCAGCTGCTGACGGTGTCCCTGCCGCTTGTGGTAGCCGGTCTTGTTCTTGAACTTGTGGATGCGGATCTTCGGGCCCTTGGTGTGCTCGAGCACCTCGCCGGTGACGGCGACCTTGGCCAGCGCCTGGGCGTCGGTGGTGACGTTGGCGCCGTCGACGACCAGAGCGACCGGCAGCGACACGTTCGCGCCCGGCTCCGACTCCAGCTTCTCGACCTTGACCACGTCGCCGACGGCAACCTTGTACTGCTTACCGCCGGTCTTGACGATTGCGTAGGTCGCCATCGTTGCTCCTGCCTGTTCTTCTGGTCGTCTGTCTTGCGTCGCACTCGCGCGCGGGCCAACCCGGCGCGGGTGATGGTCTTGGGTGCGGGCTCGGTACCGGCCCGCTGTCGTCGGTCACATCCGTTTGCCTAGAGCCCTGACGACAACTGTCCAAGGGTACGTGACCAGCACCTACAGGGTCAAACCGGGTGCTTGATGTTCCAGTCGGAGGCTTTCAGTCGGCGTGGATGGGCGGTCCGGCCGGGCGTCCCGCCGCGCGCCGGCGGCGCGACGGAACTGCCGAAACCTCTGCGATCACCACCGGCGGGACCTCGATGGCGGTTTCAGAATCGTCGGAGTCGGAATCGTCGGAATCGTCGTCGCCGTCATCCAGGTCGTCGGTGTCATTCAAGACGTCGTCGCTGTCGTCCTCGTCTTCGTCCTCGTCGTTGAGGTCTTCGTCGTCAAGTTCGTCCACGTCTTCGTCTTCGTCATCGTCTTCGTCTTCGTCGTCTTCGTCGTCTTCGTCGAGATCTTCGTCATCGAGTTCGTCGACGTCCTCGACGTCCTCATCCTCGTCCTCAACCTCGACGTCCTCGTCCTCGTCCTCGTCCTCGACGTCCTCGTCCTCAACGTCTTCGTCCTCGGCGTCCTCGAACTCCGCCACGTCCGGCGCCACCAGCGATTCGGTCTGCTCGTCGGTCTCGGCGGTCAATTCGTCATCGGACTCGAGATCGGACTCGCCGTTCTCCTCGTCATCCCGCGACGACGCGGCCATCGCCTTGAACATCGGGTGCTCACCCGGGGCATGAGTCGGAACCTTGGCCACCACACCGTTGTCGGTCGGCTGTTCGGACCGCGGCTTCTTCGACCGCCTGCTGCGGCGTCCGCCGGACTCCGTCTTGCGGCCCGTGGCCGGCGCCGAGTCGACCGGATCGGCGTGCATCACGATGCCGCGGCCGGCGCAGTGCGGACACGATGTGGAGAACGCCTCGATCAGGCCGGTGCCCAGCCGTTTGCGGGTCAACTGCACCAGGCCCAGCGAGGTCACCTCGGAAACCTGGTGACGGGTGCGGTCGCGGGCCAGCGCCTCGGTCAGCCGGCGCAGCACCAGGTCGCGGTTGGACTCGAGCACCATGTCGATGAAGTCGATGACGACGATGCCGCCGATGTCGCGCAACCGCAGTTGCCGCACGATCTCCTCGGCAGCCTCGAGGTTGTTCTTGGTGACCGTCTGCTCCAGATTGCCGCCCGACCCGGTGAACTTGCCGGTGTTGACGTCGACCACCGTCATGGCCTCGGTCCGGTCGATCACCAGCGTCCCGCCCGACGGCAGCCACACCTTGCGGTCCATCGCCTTGGCCAACTGCTCATCGATGCGGTGCACCGCGAACACATCCGGACCGGGCTGACCCTCCTGGCCGGCCGGCTCGTACTTGTTGAGTTTCGAAACCAAGTCCGGCGCAACAGAATTCACGTATTCGTTGATCGTGGTCCAGGCATCGTCACCGGACACGATCAGTCCCGAGAAATCCTCGTTGAACAGGTCCCGGATGACCTTGACCAGGACGTCGGGCTCTTCGTAGAGCGCCACCGCGGCGCCCGCGGCCTTCTGCTTGATCTCGGCGGCCTTGGCGTCGATCTGGTTCCAGCGCTCCTGCAACCGGGTGACGTCGCCACGGATGTCTTCCTCTTTGACGCCCTCGGACGCGGTGCGGATGATCACGCCCGCGTCGGACGGCACCACCTCACGCAGGATCTCCTTGAGGCGCTGACGCTCGGTGTCGGGCAGCTTGCGGCTGATGCCGGTCGACGACGCGCCCGGTACGTACACCAGATACCGGCCGGCCAGCGACACCTGCGTGGTCAGCCGGGCGCCCTTGTGGCCGACCGGGTCCTTGCTCACCTGCACGACGACGTAGTCGCCGGGTTTGAGGGCCTGCTCGATCTTGCGGTCGGCTCCGCCCAGACCGGCGGCCTCCCAGTTGACCTCACCGGCGTAGAGCACGCCGTTGCGGCCGCGACCGATGTCGACGAAAGCGGCCTCCATCGAGGGCAGCACGTTCTGCACGATGCCCAGGTAGATATTGCCCACCAGCGACGCCGAGGCCGCCGAGGTGACGAAATGCTCGACCACGATGCCGTCTTCCAGGACGGCGATCTGGGTGTAGCGGGCGCCGGGGTGTGGCGGTTCGGTGCGCACCCGGTCGCGGACCACCATCACCCGCTCCACGGCCTCGCGCCGGGCCAGGAATTCGGCCTCGGTCAGCACCGGCGGGCGGCGCCGGCCGGCGTCACGCCCGTCCCGGCGGCGCTGACGCTTGGCCTCCAGCCGCGTCGACCCGTCGATCCCCTTGATCTCGCTGGGACCGGAGTCGTCGGACCCGGACTTGCCGCCGCCGCTGCGCGGCGCGCGCTCGTGCACGACGGTGTTGGGCGGGTCGTCGGGTGACGGGCTGTCGTCGTTGTCGTCGCCCGACCCGGACTTACGGCGTCTGCGCCGGCGGCGACGACGGGTAGCGCCTTCGCCCGAAGTCTCCTCGTCCCCGTTCTCGCCGTCGTCGGAGTCGTCGGAATCCTGAGCCTCGTCGGACTCGTCGGTCGGTTCCCCTGCGCTGTCGCCGGGCTGGTTGTCGCCCTCGGCACCGTTCTGCTCACCGCGCCCGCGACCGCGGCCCCGGCGTCCGCGGCGCCGGCGCTTGTTGGCGGGACGGTCCGACTGGTCATCGTCGTCGTCGGCCCCGGCGCCCTGGCCGTCGGAATCGTCGCCGTAGTCGGAGTCGTCGGAAGCGCTCTCGTCAGCGACTTCGTCGTCGGTTTCGACCCGCTCGGGCGGCGGCTGGGGCGCGACGAACAACGGCATGTAGTGCGGGCGCTCGATGACCGTCTCGCGAGTCTCGCGGACCTCCACCGTTTCCAGCATCAGCCGGGATTCGGGTTCGGCCGGCGACTCCGCTTCGGCGCCGGCCGACACCTCGGCTTCCAGAGCGTCGGCTTCCGGCGCGTCGGCTTCCGGAGCGTCGGGCTGGGCCGCCAGCAGATCCCGGACCCGGACCGCGTCGACATGGTCGACGCTCGAATGCGCGCTGCGGATGCGCCCGTCCAGGGCCGCCAGCGCGTCCAGCACCCGCTTGCTGGTGGTGCCCAGGGTCCGCGCGAGCGAATGCACTCTCAAGCGGTCAGGCAGGTCCTCACGCTCGGTCGGCTCGCTTGTTGAGTCTGAAGTTGGGGCATCGTCTACCACGAATTCTCCTCAAGCCCCCGGGCGCGTCCTAATCGACGCGGCCACTCGAGGGCTTCGCTATGGGTCCGGGTCACTTCTCCCGGACTTGTGATGGTCTCGCCCCGAGCAGCCCATGGTGAGCCCACTCGGTGCCGTACTGAATGACGGCTCGACATGCTGCGCCGCACCGCGGACCGGCGGTGGTCGCGCTTGCCCAAGTCTTCATTCGGGTGTCCGGCGCCAGTTCGACGACGTTCACCCGCAGTCAGTATCCCACATCACTTCCGGGGATCACGCTCCCCTTCGAGCGGCCCGGTCAGATGCCGGGAAACCAGAGCTCGATCTCGCGCTGCGCCGACTCGGCGGAGTCCGACCCGTGCACCAGGTTGAACTGGGTTTCCAGGCCGAAATCACCGCGGATCGTTCCGGGGGTGGCCTTCTCCACCGGGTCGGTACCACCGGCGAGCTGCCGAAACGCGGCAATCGCGCGGGTTCCGACCACGACGGCCGCGACCACCGGTCCCGAGGTGATGAACTCCAGCAACGAACCGAAGAAGGGCTTGCCGTCATGCTCGGCGTAATGGCGCCGTGCCAGGTCCTCACCGACGGTCCTGAGCTCCAGCGCCGCGATGGTGAGGCCTTTGCGCTCGATGCGGCTGAGTATCTCGCCAATCAACTGGCGCTCCACGCCGTCGGGCTTGATCAATACGAGAGTCCGTTCGGTCACGGTGCACAGAGTAGAGGTCGAGACCGCGGTCCCCAAACCTGGATGCGTCACACCGAGGGCGGCGGTGTCCAGCGCGCCTGGCGCCGCCGGACCTCGGCCCGCAGATACGCGAGCAGCCCCCACACCGCGGCGAACAGCAGCCCCATGACACCGACAGCCGGGTACACCAGGAAACCGGCGATCAGGATCAGCTGGGCGCCGAGGTTGACCCAGATCGCCCAGGGCCGGCGTTGCACCCCGGTCAGCACGACCAGCAGCACCGCGAATCCGATCAGATAGCCCAGCGATGCACCGCTCAAGCCGCCTCCGACGACGCCCACCACCGGGATCGCCAGCAGCACCACGATGACCTCGAGGATGAGTGTCCCGGCCATCACACCGGCGAAGCTCTTCCACGGGTCGGGCGGCGGCTGCGCGTCGTCGGTCACTGCGGATCACGACCGAACAGCGTGCGGGCGGCGCCGGCGGTGACGACCGAACCGGTAATGACAATGCCTGTGCCGGAGTACATCTCATCCTCCTGATCGGCCGCGTCGACCAGCGCGGTCGCGGCGTCGATGGCGTCGCGCAGGTTGTCGGCCGGGATCACCCGGTCAGGCCCGAACCGCTCCTGCGCCGCGGTTGCCAGTGTCTCGACGTCGAGTGCCCGCGGCGAACCGTTGTGGGTGACGACGACGGAGTCGAACACCGGTTCCAGCGCGGCGAGGATGCCGTCCACATCCTTGTCGGCCAGCACCGCGACCACCCCCACCAGCGTGCGGAAGTCGAACTCGTCGGCGAGGGTCTGCGCGAGCGCGGCCGCACCGGCCGGGTTGTGCGCGGCGTCGATGAACACCGTGGGGGCGCTGCGCATGCGCTCCAGCCGTCCGGGACTGGTGACCGCGGCGAAACCGGCCCGCACCGCGTCCACATCCAGCTGGCGCTGCGCGCCGGCACCGAAGAACGCCTCCACCGCCGCCAGCGCCAGCGACGCGTTGTGCGCCTGATGCTCACCGTGCAGGGGCAGGAAGATGTCCGGGTACACCCCGCCCAGGCCCTGCAACTGCAGCAGCTGCCCGCCGATGGCCACCTGCCGGCCCAGCACGGCGAACTCCGAGTCCTGCCGGGCGACCGCGGCGTCGGCGCGCACCGTCTGAGCGAGCAGCACGTCCATCACCTCGGGCACCTGGCGCCCGATCACCGCGACGGTGTCCGGCGACCCTTCGGGCGCTCGGGTGATGATGCCCGCCTTCTCCTTGGCGATCCCCGCGATGTCGGCGCCCAGATAGTCGACGTGGTCGACGCTGATCGGGGTGATGACGGCCACCGGCGCGTTCAGCACGTTGGTGGCGTCCCAGCTGCCACCCATACCGACCTCGACGACAGCGACGTCGACGGGCGCATCGGCGAACGCCGCGAACGCCATCGCGGTAAGCACCTCGAACTTGCTCATCGCCGGTCCCCCGTCAGCCTGCGACTGCTGGTCGACCATGTGCACGAACGGCTCGATCTCCCGGTAGGTGTCCACGTACTGCGCCGGCGTGATCGGCTCGCCGTCGATCGAGATGCGTTCGACCGCCGACTGCAGGTGTGGGCTGGTGGTGCGGCCGGTGCGCTGCTGCAGCGCGGTGATCAGCGCGTCGATCATCCGCGCGACCGACGTCTTGCCGTTGGTGCCGGCGATGTGAATCGACGGGTAGCTCAACTGCGGTGACCCGAGCAGGTCCATCAGGGCGCTGATCCGGGTCAGGCTCGGCTCGATGCGGGTCTCCGGCCAGCGCTGGTCAAGTAGATGTTCGACCTGCAGCAGGGAGGCGATCTCATCCGGGGTGGGAACCAGCCGGGTGCCGGACTCCCAGTCCTCCGATTCGGAACTCATTACAGCGCCGCCAATTTGGCGGTGATCCGGTCGGTCTCCTCCTGGGCCACCTGCTGGCGCGCGCGAATCTTGTCCACGACGGCCTCCGGCGCCTTGGCCAGGAAGTCGGCGTTGCCGAGTTTGGCCGCGGTGGATGCCAGCTCCTTTTGCGCTGCGGCCAGGTCCTTTTCCAGGCGTCGACGCTCGGCGGCCACGTCGATGGTGCCCGAGGTGTCCAGTTCGACGACGACCGTTGCCGTGCTCAGGCGGACCTCGAGGGAGGCCGACGCAGCGAAGCCGCCACCCGGTTCGGTCAGCCAGGCCAGCGACGTCACGGCGGGAACCTGATTACTCAGACCGGCGTCATCGACACCGACCAACCGGGCCGGCACCTTCTGCCGGTCGGCCAGGCCCTGATCGCTACGGAACCGGCGCACCTCGGTCACCAACTTCTGCATGTCGGTGATCCGTTGCGCGGCAACCGGATCCAGCGTGATGCCGGAAGGCTTGGGCCAATCCGCGATCACCAGCGACTCCTGACCGGTGAGCGCCTGCCAGAGGGCTTCGCTGATGAAGGGAATCACCGGATGCAGCAGTCGCAGCAGGGTGTCCAGGCCGGCGGCCAGCACCGCGGTGGTACCCGAAAGCCCCTGCGCCAGCTGCGTTTTGGCGAGCTCGAGATACCAGTCGCAGAATTCGTCCCAGGCGAAGTGGTAGAGCGCCTCGCAGGCGCGGCTGAACTCGTAACTGTCGAAGGCCGCATCGACTTCCGCGCGAACCTCTTCCAGCCGGCCCAGCACCCAGCGGTCGGCATCGGTGAGTTCGTCGGGCAGCGGCGCCAGGGCGGCGCCGTTCATCAGCGCATACCTGGTGGCGTTGAACAGTTTGGTGCCGAAGTTGCGGGACGCCCGCACCGCGTCCTCGCCGATTGCGAGGTCGCCGCCCGGACTGGCGCCGCGCGCCAGGGTGAACCGCAGGGCGTCGGCCCCGAACTTGTCCATCCACTCGAGCGGGTCGATGACGTTGCCCTTGGACTTGCTCATTTTCCGGCCGAACTCGTCGCGGATCAACCCGTGCAGGAACACGTCGGTGAACGGCACCTGCGGGCCGCGACGACCGTCGAGGGTGATGACGTCGTCGCCGCCGACGTAGGTGCCGAACATCATCATCCGGGCCACCCAGAAGAACAGGATGTCGTAGCCGGTGACCAGAACACTTGTCGGATAGAACTTTTCCAGCGCCGCGGTCTTCAACGGCCAGCCCAGGGTGGAGAACGGCCACAACGCCGAGGAGAACCAGGTGTCCAGCACGTCGCTGTCCTGCTCCCACCCGTCCGGCGGGGTGTCGTCGGGACCGACGCACACCATTTCCCCGTTGGGCCCGTACCAGATCGGGATACGGTGGCCCCACCACAGCTGCCGAGAGATGCACCAATCGTGCATGTCGTCCACCCACGCGAACCACCGCGGCTCCAGGCTTGCCGGGTGAATCACGGTGTCGCCATTGCGAACCGCGTCACCGGCAGCCTTGGCCATCGACTCCACCCGGACCCACCACTGCAGGGACAGCCGGGGTTCGATCGGCTCACCACTACGCTCGGAATGCCCAACGCTGTGCAGGTAGGGCCGCTTCTCCTCGACGACCCGGCCCTGGGCGGCAAGTGCCTCGCGCACTTTGACCCGGGCTTCGAACCGGTCCATGCCGTCGAATTGCGTTCCGGTGTCGGCGATCCGGCCCTTGGTGTCCATGATCGAGGGCATCGGGAGCTGATGACGCATCCCGATCTCGAAGTCATTGGGATCGTGGGCGGGGGTGACTTTCACTGCGCCGGTGCCGAATTCGGGATCGACATGCTCGTCTGCGACCACAATCATTTCGCGATCGACGAACGGGTGCGGCAGGCGAGTACCGACCAGATGGCGGTAACGGTCGTCGTCGGGGTGCACCGCAATGGCGGTGTCGCCCAGCATGGTCTCCACCCGGGTGGTCGCGACCACGATGTGGGGTTGTGAATCGTCGAGCGAGCCGTAGCGGAACGACACCAGCTCGCCTTCGACGTCCTGGTAGTTGACCTCGAGGTCCGAGATCGCCGTCTCGAGCACCGGCGACCAGTTGACCAGCCGTTCGGCCTGATAGATCAGGCCGTCGTCGTAGAGGCGTTTGAAGATCGTCCGCACCGCCCGCGACAGGCCCTCGTCCATCGTGAAGCGGTCCCGGCTCCAGTCCACGCCGTCGCCGAGCCGGCGCATCTGGCCGCCGATCGCGCCGCCGGACTCGCGCTTCCAATCCCAGACCTTGTCGACGAACAACTCGCGGCCGAAGTCCTCTTTGGTCTTGCCGTCGACCGCCAGCTGCTTTTCCACCACGCTCTGGGTGGCGATGCCGGCGTGGTCCATGCCCGGCTGCCACAGCACCTCGTAGCCCTGCATGCGCTTACGCCGGGTCAGCGCGTCCATCATCGTGTGTTCCAGCGCGTGGCCCATGTGCAGGCTGCCGGTCACATTCGGCGGTGGAAGCACGATCGAGTACGCGGGCTTGGTGCTCTCCGGGTCGGCGGTGAAGTAGCCGGCGTCCACCCATTTCTGGTAGATCGCGCCCTCCATCGCGGCCGGATCCCAGGACTTGGGCAGCTGGTCATCGGCGGGGCGGGGGCTGGCGGTCACCGGTCAATTCTAGGAACCGCCAGCCGCTCCCGTGTAAGGGCCTGAAACCCCAGGTGAATCCCGACTACGGGATGGTGAGCACCTGCCCGGGGTGGATCAGGTCGGGGTTCGGGATCCCGCTGGCGTCGGCGATGACCTGATACTTGCTGCCGTCGCCGTAGAACCGCTCCGCGATCGCCCACAGGGTGTCGCCGGACTCGACGGTGTAGGTGCGTGCGGGTTCGGGTTCGGGTTCGGCCGGCGGGGCTTCGGCCGCGGGTTCGGCGGGCGCTTCGGCGACAGCGTTCTCCGCCGGCTCATCCGATCCCCACCAGCCGGATTGACCCGAGCCCGAGCCGGACTTCTGCGCCTCGGCCACAGGCTCGGGCGGCGGCGGCCCGTCGGTCTCGGTCTTGGTGGACCAGGCAGGCCCGTCGGCCGCGTACAGCACCAGGTTCCGGTCGTCCTGCAGAACGAGCTGGACCTGCTTCTTGCCCTTGGTGTCGCTGTGCCACACCGGCTTGTCGGCGGTGTAGAGCACGAAGTTGCCGTCGGTCTGCACCTCGGCGCGCACCACGTCCTGGCCATTGGTCGAGGTTGACCAGATCGGCTTGCCCCATACGGCCAGCACCAGGTTGCCGTCGTCCTGCAGGGTCAGCGTGTAGGCACCGTTGTTCGACGTCAGGGACTCGCCCTTTACCAGCTTCTGACCTTCGGTGAGCCTGTCTGCCATGAGCTTTCCTCTCCATACCTATCGTTACGGGACCTGAAAACCATTGGTCGCCAACGCGACCGAAACAGCGCGCCTCAGCTCAGTCCTGTTGTGGCGCAGATTATTTCTTACCACCGAGCAGGCCGCCGAGAATGTCGCCGAGGCCACCGCCCTTACCGCCCAGCACGCTGCCGAGAATGCCGCCCAGCGACTTGTCGTTACCGCCGCCCAGGATACTGCCCAGGATGTCGCCCAGCCCGCCACCGGAGCTGCGTTGCTGCGAGGCGGGGGTCTCGGCGGCGCCACCGGAATTGAGTTGTTTTCCGATGTACGCCAACACGATTGGCAAGATGATGGGCAGCAGTTGCTTGAGCAGTTCGCTGTTGCCGGCGCCACCGCCGGCCAGTGCCGTGGCGACTTCGTTGGTGTCCTTGCCGCCGAAGAGCGTCGCGACCGCCTGGTGCCCATCGTTCTCGTCGACGTGGTCGACGCCGCCGCCGGCGTCGAGTAGCCCGCGGGCGGCGTGCCCGCTGGCGGCATCCTCGATCTTGCTGGCGTGCTCGGGGTCTTGCGACGTGTGCTGCAGGCCGCTGAGCAGCACCGGCACCAGGGTGTGCACCGCCTTGTCGACCTCGCCCTGGTCGGCCCCCAGCTTCGTCGCGATGTCCGAGGTGGGAATCTGCGAGTAGAGATCGTCGAGAGCGGCCATCGTGATCCACCTTCGTCGCTGGGATGGGAGGTGAGCAGCTTCGACACTAGACGCACCCGATCTGGATCAACACCCTTGGATCAGGCGGATTTCAACTAGTGCGTCAATTTAACCGTTCGGTCCGCAGCTCGATACCTGCGTGTGGGAACCGGGCCAACAACGCGTCGCCCATGGCCGCCGCCGGGGTCAGCACGCCATGCAGGTCGGGGAGCTTGTCGCGGTCCTTGGCCAAGGCAAGACCGCACTCTCCCAACATCACCGAGGTGGCCTTGTACCCGGGGTCGCCGCGCTGTTCCATGCGCGCCACGTAGCGGGCGCCGGACGTCGTGGTGGTGTACGTCTCGACCTTGTAGAAGCCGCGTTCGCGGGCCTTGTCACTGGGGCCGCTTCCCGACTTGGGCAGGACGCGCTCCAACAGCTTCGCCGGGACCCGGTCCAGAACGCGACTGCCCAACCCGAAGAACGCACTGGTGAACCCGGTCATGACCGCCGACGCGACGGGCGCGACCGGGGACGAGCCCACGCTCATGGTTTCGGTGTAGCGGAACGTGCGGCCGTAGGCCCACTTCATCAGTGCGTTGCTGCGTCGCACGATACGGGTGTTGCTGGGCGCCATCGGGAATGCAGCTGTCCACAGTCCGGCCAGTTCCGGTGCGATCCGGCTACCCCGGCGCAAGGTCAGGTCCGGCTGCGTGCCCAGCTCCGGCTCGGCCGCGCGATCTGTGCTCAGCGTGTACGGATCGGACATTTGCCGTCGCACATCGGAGTCCCGCGCGGCGGCTCTCATGATCTCGACGCCCGAGGCGATGGTTCCTCCCGATGCTCCACCCCGCATCGAACGCACCACGAAGTTGGTCTCGCCCAGCTCGCCCGCACCATCGTCGTGCGCGGCACGGTAGAGTGCGAACACGGTCAGGTCTGACGGGACGGAGTCGAATCCGCACGCGTGCACGATCCGCGCGCCGGTGTCGGCAGCCTGCTTGTGATAGAGGTCGATGCTTTCGCGCATGAAGTTCGCCTCGCCGGTCAGGTCGGCGTAGTCGGTGCCGGCCGCGGCACACGCCGCCACCAGGGGCAGCCCATAGCGGGTGTAGGGACCCACCGTGGTGATGACGACCCGGGTGCGGGCGGCCATTTCTTTGAGCGAGGACTCGGAGGTGGCGTCGGCAGAGATCAGCGCCCAGTCCTGGGCGCCGGGTCCCAACGTCTTACGGACGGCTTCCAGTCGTTCTCGAGACCTGCCGGCCAGCGCGATTCGCGCGTCTCCCCCCGCCCGGGCGAGGTATTCGGCGGTCAGCTTCCCCACGAAGCCCGTTGCCCCATAGACGATGATGTCGAATTCGCGTGGCGTCTCGGTCACCCGGTTGACGCTACCCCCGGACGGGTGATGACCCGGATGGTGGCCCGCAGACGACGAATGCCGGGCCCGAAGGCCCGGCACTCGCCGTGCGCGTTAGCGCGTATTCAGTTCTCGGTTTTGATCAGCCGCGGCGGCCGCAGACCGGCCACGCGCCGATGCCCTGCGAATGCAGCACGTTCTCGGCCACGCGGATCTGCTCTTCACGGCTGGCGCCGGCTGCCGAGCCCGAGCCACCGTTGGCATGCCAGGTGCTGGAGGTGAACTGCAGGCCACCGGAGTAGCCGTTGCCGGTGCTGATCGCCCAGTTGCCACCGGACTCGCACTGTGCGATCGCGTCCCAGTTGACGCTGTACGCCTTGACCGGAGCCGGTGCGGGGACCTCGTCGACGGGCGGGGCGTCCGGAGCCGGGAGGTTCGGGTCGAAGCCCACGTTCTCCGGTGCCGGCGGGGCGTCAGGCGCCGGGGGGGCGTCCGGGGCCGGCAGGTTCGGGTCGAAGCCCACGTTCTCCGGGGCCGGCGGCGCGTCAGGCGCCGGCAGGCCCGGGTCGAAGCCGGGAGCGACATTGGGGTCCACGCCCTGGACATCCGCATGAGCGATGCCGGTGGTCGGCACGGTCACGAGGGTTCCGGTAATCGCGGCGACAATGAGCGTCTTGCGGACGTTCTTCAACAATCTTCCTTTCGTTGCGCGCGCGCTGAAGACAGCCCACAGAAGTGGGGCGGGTGTTGCTTAGTGCGTCAATGACGCTGAGAACGCTTCAGGGCGTGCCGTCTCGTTTCGGCACGACAGCGGAGGACATGGTCTGCCCGGCGCGGCCGCTGGCCGACGCCTGCGGGGCGGCACCCCTATCGAGTGCCGTCTCCCACTCCGCTCACACGCGGGTCCGTGGATTCAATTTTCCAATTATTTTTGGTGCCCATTTTTGGGCTAAAAGGACCGTACGATAACGATTTGGATTCGTCACTTCGGCAAAGTTGGGTATCCCATACCGATAACGAGTCGATCACGGATCGGTACAGGAATGGTCTGTGCAGGTCAGACGACGGATTCCGGCGCCCGTCGGCCGCTCCGGACTACCCCTTCTTCGTGAGCCGAATCACGCCGATATTGTGAGCTGGGCCACCGGATTTCGCTATCCGACGCGCGACCAACAACACGTGAAGATAACGATGGCAGGGTGACGTGGCACACAACTCACCATTTCAATTGGCGTCTGTCACAAAAGCTTTCACGGACATCGGTATCCAGCGAAAACCAGGGTTCATGTGAATGTTCTTTGAATTCACCATGTCTCGGAGCACGACGTGAGCCCGCTTCAAAGATGTTGTGGCGCAACGCCGTCACCGGCGCAAGGGAACCGTCAACGTCCCTGACGCACCGGGGTCCGCAAATCGTCCACCGTGTTCACGTTGGTCAGCGCTTCGGATTCCGTCAGCACGATCTGCTGAGCATCCGACGCGTCGATGAGGTCGCTCATTTTGCGCGCGCCGGCGGCGACCAACGCGTCGATGCGGTCGGCGAGGTCCGTGCGGTAGATCGCGGCGAGGTAGTGGCTGCGACCGTCCCACGGCATTACCACCTCGGCGTTGGTCTCGACGGCGAGGCGGAACAGTTCTTCGATCAAATCGACTGTCAGAGAAGGCATGTCGACCGCAGCGACAAACGCGTAGCGCGCCCCGGCCGCCGCGGCGGCCCGCAGTCCGCGTCCGGTCGCCGGCAGTGGGCCCAGCCCGCGCACCTCGTCGCGCAAGATCTGCACCGACAGCGCGGGCAGCGGTTGTCCCGGCGCCGCCATCACGTAGACCGGCGAACAGCGTTGCGACACAACGTCAACCACACGCTCCACCATCGTGCCCGTCCCGCCGGGCAGCGGCAGGGTGGCCTTGTCACGGCCCATCCGGCGCGATTCGCCGCCGGCGACGACGACGCCGGCCAGTGCAACGTCTTCAGCCACTCGCCACCTCAGTCCACGGTCCAGGTATCACGCCCGCGCAGCAGCGACTGCAGGGCGGCTTCATCCGATGGGATCGAATTCTGGGCGGACTCTACCTGCGAGCGGGCGGCGTCGTCATAGGTGGGTCGGCTGATGTCGCGGAAGATGCCCATCACCATGTGGTCGAGGTTCTGATCCGACAAGCGCGACAACGCGAATGCGTACGCCGAATCATCGCCGTGCGCGTCGTGCACCACGATTTCCTCTTGAGCGACGTCGGCGGTCTTGGCCACGTCGAGACCGAAGCCCGACTTCACCACGCAGTACTCGCCATTGGCGCCGAACACGATCGGCTCTCCGTGGCGGACCTTGATCACCCGCTCCTCGGCGCCTTCCTTGCGCAGCGCGTCGAACGAGCCGTCATTGAAGATCGGGCAGTCCTGCATGATCTCGACCAGCGCGGCCCCACGGTGCTGGGCCGCGGCCCGAAGCACCTCCGTCAGGCCGGCACGATCCGAATCCAGTGCGCGCCCAACGAAAGTCGCTTCGGCCCCCAACGCCAGCGACACCGGGTTGAACGGGTGGTCCAGCGAACCCATCGGCGTCGACTTGGTGACCTTGCCAACCTCCGAGGTCGGCGAGTACTGGCCCTTGGTCAGGCCGTAGATGCGGTTGTTGAACAACAGAATGGTGAGGTTGACGTTGCGGCGCAGCGCGTGGATGAGGTGGTTGCCGCCGATCGACAACGCGTCACCGTCGCCGGTGACCACCCAGACGGACAGGTCCTCGCGCGCGAGCGCCAACCCCGTGGCGATGGCCGGCGCGCGGCCGTGGATCGAGTGGAAACCGTAGGTCTCCAGGTAATACGGGAACCGGCTCGAGCAGCCGATACCACTGATGAAAACGATGTTCTCGCGGCGCAACCCGAGCTCGGGCAGGAAGTTGCGGATGGTGTTGAGGATGACGTAGTCACCGCACCCCGGACACCAGCGCACCTCCTGCTCGCTGGTGAAGTCCTTGCCCTTCTGCGGCGGGTCTTCTTCAGACAGCCGAGGCACCCCGTCGTTCTTGGTCACTCTCGGGGTCACACCCAGATTGGTGCCGATCAGGCTAGTCACGGGCGCCGCTCCTCCTCATCGCTTCGCCTGACCTCACGCGCTGACCCCCGCTTCAACGTGGGCCGCCGACAATCTGGCGATTATGGTCTTGTCCTGCTCGAGCTCGGTCAGTCTTCCGGCCAGCGCGGCCCGGATGAACCGGCCTATCTCGTCGGCCAGGAACGAGACGCCCTTGACCTTGGTCACCGATTTCACGTCGACCAAATACTTGGCACGCAACAACATTGCGAGCTGGCCCATGTTCATCTCGGGGCACACCACTTTGGGGTATCGGTGCAACACGTCGCCCAGGTTCGCCGGGAACGGGTTCAGGTACCGAAGGTGGGCGTGCGCCACCTTCTTGCCCCGGCGGCGCGCGCGCCGGCAGGCTTCACCGATCGGACCGTAGGAACTCCCCCAGCCGAGCAGCAGCAGCTCTGCGTCACCGGTGGGGTCGTCGACCTCGAGGTCCGGAACCCGGATGCCGTCGATCTTGGCCTTGCGGATCCGGACCATCAGGTCGTGGTTGGTGGGGTCGTAAGAGATGTCCCCTGATCCGTTGGCCGCTTCTAGCCCCCCGATCCGATGCTCGAGCCCGGGGGTGCCGGGCACCGCGAACTGGCGGGCGAGGGTGTCGCGGTGCCGGGCGTACGGCTCGAAGGGCTCACCCGGTTTGGCGAAGATGTGCTTGATCGGCTCGAACGAGGTCACGTCCGGAATCGCCCAGGGCTCAGAGCCGTTGGCGATCGCGCCGTCGGACAACAGGATCACCGGGGTGTGGTACGACACCGCGATCCGCACCGCCTCCACCGCGGTCTCGAAGCAATCGGAGGGCGACCGCGGAGCCACCACCGCCACCGGTGACTCGCCGTTGCGGCCGAACAACGCCTGCAGCAGGTCGGCCTGCTCGGTCTTGGTGGGCAGACCGGTGGACGGTCCGCCGCGCTGGACGTCGATGACGATCAACGGCAGCTCGGTCATCACGGCCAGGCCCATGGCTTCGGATTTCAGCGAGATTCCCGGTCCCGAGGTGCTGGTGACGCCGAGCGCCCCACCGTAGGAGGCGCCGATCGCGGCACAGATGCCACCGATCTCGTCCTCGGCCTGGAAGGTGATGACGTTGAAGTTCTTGTGCTTGGACAGCTCGTGCAGGATGTCCGACGCCGGGGTGATCGGGTAGCTGCCGAGCATCACCTGCTTGTTGGCCAGGTGGCCGGCGGCGACAATGCCGTAGGCCAGTGCGGTATTGCCGGAGATCTGCCGGTACTCGCCGGGCGGCAACGAGGCCTTGGACACCTCGTAGGTGGTCCCGAACGCCTCGGTGGTTTCGCCGTAGTTCCAGCCGGCCTTCAGCGCCAGCACGTTGGCCTCGGCGATGTCGGGCTTGCGGGCGAACTTCTCCCTGATGAAGGTTTCGCTGGTCTGGACCGGCCGCCCGTACATCCACGACAGCAGGCCGAGGGCGAACATGTTCTTGGCGCGCTGGCCGTCCTTCTTGGTGGCGCCGATCGCTTCGACGGCCCCGAGGGTCAGCGTGGTCATCGGCACGGAGTGCACCACGTATTCCTCGAGCTCGTCGGACTCCAAAGGATTGGTCACATAACCGACTTTGGTGAGATTGCGCTTGGTGAATTCGTCGGAATTGGCGATCACCATTCCCCCGCGCGGCAGGTCGCCGATGTTGGCCTTTAGCGCGGCTGGATTCATGGCCACCAGAACGTCGGGACGGTCCCCGGCGGTCAGGATGTCATAGTCGGCGATCTGGATCTGGAAAGACGAGACGCCGGGCAATGTGCCTGCCGGAGCGCGAATCTCGGCCGGATAGTTAGGCTGCGTGGCCAAGTCGTTGCCGAAAAGAGCGGCCTCCGAGGTGAATCGGTCACCGGTCAACTGCATGCCGTCGCCGGAGTCTCCCGCGAATCGGATGACGACATTCTCCAGTCGCTGTCGACTGGACCCATTCTGAGACTCTTCCCCGGCGCCGTTGCCGTTCGGATTCACGTCTCCGCCTTCCAACTTGGTATCCGGACAGGCACTCCGCTGCAGTCCAGATTACGCGCGCTGAAGTGCCGTCTCCGCTGTCACGTTTTATGTCACTGGCGGTACCAATTATGACACTTCTCTAAGGGTGTACAGCCGTACTCTTAAGCTTGTTACCGGCGAGTATGCAGGTAAAAGCCGATGTCAGGCTGACGCCGGGTGCGGGCAGGAACAAAACTGTGGTATTGGTCACTTTATCGGCGTGGCGGTGTCCGGCCGGGTTTCCGATCGCGTTTCGGTGCCTGTTTTCGAGCCTGTTTTCGGTCCCGTCTCCGGCATGGCTATCAGATACAGGACGAATCCCGCGCCCGCGATAGCCCCAAGCGACAGGAACGCCGTGTGATATCCGGCGGCGACGACGATCGAGCCGGCCACGTAGTTGGAGACCGCGGCCCCGATCCCCATCGCCGCGGTGACGCCGCCCAGGCTCACGTTGAACCGGCCCGTCCCGTGCGTCACGTCCTGGACCACCAGTGGGAACAGCGCACCGAAAACTCCGGCGCCGACTCCGTCCAGCAACTGCACGCCCACCAGCCAGTACGAGTTGTCCGACAGCGTGTACAGAAAGCCGCGCGCGGTGAGCACCGCGAAGCCGATCAGGAAGATTGGTTTGCGGCCCCAGGCGTCGGCTCTGGCGCCGGCCAGGTAGGCGACCGGGACCATCACCAGTTGCGCGGCGACGATGCACGCCGCCATCAGGGCGGTACCGACGTCTTTGTTATGCAGCGCCAGCAGTTGCCCGACCAGGGGCAGCATTGCGGCGTTGGCGAAGTGGAATGCCACCACCGCCACCGCGAACGTCACGAGCCTGCGGTTGCGCAGCAGCGCGGTCACCGGTTGCACCTGCCGGTGACCTCCGCCGGGCGGGTGGTCCATGCCGCGGGCGACGTCGTGGTCGATGACGTCACCGGGTATCCACAAGGTCGCGGCCACGCTCCCGGCGGCCATCGCGGCCAGCACCCAGAACACCACGGCTGGACCGAAGAAGTAGGCCAGTCCCCCGGTGACCGCCGCGGCCGCCGCGTTGCCGGCGTGGTTGAACGACTCGTTGCGCCCGATGCGGCGGGCGAAGAATCGCGGGCCGACCACACCCAGCGTGATGGCGGCCAGTGCCGGCGCGAAGATCGAGCCGGCCATGCCGGTGATGACCTGAAGGAAGGAGATCGGATACAGGCGCGGAAACAGCGGCATTGCCAGGGAGCCGGCGGTCACGATCAGCGCGCCGACGATGATCAGGCCGCGCTTGGCCGTCGTTGTGTCGACCAGGGCGCCGACCGGAGCCTGCGCGACTATGGCACCGATGCCACCGATCGCCATCACGAAACCGATCGATTCCTGATCCCAGTGGTGGGTGATCAACAGATAGATCGACAGGTATGGACCCAGGCCGTCGCGAACGTCAGCGAGCAGTAGGTTCAGCAGGTCCAGCGAGCGCGCCAGGCGCCGCGAAACAGCGTCACCGGGCACCCACAGTAGTTACCCAAGTTCGCCTGCGGTCATGCCGACTTCGCAGGCGGAACTGCCAGCGGTCAGGCGCTCTTGTCGCGGCGCTCGGAACGGGAAGGCTTGCGCGGCACGATCGTCGGGAGCACGTTGTCCTGCACGGTCTCCTTGGTGACGACCACCTTGGCGACGTCGTCGCGGCTCGGGATGTCGTACATCACCGGCAGCAGGACTTCCTCCATGATGGCGCGCAGACCGCGAGCGCCGGTGCCGCGGTGAATGGCCTGGTCGGCGATCGCGTCCAGCGCGTCTTCGGCGAACTCCAACTCCACGCCGTCCATCTCGAACAGCCGGGTGTACTGCTTCACCAGAGCGTTCTTCGGCTCCGACAGGATCTTGACCAACGACTCCTTGTCGAGGTTGGTGACCGAGGCGACCACCGGGAGGCGTCCGATGAACTCGGGGATCAAGCCGAACTTGATCAGGTCCTCGGGCATCACTTCGGCGAAGTGGTCGGTGGTGTCGATCTCGGCCTTCGAGCGCACCTCGGCGCCGAAGCCCAGACCCCGCTTGCCGACCCGCTCGTAGATGATCTTCTCCAGACCGGCGAACGCGCCCGCCACGATGAACAGCACGTTGGTGGTGTCGATCTGGATGAATTCCTGGTGGGGGTGCTTGCGGCCGCCCTGCGGGGGCACCGACGCCTGGGTGCCTTCCAGGATCTTCAGCAGCGCCTGCTGAACGCCCTCACCGGAGACGTCGCGAGTGATCGACGGGTTCTCGCTCTTGCGGGCGATCTTGTCGACCTCGTCGATGTAGATGATGCCGGTCTCGGCGCGCTTGACGTCGTAGTCCGCGGCCTGGATGAGCTTGAGCAGGATGTTCTCGACGTCCTCACCGACGTAACCGGCCTCGGTCAACGCGGTGGCGTCGGCGATGGCGAAGGGCACGTTGAGCATCTTGGCCAGGGTCTGGGCCAGGTAGGTCTTGCCGCAGCCGGTGGGACCGAGCATCAGGATGTTGGACTTGGTCAACTCGACCGGCTCGTACCGGGAGTCGCGACCCTTCTCCCCGGCCTGGATACGCTTGTAGTGGTTGTAGACCGCGACAGCCAGCGTCCGCTTGGCGGTGTCCTGCCCGATGACGTAGCCCTCCAGGAAGTCCCGGATCTCGATGGGCTTGGGCAGCTCGTCGAGCTTCACGTCGTCGGCGTCGGCGAGCTCCTCTTCGATGATCTCGTTGCACAGGTCGATGCACTCATCGCAGATGTACACACCGGGACCCGCAATGAGTTTCTTGACCTGCTTTTGGCTCTTCCCGCAGAACGAGCACTTCAGCAAGTCACCGCCGTCTCCGATGCGCGCCATGATGCCTCAGGGCCTACTTCCTGTGTCGCCGTTCGTCTTGCCTGCCGCGTGTATCCCACGACGCTACCCGTTTGTTCCGGCCTGTCGCGACCGATAACGCCGAATAGCTTCCTTGGTATTTGCTGGTGCTCACTCCGCTGGGTACTTCTCGTGTGAGTGCAACATATCCTCCGACGGGGTCCGCCACTCGCCGGGACGCGCAATACGTGTCCCTGGCGTGTCGCGGTCGTAACCCCGCCGACGCTGGTGGGCCCTCCGGGAGCGGACCACCAGGCATCAACCCTACCGCGACCCCGTCCCGCCAGCAGACGCAAAATCGCCCCGGAACGCGCGTCCCGGGGCGATTTCGCGTCTGCTCGCCCGTCAGGTGTTCTGCGCCGACAGCTTGCGGTACTCGAGGACGGTGTCGATGATCCCGTACTCCTTGGCGTCTTCGGCGGTCAGGATCTTGTCCCGGTCGGTGTCCTTGCGGACCGTCGCGGCGTCCTTGCCCGTGTGGCGGGCCAGCGTCGTCTCCATCAGCGTGCGCATCCGCTCGATCTCGGCGGCCTGGATCTCCAGGTCGGAGAACTGCCCCTGGATCACACCCGAGAGCGACGGCTGGTGGATCAGCACCCGCGCGTTCGGCAGCGCCATCCGCTTACCCGGGGTGCCGGCGGCCAGCAGGACCGCGGCGGCCGACGCGGCCTGACCCAGGCACACCGTCTGAATGTCGGCGCGCACGTACTGCATGGTGTCGTAGATGGCCATCAGCGAGGTGAAGCCACCGCCCGGCGAGTTGATGTACATGGTGATGTCGCGGTCGGGGTCCAGCGACTCCAGCACGAGCAACTGCGCCATGATGTCGTTCGCCGACGCGTCGTCGACCTGGACACCGAGGAAGATGATGCGTTCCTCGAACAGCTTGTTGTACGGGTTGGACTCTTTGACGCCGAAGCTGGAGTGTTCGATGAACGACGGCAGGATGTAGCGCGCCTGCGGCTGGGTCTGCGGGTTCAGAGGGTTCACTGGACTTCTCCGTTGCTGATGTGGGCGGCGCGCGTGATGATGTGGTCGACGAAGCCGTATTCCAGCGCTTCGGGTGCGGTGAACCAGCGGTCGCGGTCGGAGTCGGCCTCGATGCGCTCGATCGACTGGCCGGTGAACTCGGCGTTGAGCCGGAACATCTCCTTCTTGATGACGGCGAACTGCTCGGCCTGGATGGCGATGTCGGCCGCGCTGCCCGTCACCCCGCCCAACGGCTGGTGCATCAGGATGCGCGCGTGCGGCAGCGCGTAGCGCTTACCCTTGGTGCCCGCCGCCAGCAGGAACTCGCCCATCGAGGCGGCCATTCCCATCGCATAGGTGGCGATGTCGCAGGGCGCCAGCACCATGGTGTCGTAGATGGCCATCCCGGCGCTGATCGATCCACCCGGGGAGTTGATGTAGAGGTTGATGTCTTTGTCGCCGTCCTCGGCGGCGAGCAGCAGAATCTGCGCACACAGCCGGTTGGCGACCTCGTCGTTCACCTCCGACCCCAGGAAGATGATGCGCTCGGACAGCAAGCGCTCATAGACGGAGTCCGTGAGGTTGAGACCCACCGAGTTCCCACGCATGTCAGTCACGACTGAAGTACCTGCTTTCTCGAATAGCTTGTTGGACCGACACTAACCAACCGGACCCGCCCTTTGACCCCCTGAAACGGGCGCGTTCGCTCACAGCGTCATGCGGTCGGTTCATCGGCCGTGTCGGCGTCGGCTTTCTTGGCTTTCTTGGCCTTCTTCTTCGGCTTGTCCTCGGCTTCGGCGGGGGCTGCTTCGGGAGCTGCTGAGGAAGTTTCGGAGGCAGCGTCAGCCTCGGCTACTGCTCCCGCGGCAGCGGGGGCTTCGGCGGCCGGCTCAGCCGCAGCCGCCGCCTCGTCGTCCCCGCCGTGGTCGTGGTCGTGGTCGTGATCGTGGTCGTGGTCATGGTCATGACCGTGATCGTGGTCGTGGTCCGCGTGCCGCTTGCCGAAGAACTCGCTGGTGTCGACGGCATTGCCCTCGGTGTCGGTGACGGTGGCCTTCTCGATCACCGCGGCGACGGCCAGGCCGCGCCGCACATCGGCGAACATCGCGGCGAGCTGGTTGTTCTCCTGCAGGTAGGCGAACAGCTGCTGCGGCTCGATGCCGTACTGCCGTGACGTCAGCACCAGTCGCTCGGTCAGGTCTTCCTGGCCGACCTGGACATCGAGCTCGTCGGCGATGGCGTCGAGCAGCAGCTGGCGCTTGACGTTGTTCTCGGCGGCCGCACGGGCTTCGGCGTCGAACTCGGCGCGCGAGGACCCCTGCTGTTCGAGCACCTCGTTGAACTTCACCTGGTCCTGATTCAGACCGCTCATGGCGGCCTGCAGGGTCTCGTCGATCTGGGAGCGCACAATCGCGTCCGGCACCGGGACGTCCACCTGCTCGAGCAGGGCGTCCAGGGCAGCGTTGCGGATCTGGTCCGCCTGCTGCGCGCGCTTGGTTTTCAGCACCTGCTCGCCGAGGCTCTCCCGCAACTCGTCGATGGTGTCGAACTCGCTGGCGAGCTGCGCGAACTCGTCGTCCGGCTCGGGCAGTTCGCGTTCCTTGATCGACTTGACCGTGACGGTGACCTCGGCCTCCTGGCCGGCGTGTTCGCCGGTCGCCAGCGTGGCGGTGAAGACCTTGGACTCGTCCACGGCGAGCCCGACGAGCGCGTCGTCGAGTCCCGCGATCAGGCGACCGGAACCGACCTCGTGCGACAGCCCCTCGGCGGCGGCACCGGGCACGTCTTCGCCGTCCACGGTCGCGGAGAGGTCGATCGAGACGAAGTCACCGGTCTGCACGGGCCGGTCCACGCCGGTCAGCGTGCCGAACCGGGCGCGCAGCGACTGGAGTTCGGCATCGACCTCGTCGTCGGAGACCTCGACCGGTTCGACCGAGACGCTCAGCGCGTCCAGGTCCGGAATCTCCAGCTTGGGGCGGACGTCGACCTCGGCGAAGAACTGCAGTTGCTCTCCGTATTCCTTGTGGGTCACCTGGATGTTGGGCCGGCCGATCGGCTGCACGTCGGACTCGGTGAGGGCCTGGCCGTAGCGGCTGGGCACGGCGTCCTCGATGACCTGGTCGAGCAGGGCCTCGCGGCCGAAGCGCGCCTCGAGCAGCCGGGCCGGCGCCTTGCCGGGCCGGAAGCCCGGCAACCGAACCTGCTTGGCCAACTCCTTGTAGGCCCGCTGGAAATCGGGCTCGAGTTCGGGGAACGGCACCTCCACGTTGATGCGAACCCGGGTAGGGCTCAACTGCGTCACGGTGCTCTTCACGGCGTGCTCCTCGGTGTGTCGTGTTTGCGTGCGGCGGTGCGCCGGGCGATCTGGTCGGGGTGACAGGATTTGAACCTGCGGCCTTCCGCTCCCAAAGCGGATGCGCTACCAAGCTGCGCTACACCCCGCGCTGACCACGCGATCCTACGGCCCGGCAGCACCGGGCCCGCAGAGACCTCCGGGGACCTGGCAGCTCACGGAGCGGTCACATGACTGCGTCGATTAGATTTGATCTCCACCACCACGTACAGTCTCGCTCGACTAATACTTGCGGGCGTAGCTCAATGGTAGAGCCCTAGTCTTCCAAACTAGCTACGCGGGTTCGATTCCCGTCGCCCGCTCTGAGCTCACGCTCTGCTCGACCAGAAAGGCGCCATGAGCGACGTCAAAAGCGTCAGCGTTCACGGCTCGTGCGCGTCGGACTTCGCCGGAGTGCGCGACGCGTTCGAGCAGAATTTCGTGCTGCGCGCAGAAGCGGGCGCAGCGGTCGCCGTCTGGGTCGACGGGACTCTTGTCGTCAATCTGTGGGGCGGACACGCCGACAACGCCGGCAGGCGCCCCTGGCAGGAAGACACTCTGACCACGGTGCTGTCCGGCACCAAGGGCCTGACGTCCACCTGCGTCCACCAACTCGCCGACCGCGGGGAGCTGGACCTGCACGCTCCGATCTCCCGGTACTGGCCGGAGTTCGGGCAGGCCGGCAAGGAGGACATCACGCTGGCCATGGTGATGAGCCACCGGTCGGGAGTGATCGGCCCGCGCACCCGGGTGACCACCGAGCAACTCTGCGACTGGGACTATGTCTGTGGGCAGCTTGCCGTCGCCGAACCCTGGTGGAAGCCGGGCACCGCGCAGGGCTACCACATGACGACCTTCGGGTTCATCCTCGGCGAGGTGTTCCGGCGCGTCACCGGCCGGACCATCGGGCAGTATCTGCGGACCGAGATCGCACAACCGATCGGCGCCGAAATCCACATCGGTTTGACCCAGTCCGAGCAACTGCGCTGCGCCGAGCGGGTGAACAAGCCGACCGGCCGTCAGCTGCTGGCCGAACTGCAGGCCCCGAGTGACCCGACCAGCCTGGACGACCACCCCAAGGCCGGGATGTCGATTTCGATGGGGTTCCTGGCCGATGACGACCTGGACACCGAGAACCTGCACCTGTGGCGGCAGCTCGAGTTCCCCGGCACCAACGCACAGGTGTCCGCGCTCGGCATGGCCACGTTCTACAACGCGCTCGCTCAGGAGAAATTGCTCAGCCGCGAACACATGGATCGGGTGCGCGTGTGCCAGGGCGGTTTCGAACCCGACCTGGTGCTGGGCCCGCGCGTGGCCGATCACGGCTGGGGCCTGGGCTACATGCTCAACCAGCGCTGCATCAACGGACCCAACCCGCACGTGTTCGGCCACGGCGGTCTGGGTGGCTCCTTCGCTTTCGTGGACTTGGAGCACCGGATCGGCTACAGCTACGTGTCCAACCGTTTCGACGCCAGCAAGGCCAACGCCGACCCGCGCAGTGTCGCCCTGAGCAACGAGGTGTACCGCGCGCTCGGGGTCGAGGTCGGCTGACCGCGCCCCATACTTCGCGTCGAAAGGGAATTTCCCGACGCTGTCGCGGCGTGTCCCGTCGGGACGTTCACACTCGGCGTCAGGACTGACAGTTCGGGCACCAGAAGACGTTTCGGCCTTCGAGCACCGCGGTACGTACCGTCTCGCCGCATACCCGGCACGGATCACCGGCACGCCGGTACACGTAGGTGCGCGGACGTCCCGGCGCGTAGGACGGCGCACCGTGGTCGTGTTCGGGACGGACGACGACGATTTTGCCCCGCCGCAACCCGACCTTCATCAGCGCCACCAGGTCGGTCCAGGCGGCCGCGAACTCCGCCTCCGAAATCTTCTGCCCGGGCCGGTACGGGTCGATGTGGTGGCGGAACAGCAGCTCGCTTCGGTAGACGTTGCCGACGCCGGCCATCACCGTCTGGTCCATCAACAGCGCACCAATCGGCCTGCGCGACTTGGAGATTCGCGCCCACGGCCACGCCGGGTCGGCGTCGGCGCGCAACGGGTCGGGCCCTAAGCGGGCGATCACATCGTCGACCTGGCCCGCGTCGAGCACTTCGCACACCGTCGCGCCACGAAGATCGGTGCCGTACTCGGCGCCGACCATGCGCATCCGCACCTGGCCGACGGGTTCCGGAACCGGCTCGCCCTCGGTCCGTTCCCACTCGGTGAAGACGCCGTAGAGCCCGAGATGCACGTGCACCACCGGGCCGTGTGCGTAGTGGTGAAAGAGGTGCTTACCCCAGGCGCTGGCGCGCCGCAGTACCGCTCCGTCCACGGCGGCCGCATCGGTGAATCGGCCCTGCGGGCTGGATACCGCCACCGGGCCACCGGCGTAGCGCTTCTGATGTAACCGGGCCAGCCGGTGCAGCGTGTGGCCTTCGGGCACGGGCTCTCAGTTCTGCGCGCCGGGCACCGGCGGCGCCTGGTGGGTGCGTTCGTATTCGGCGAGGATGTCGATACGACGTTGGTGGCGTTCGGCTTTCGACCACGGCGTGGCCAGGAACGCGTCGACGATGGCCAGTGCCTCGTCGAGCGTGTGCATGCGACCGCCGATGCCGATCAGCTGCGCGTTGTTGTGTTCGCGGGCCAGCGAAGCGGTCTGCACGCTCCAGGCCAGCGCGCACCGCGCGCCGGGCACCTTGTTGGCCGCGATCTGTTCGCCGTTGCCCGAACCACCGAGCACGATGCCCAGGCTGTCCGGGTCGGCGACGGTGCGCTCGGCCGCGGCGATGCAGAACGCCGGGTAGTCGTCCTCGGCGTCGTAGGCGAAGGCGCCGCAGTCGATCGGCTCGTGCCCGGTCTTCTTCAGATGCTCGATGATCTGTTGCTTGAGCTCGAAGCCGGCGTGGTCAGCACCCAGGTAGACGCGCATGCCGGACATTGTGCATCAGCGGGGACCCGGTCCCCGCACTGGCTCGTGCCGAAAGTGAACCGTGCGACGCAACCGCGGCGTGTCGCGTCGCACGGTTCACAGTCGAGTCGTCCCGACCGCGGCGACCCGCTGCACACGGCTACGCCGCGCTGCGATCGCCGGGCTAGTCGAACTGGGGCGGCTCGGTGCGCGTCCGCTTGAGTTCGAAGAAGTGCGGGTAGGACGCGAACGTCACCGAGGCGTCCCACAGCTTGCCGGCTTCCTCGCCGCGCGGGATCTTCGAGATCACGGGTCCGAAGAACGCCACCCCGTTCACGTGGATGGTCGGTGTGCCGACGTCGGGGCCTACCGCGTCCATGCCGGCGTGGTGGCTCTTGCGCAGCGCTTCGTCGTACTCAGTACTGGTGGCGGCCGCAGCGAGTTCGGCCGGGAGACCGGCGTCGGCCAGCGCGAGTTTGACCACCTCGTCGAGATCTTTATTGCCCTCGTTGTGAATCCGGGTGCCCATCGCGGTGTAGAGCGGGTCGAGCACCTTGGCGCCGTGGGCCTGCTCGGCGGCGATCGCCACCCGCACCGGCCCCCACGCCCTGACCATCATCTCCTTGTACTGCTCGGGAAGGTCTTCGCGGTTCTCGTTGAGCACCGCCAGGCTCATCACGTGAAAGTTCACTTCGATGTCGCGGACTTTCTCGACTTCGAGAATCCAGCGCGAGGTGATCCAGCACCACGGACACAGCGGGTCGAACCAGAAGTCGGCTTTGTTTTTCGAGGAGGCGTTCTCGGCCATTGCTGCGGTCCTCTCATAGACAATTCGGGTAACCGCTCAGACACAACCGTAGCTCCGCCGAGACTGTTCCCGCCGCGCTGCGCTCCCCGACGGCCGATATGTTGGAGCGCGTGGCCCTTCCCAACCTCACCCGGGATCAGGCGGTCGAACGCGCCGCACTGATCACCGTGCACAGTTACCAGATCAACCTCGACGTCACCGACGGGTCGGGCGCGCCGGGCGAGCGCACCTTCCGCTCCACCACCACCGTGGTGTTCGACGCGCTCGCCGGTGCCGACTCGGTCATCGACATCGCCGCGGACACCGTCCACAGCGCCAGTCTCAACGGTCAGGATCTCGACGTCTCCGGCTACGACGAGTCGACCGGCATCGCCCTGCCGGGACTGGCCGACCGCAATGTCGTCGTGGTCGACGCCGACTGCCGCTACTCCAACACCGGCGAAGGGTTGCACCGCTTCGTCGACCCGGTCGACGACGAGACGTATCTCTACTCACAGTTCGAAACCGCCGACGCCAAGCGGATGTTCGCGTGCTTCGATCAACCTGACCTCAAGGCCACCTTCGACCTCACGGTGACCGCCCCGGCGCACTGGAAGGTGGTGTCCAACGGCGCGCCGGTCAGCGTCGAAAACGGCGTCCACACCTTCGCCACCACGCCGCGGATGAGCACCTACCTGGTGGCGCTCATCGCCGGCCCGTACGCCGTGTGGAACGACACCTACACCGACGAGCACGGCGAGATCCCGCTGGGCATCTACTGCCGCAGTTCGCTGGCGCCCCACATGGACGCCGAGCGGTTGTTCACCGAGACCAAACAGGGATTCGGCTTCTACCACAACAACTTCGGCCTGCCGTATGCGTTCGGCAAGTACGACCAGCTGTTCGTCCCCGAATTCAACGCGGGCGCAATGGAAAACGCCGGCGCCGTGACATTCCTCGAGGACTACGTGTTCCGCAGCAAGGTCACCCGCGCCTCGTATGAGCGGCGCGCCGAGACGGTGCTGCACGAGATGGCGCACATGTGGTTCGGCGACCTGGTCACCATGACGTGGTGGGATGACCTGTGGCTCAACGAATCTTTCGCCACCTTCGCCTCGGTGTTGTGCCAGGCCGAGTCGACCGAATACACCGAGGCATGGACGACGTTCGCGACCGTCGAGAAGTCGTGGGCCTACCGGCAGGACCAGATGCCGTCGACCCACCCGATCGCCGCGGACATCCCCGACCTGCACGCGGTTGAGGTGAACTTCGACGGAATCACCTATGCCAAGGGCGCTTCCGTGCTCAAGCAGCTGGTCGCCTACGTGGGCTTGGACCACTTCCTGGCCGGGCTGCGGGACTACTTCCGCACCCACGCGTTCGGGAACGCCACGTTCAGCGACCTGCTCTCCGCGCTGGAGAACGCGTCCGGGCGCGACCTGTCTACCTGGGGCCAGCAGTGGCTGAAAACCACTGGGCTCAACACCTTGCGCGCGGATTTCGATGTCGACGGTGAAGGCAAGTTCACCAGGTTCGCGGTGACGCAGAGCGGTGCGTCGCCGGGTAAGGGCGAAACCAGGGTGCACCGGATTGCCGTCGGAATCTACGATGACGACGAGTCCGGCAAGCTGGTCCGCGTCCATCGCGAAGAGCTGGACGTCGACGGCCCGAACACCGATGTCCCTGCACTGGTTGGTGTTTCGCGCGGCAAGCTGATTCTGGTCAACGACGACGACCTGACGTACTGCTCGCTGCGGCTGGACCCGGACTCGCTGCGGACCGTGCTCGAGCGGATCGCCGACATCGCCGAGCCACTCCCCCGCTCGCTGGCATGGTCGGCGGCCTGGGAGATGACGCGCGAAGCCGAACTGCGCGCCCGCGACTTCGTGTCCCTGGTGTCGGGCGGCATCCATGCCGAAACCGCGGTCACGGTGCTGCAGCGGCTGCTGATGCAGGCGCAGACGGCGGTGGGGTCTTACGCCGAGCCGGAGTGGGCGCGCGAACACGGCTGGCCGCAGTTCGCCGACCGGCTGCTGGAGTTGGCCCGCGGCGCCGAGCCCGGGTCCGACCATCAGCTCGCCTTCGTCAACGCGCTGTGCACGTCGGTGCTGTCGCCGCGTCACGTCGAGGTGCTGGCGGCGTTGCTCGACGGCGACCCGGCCGGGCAGGGACTGCCGGGCCTGGACGTCGACACCGACCTGCGCTGGCGGGTGGTGACCGCGCTGGCGACCGCCGGCGCGATCGATGCCGACGGGCCGGAGTCGCCGCGCATCGACGCCGAGGCGGAGCAGGACCGCACCGCAGCCGGCCGGCGGCACGCCGCTCAGGCGAAGGCGGCCCGGCCGCAACTCGAGGTCAAGGAGAAGGCATTCACCACGGTCGTCGAGGACGACACCCTGGCGAATGCGACGGCACGGGCCATCATCGGGGGTATCGGAGCACCGGGGCAGGGTGAGCTGCTCAAGCCCTTCGCCGCGCGCTATTTCGAGGCGATCCCGGGTGTGTGGGAGCGACGCTCCAGCGAAGTCGCGCAGTCGGTGGTGATCGGCCTGTACCCGTACTGGGACATCAGCGAAGAGGCGATCGAGGCCGCGGACTCGTTCCTGGCCGATCCCGACGTGCCGCCGTCACTGCGTCGACTCGTCTTGGAGGGCCAGGCCGCGGCGAAGCGGTCGCTGCGCGCCCGCAAGTTCGATGCCGGCGAGGCGGACTAGGTCACAGGTAGCCACCGTCGCGCAGGCCGGCCGCCAGCTCCAGCCGGTTGGTCTTGCGGAAGACCAACTCGCGCAACAACTCCCAGCCGTAGGCGCGGAGCATGCCGGCGTAGCCCAGCGCGGCCCACTGTGCGCTGTGCACCTCCTCGTGGTGCAGCAGCCGGTCCAGATCGAGCGTCGGTGACCTGATGACCTCTCGCAGCCGTTGCGCGGGATCCTCGACGCGGGGGGTGTTGACCATGAAGATGTCGCCCCAGGTGGTGCCACCTCGCTGGCTGAACAACCGCTGAATCCAGTTGCCGCCCAATCCCATCAGGATGCCGTGCGGCGTGGCGGCCAGTCGGCCGCCGTTGCGGTGGACGAACCGGACGTCGCGCTCGTAGGTCCAGCTGTTGGCACGCTGACGGTCCATGATCCGCAGCACCTCGGCGGCGGAGTACGGCGTTTCGGCGAAGTCGCCGCCTGCGTAGTCGGTGCCCGCGTTGACGACGTAGGCCAGCAGCACCGCCATCCGCGCCTCGGCCCCGGTGGCACCCTGCGGAAGGAGAAAGTACGACTTGCCGTGCCGGTCGGTGATCTCCTCACATCCCTGCAGCAGGTGCAGGGAGCCGACGAGACCCGTGCGCGCGACGCTGACCACGACGTCCGGCTCGACCGACCGGCGCGCGGCGTTGTCGAGCCATCTGCCCAGATATCCCGCCGACGGCGGGCCGGTCAGCAGATCCGCCTGGCGCAGCGCGCGCTCGTACGGAGTCACGTAGCGCGCGAAACCCGGGCCGCATCCAGTGTGACCTCGGGGCGAAAATCTGCCCCGGATCTCACCGTGGTTGCACGTTCGACGCGCGCACTAAGCCGGCGAGATCCCCGCGCTGAGCACCCGGATCGCGCTGACCAGGCCGTCGATCAGGTTGCCCTGCTCGAACGCCGACGAGGCGGCGGCGACGCCGAGCGGTGCCGCGGATTCGGCGCCGCGACCCCGCACCTCCGCGCCGTAGACCACCTCGATGGCGCTCTGGTCGGGCGACACAGCGAGCAGCACGGCGTTGTTGGGCGTCGGGACCCTGGCCAGGATCTCCCGGGCCCGGGCCGCGGTGTCGCCGCCCAGGTCGCCCAGGTAGACGGCGAACCGCGCCTTGGACGCCCGGGATGCGTACTTCAAAGCGTCGTCCACGGCGACCAGGTCGTTGATCGGGAAGGGGTAGTGCGACGAGAGCTCGCCGGGCTCGGTGACCCCCGAGACCCGTCCGCTGGTGGTGAGAACCCACCCCCGGGGCAGGTCTGCCGGGTCGATCGTTGCGACTTCACCATGTGCCACTTGCGCCACCTCCAACCGTGAACTCCGATCCGTGCCCGCCGTGGTGACCGCCGACGGCCTCATCGGTGGCGGCCCACAGGATGGGGTCGTGGGTCCACTTCTGGGACAGGTCGTAGGTCGCGGGGTGCGGGCTCTTGCGGGTCAGGAAGATCAGCCCGAGGACGATCGCCAACCCGAACGGGATGCCGATAAAGATGAGGTGAATCTCCATTGCGCTCACGACGCAAACCGTATCCCACCGAAGGTTCGACCGGCGAGATCAGACCCCACTAATTCAGGCCGCGCCCTCGCCGAGGTAGCGCGCCCACGACGGGTCGAGCTCCTTGACCGTGGACAGCAGCCGCCAATGCTGTCCAGTGGGGGGCAGCGGGGTGCGGCGCAGCGACCAGCCCAGCTCGGTGAGCAGCTTGTCGCCCTTGCGGTGGTTGCACGTCGAGCAGCATGCGACGCAGTTCTCCCAGGAGTGGTCGCCGCCGCGGCTGCGTGGGACGACGTGGTCGACGGTGTCGGCCTTGGCCCCGCAGTAGGCGCAGCAGAAGCGGTCGCGGTGCATGAGCGCGGCCCGCGTCATCGGGACCCGCGCCCGGTAGGGCACCCGAACGTAGGAGCGCAGCTGGATCACTGACGGCACCACGATCGAGCGGGTCGCGGAGTGGATGACGGCCGCGCTCGGATCGTCGTGCACCACGTCCGCCTTGCCGCAGATCACCATCACGATGGCGCGCCGCATCGGCAATGCGGTGAGCGGTTCGTAGGTGGAGTTGAGCAGCAGGACCCGCCGGCGACTCCAGATTGATGCGGTCTCGGAGCGGGTAGGGGGATGGGTGTCAATGCTGTGCAGGCACGAAGCGGTCGCAGGGCCGGGTCCGTTTGCCGCGGCACCGGAACTGCGGTGGCTGCGGCGTTTGTTGCGCTGCGCCATAAATCCTCCGCCGACAGTCCACCACGATTTGCTGCCAATCGCACGCCAATTGCGTCAGCCGCGCCGTGTCGATCCGGTGAACACCGGGAGCAATCGCGGCCCGGACAGCGGTGGCCCACAATGGAGCGCGATGGAACAAACACCTGAATCGTTCTACGACGCCGTCGGCGGCGCCAAGACCTTCGAGGCGATCGTTGCCCGGTTCTATGAGCAGGTCGCCGAGGACGAGATACTGCGGCCGCTGTATCCCGAAGAGGACCTCTCCGGCGCCGAGGAGCGGCTGCGGATGTTCCTCGAGCAGTACTGGGGCGGCCCGCGAACCTACTCGGATCAGCGCGGACATCCCCGGCTGCGGATGCGGCACGTGCCCTTCCGGATCACCCCGATCGAGCGCGACGCGTGGTTGCGGTGCATGCACACCGCGGTCGCCTCGGTCGACTCGCAGACGCTCGACGAAGACCACCGTCGCCAGTTGCTTCAGTATCTGGAAATGGCCGCCCACTCCCTGGTCAACTCGGCGTTCTGATGGCCGACCCGGACGATCTCTGGTGGCAGTCCGCGGTGTTCTACCAGGTGTATCCGCGCTCGTTCGCCGACAGCGACGGCGACGGCGTCGGCGATCTCGACGGCCTGGCCGACCGGCTGGACCATTTGGAGCAGCTTGGTGTGGACGGGATCTGGCTCAACCCGGTCACCGTCTCCCCGATGGCCGACCACGGCTATGACGTCGCCGACCCGCGCGACATCGACCCGTTGTTCGGCGGAACCGCCGCTTTCGAGCGGCTGATCACCGCGGCGCACGCGCGGGGCATCAAGGTCACCATGGACGTGGTGCCCAACCACTCCAGCTCGCAACATCCCTGGTTCCAGGACGCGCTGGCCGCCGGGCCGGGCAGCGCTGAGCGCGATCGCTACTACTTCCGCGACGGGCGCGGGCCGGGCGGCAAGCTGCCGCCCAACAACTGGGAATCGGTGTTCGGCGGGCCGGCGTGGACCCGGGTGACCGAGCCGGACGGCAAACCCGGCCAGTGGTACCTGCACCTGTTCGACACCGAACAGCCGGACCTCAACTGGGACAACCCGGAGATCTTCGACGACTTCGAGAAGACGCTGCGGTTCTGGCTGGAACGCGGCGTGGACGGATTCCGCATCGACGTCGCACACGGCATGGCCAAGCCGCCGGGGCTACCGGACGCGCCGGAGGCGGGTGTCGAGATCCTGCGCCACACCGATGACGACCCGCGGTTCAACAGGCCGCACGTGCACGCGATCCACCGCGACATCCGGGCGGTCATGGATGACTACCCTGCCGCGGTCACCGTCGGCGAGGTGTGGGTGCACGACAACGCGCAGTGGGCCGAGTACGTGCGCCACGACGAATTGCACCTCGGCTTCAACTTCCGGCTCACCCGCACCGAGTTCGATGCCACCGAGATCCGCGAGGCCGTCCAGAACTCGCTGGAAGCGGCGGCGCTGGAAGACGCCACCCCGACCTGGACCCTGGCCAACCACGATGTCGGCCGTGAGGTCACCCGCTACGGCGGCGGCGAGGTCGGGTTGCGACGGGCCAAGGCCATGCTGATGCTGATGCTCGCCCTACCCGGCGCGGTGTTCCTCTACAACGGTGAGGAGCTGGGTCTGCCCGACGTGGACCTGCCCGACGAGGTACTCCAGGATCCGACGTGGGAACGCTCGGGGCATACCGAGCGCGGCCGCGACCGGTGCCGGGTTCCACTGCCCTGGTCCGGTGAGACCCCTCCGTTCGGCTTCTCCAGCAATCCCGACACCTGGTTGCCGATGCCGGCGGACTGGGCGCGGCTGACGGTGGCGAAGCAGCGCGCCGATCCGGGTTCGACGTTGTCGTTCTTCCGGACTGCGCTCGAATTACGCAGATCCCGTGCAGAATTCGGCGGCGCGGAGATCGAGTGGCTGCCGTCGGCCGACCAGGCGGTGGTGTTCCGGCGCAGCGGCGGACTGCTGTGCGTCCTCAACGCCGGCGAGGAGCCGGTCGCACTGCCGCCGGGAGAGGTGATCTTGACCAGCGCGCCGTTGGTGAGTGGCGAGTTGCCGGCCGACAGCGCGGCCTGGCTGGTGTAGCCGGGCGTTTCGCGTTTCGGCACTCGCTGCTCTATATGTGATGCATGGCGCCCTACGCATGGACAGTGATCGGAGCGGGACCGGCGGGCATCGCGGCCGTCGGACGACTGCTCGACCACGGAATCCCAGAGGACAAGATCGCCTGGATTGACCCAGCTTTCGCCGCGGGCGATCTGGGCGCTAAGTGGCGGGCGGTGTCGAGCAACACCATTGCCGGAACATTTCTGGAATATCTGAACGGCTCCAAAGCATTTCGGTTCGCCGAGGCGCCGCCGTCGCCGCTCAAGGAGGTCGATCCCGAGGAGACGTGCGCCCTGGCCCTGGTAGCCGATCCGCTGCAGTGGGTCACCGGGCATCTGCGGGAACGGGTCCAGGTCGTCCAGTCCACCGCGACCACGCTGACGTTGACGCAACGGCGTTGGCGCATCGAGACCGAACTCGGTGAGGTGGAATCGCAGAACGTCGTCCTCGCGGTCGGCGCGGTGCCGAAGAGCCTGTCGTATCCGCACCTGAGGGAGATACCGGTCGACGTGGCGCTGGACCCGGAACGGCTCGCCGATCAACAGTTGGAAGGGGCCACCGTCGCGGTCTTCGGCTCCTCGCACTCGACGATGATCGCGTTGCCGCATCTCCTGCGGCTCCCCGTCGCGAGGGTGCTCAACTTTTACCGCAGTCCTCTCAAATATGCGGTGTATCTGGATGATTGGATATTGTTCGACGACACCGGACTCAAAGGCCGGGCGGCGGAGTGGGCCCGGGAGAACATCGACGGCGTGTACCCCGACCGGCTGGAGCGGTACTGGGTTTCAGGCCCCGAATTCGAAGCAAAGCTACAGGAGTGCGACCGCGCCATCTACACGGTCGGCTTCGAGCCCAGAACGCTGCCCGCGACGCCGCAATGGGGCCCGCTGCACTACAACCCGCAGAACGGGATCATCGCCCCCGGACTGTTCGGGCTGGGCATCGCATTCCCGGAATACGCCGAAGACCCGTACGGCTACGGCCAGCACCGCGTCGGGCTGAAGAAGTTCATGGATTACCTGAACTCCGTACTGCCGTTGTGGATGGTTTACAGCACGTAATACTCGGCCTGATTCCAAAAGTCTTCAGAAGATCAGTGCACCATCAGCGCCGCATGGGTGCGCCGCCGGTACACCGACCCGAACCGCGCATCGATACGCAACCAGGCGGGCGAGATGCGCACCCGGACCACCTCGTCGTCGCTGCTGGCCTCAGCAGATTGCGGCAGGAAACCCATTGCGGTCAAAGCGAATACGCACCGCATCGGCACGCCCACCAGCGCGTCGCCGGAGCTGACCTCGAGAACCTCCTGGTCCAGCAACGACACCGGCGGCCCGTGTGCTCCGCCGTGCTCCTTGGCCAGTTCCGCGCCCTGTTGGGACAGGTCCAGCAGCAACTTCGCGGGGATGTCATCGAGGTGGGTGAAGCCGGATTCCGGCGGCAGGCCACCCCGCCACGCCGAATCCATCGCAAAACCCGGGTCGACGTACCCCGCGCCGGAGGGCGCCAGCAGCCCGCGCGCCAACGCGTCGGCGGCCACCGACATGTCGTCGGGCTTCACCCTGCCGACCACCACGCGAGAGGCAAGCACGTCGAAACCCGTTGCCACCCAAGCGGTCAGCAGGCCCGGAGACCGGGCTCGGATCCGGATGACCGCGGCCTCGTCGAGACGCAGCGCGTGGTCGACGAATGCGGCCAGGTCCGCGCGGTGCGCCGGGTCGGCCAGCCACAGTCCGCGCTCGGCTACCGAATCCACCGTTGCAGATACTCCCGATGATGAGGCGACAAGCGCACCAGGCGCTGCTCCTCGATGTGCACAGCCGCCAGCTGTGACTCGGCGATGACGGCCGGCTTGGAATCCGGGTCGGCGTTGACCGAGCGCACCTCGTAGCCCAGCGTGAAGTCGACCGCCCGCAGCCGTTTGGTCCAGATCGTCACCTGCAGCGGCGAATCCATCAGGCGCAGTTGGTCTTTGTAGGTGACCCGGACGTCGGCGATCAGCAGGCCGATGGTGGTGATGTCGGCGCCGAACGGTTCCTTCAGGAACGGGACCCGCGACTCTTCCAGGATCGTGACCATGGTGGCGTGGTTGACGTGCTGGTACATGTCGATGTCCGACCAGCGCACCGGAACGGCCGCGACGTATCCGACGCTCACCCTGAGGACGCCCGTCCGCTGGTGCGTGTCATGCGGCGGATCTGCCGCGCCGCCACCGACAGCGTCGCGAGATCGGTTGCGCCGCTTTCCCGGATCTCGTTGAGCGTGCGACGGGCCCGCTCCACCCGGGACGCGCTGATGTGTTCCCACTCGGCAATCTTCTGCTCACCACTTTCGTCGGGCTCCCCCGCCGCCAGTACGTCGAAACACAACGACCGCACCGACGCGTAGATGTCGTCACGAATAGCCAACCGCGCCAACGAATGCCAGCGGTCGGTGCGCGGCAGCTCCGACACCGCGGTCAACAGCGAGTCGGTGCCCAGGCGGTCCATCAACGCGAAGTAGGTGTCGGCCACCTCGGCCGTCTCGACTTCGGTGATGTCGGCGATATCGATGATGTCGAGCAGGCTGTAGCGGTACAGCCCGGCCGCGACCCGGTAGGCGAGATCCGGCGGCGCGCCCTGAGCGGTGAACTCCGCGGCCTCCTTCTCGACGATGGCTTTGTCGTCCCCGCGCAGCCACTCCGACATCCGCGGCGTCAGCGCCTTGACCTTGGCGGCGAACCGGTTGATCTCGGCGCCGACGGCCAGCGGTTGCGGACGGTAGTTGAGCAGCCACCGCCCGGCCCGGTCGATGAGCCGACGGGTGTCCAGGGTCAGCCGGTCGGAGAGTGCGACGGGCAGGTTGGCGGCGCGAATGCGGTGCCAGATGTGGTCGATGCCGAAGATGGCGTCGGTGGCGGCAAAGGTGCGCACCGCGTGGATCTGCGGGACACCGACGTCTTCGGCGAGCCGGAAGGCGTAGCTGATGCCGGCCGTGTCGACCATGTCGTTGATCAACGTGGTGGTGACGATCTCGCGGCGCAGCTGGTGCGTCCGGATCTCCGGGGTGAACCGTTCCCGCAGCGGTTTGGGGAAGTAGGCCGGCAGCCTGGACGCGAACACGTCCTGGTCGGGCAGCTCGGTGTTCAGCAGGTCCTCTTTGAGGGCCAGCTTGACGTGCGCCATCAGCGTCGCCAGCTCGGGCGAGGTGAGGCCGAGACCCGCCTCGGTGCGCCGGACGATCTCCTTCTCCGAGGGCAGCGCCTCCAGTTCGCGATTGACCCCGCGTTCGGCCACCAGGTACTTGATCTGGTCGGCGTGCACCGGCAGCAGACTGGCCGCGTTGGCGCGGCTGGTGCCCATCAGGTCGTTCTGGTCCTCGTTGTCGTGCAGCACCAGCGTGCCGACCTCGTCGGTCATGGACTCGAGCAGCGCCGTGCGTTCCTCCGGCTGGACTTTGCCGGCGGTGACCAGCGAGTCGATCAGGATCTTGATGTTGACCTCGTGGTCAGAGCAGTCGACGCCGGCGGAGTTGTCCATCGCGTCGGTGTTGATCCGGCCGCCCGACAGGTCGAATTCCACCCGGCCCCGGGCCGTCACGCCCAGGTTGCCGCCCTCGCCGATCACCTTGGCCCGCACCTGGTGCCCGTTGACCCGGACCGGGTCGTTGGCGCGGTCACCGACGTCGGCGTCGGACTCGGACTCGGACTTGATATAGGTGCCGATGCCGCCGTTGAACAGCAGGTCCACCGGCGCCTGCAGGATCGCGCGCATCAGGTTGGGCGGTGCCATCTCGGTGACGTCACCGTCGATGCCGAGGGCGTCGCGCACCTGCGCGCTGACCGGGATCGCCTTCTGGTCGCGGCTGTAGACGCCGCCGCCGTCGCTGATCAGCGACTTGTCGTAGTCGTCCCAGCTGGAGCGGGGCAGGTCGAACATCCGCTGCCGTTCCACCCAGGACGTCGCCGAGTCGGGGTTGGGGTCCAGGAAGATGTGCCGGTGATCGAAGGCGGCGATCAGCCTGATGTGTTTGCTGAGCAACATGCCGTTGCCGAAGACGTCGCCGCTCATATCGCCGACGCCGACGACGGTGAAGTCCTCGGTCTGAGTGTCGACGCCGATCTCCCGGAAGTGCCGCTTGACCGCCTCCCAGGCCCCCTTGGCAGTGATGCCCATGGCCTTGTGGTCGTAGCCCACCGAGCCGCCGGAGGCGAACGCGTCCCCGAGCCAGAAGCCGTAGGACTTGGCGACGTCGTTGGCGATGTCGGAGAACGTCGCGGTGCCTTTGTCGGCCGCCACCACCAGGTAGGCGTCGTCGCCGTCCCGGCGGACCACCTGCGGTGGCGGGTGGACGGCTTTGGTGGCGTGGTCGACGTTGTCGGTGACGTCGAGCAGTCCCGAGATGAACAGCTGGTAGCAGGCGACGCCTTCGGCGCGGGCGGCGTCGCGGTCGGCGGCGGCTTCACCGGTGGGCAGCGGTGGTCGCTTGACGACGAAGCCACCCTTCGCCCCGACCGGGACGATCACGGCGTTCTTCACCGCCTGCGCCTTGACCAGGCCCAGGATCTCGGTGCGGAAATCGTCGCGGCGGTCGGACCAGCGCAGGCCGCCGCGGGCCACCGGGCCGAAGCGCAGGTGTACACCTTCCACGCGGGGCGAGTAGATGAAGATCTCGAACTTGGGACGTGGCAATGGGAGTTCGTCGAGCAGCTGCGCATTGAGCTTGACCGACAGCACATCCCGGCTGCGGGCCGAACCTTCGCGTGTCACAAAGTAATTGGTGCGCAGCGTGGCCTGCACCAACGAGGCGAAGGCGCGCAGGATGCGGTCGGTATCCAGGCTCACCAGCGCGTCGATGTCGGCGGCCACGGCGGCGGCGGCCGTCTGCGCATCGCGGCCGCTGCCCGCGGATTTCGGGTGGAACAGCGCTTCGAACAACGCGACCAGCGAGCGCGCCGTGGAGGGATGCTCATTGAGCACCGACTCGATGTAGGACTGGCTGTAGGGGAAGTTGGCCTGCCGCAAGTACTTTGCGTAGGCGCGCAGCAGCACCACCTGCTGCCAGGTCAGTCCGGCGCGCATCACCAACTCGTTGAAGCGGTCGACCTCGACGCGGCCCTGCCAGATCGCGGTGACGGCATCGGCGAAGCGCTGAGCACCCGCTTCGCGTTCCTCCTCGGTTGCCGCCAGCGGGATGGTCGGGTGCGGCTGGATCTTGAACTGGTAGATCCATACCGGCAATCCGTCGGGCCGGGTGACGGTGAACGGTCGCTCTTCGAGAACGACGACGCCCATGCTCTGCAGCATGGGCAGCAACTGGCTCAGTGACGCGGTGCGACCGCCCAGGAACCAGGTGAGCTGGGCGAGCCCGTGCTCGTCGCCCTGGGAGAAGACCAGCTTGACCGAGTCGTCGCTGAGTTCCTTGATGACGGCGATGTCGTTGATCGCCTCGGCAGGTGCGACGGCCTGCTTGTAGGCCTCGGAGAAGGCCGCCGCGTAGTGCTCGGCGTCGGCGTAGCTGACCGCGGCAGTAGGGGCCGCGGCGGTGAGCCGGTCGGCCCACGTCCGGGCGGCTTCGCTGAGTAGCGCCTGGATGCGGTTGCGGTTGGCTTCGGAGACGTCGACGGAGCCCGATTGCGAATCCTCCGGCAGCCGCACCATGAAATGCATCAGCGCCCAAGGCGATTCACTGACCCGCGCGGTGAACTCCAGCCGGGTGCCGCCGAACTCGCGGACCAGGATGTCCTCGATCTGCAGGCGCACCGGGGTGGTGTAGCGGTCGCGGGGCAGATACACCAGGCAGGAGACGAAGAACTGCAGCCGGTCGGCGCGCAGGAACAGCAGCGCCCGCCGTTGCGAACCCATGTCCACGACGGCTTTCGCCATGGACAGCAGCTGCTCGGCGCTGAGGGTGAACAACTCCGGCCGCGGCACGGTCTGGATGACGTCGAGCAACAGCTGTCCCGGGTGGCTCGGGTCGCTGCCCGCCAGGGTGAGCGCGTCGCGGACGCGGTGCGAGATCGTCGGGATCTCCAGCACGTCGGCGTTCATGGCCGCGACGGTGAACAGTCCGACGAACCGGTGCTCGTAGACCTCACCGCCCCCGGCGTACTCGCGGATGGCGATGGCATAGGGGTAGGCGCCGTAGCGCAGGTAGCTGCCGACGGCGGCCTGCGCCAGCACCAGCAGCTTGGACTCGTCGGTGAGCCGCGGCCGGGTGCCCGACCGGGCCCGCAGCACGCCGAGGCCGCTGGAGCCGTCACCGGCGACCAGACCGTCCTGCACCCGGGTGCGCTGGTAGCCCAGCAGCAGGAAATTCCCCCTGTTCAGCCAGCGCAGCAGCGCCGCCACCTCCTGGCGGTCGGGTGCTTCGTAGCGGCCTTCGGGGTCGTCGTCGACGGCCGCGGCGACCTCGCTCAGCGTGTCGATCATCGCGGCGGCGTCGGTGGCGACGCGTTGCACATCGGCGAGAACCTTGGGCAGCAACCGCTCGACCTCGGCGAGGGCTTTGCGGTCGACCGAGGCGGACAGCTGGACGTGGATCCAGGCTTCTCCCACATAGGGCGACGCGTCGTCGGCTTTCGGTTCGACACGCTGCAACTCCCCGGACGGGTCGCGGCGTACCTCGAACACTGGCGTCATGATCGCCGTGTAGGCCAGACCGAGCCGGTGCAACAGCACTGTCACCGAGTCCATCAGCATGCTGCCCTGGTCGGTCACCACCTGCAGCGCGGGTCCGAAGCCCGCCTCGTCGTCGGCCAGATAGACGGCGACCGCGCTTTCGCCGGCCGGGCGGTGCTGAGCGAGCCGGCAGTGGGCATCCACCACGCTGGCGGCCATGACCGAGCCTGACTCACTCGAGTGGTGGGGTCCGTCGTCGCGCGGTCCCCGATAGCTGTCTCGGTAGGCCTGGGAAACCCAGTCAGGGATCTCGGCGCCGTGCGTGAACGTGGTCCACGCCGCGACGTCTTGTCTGGCCCCGGGATCGATCGTCATTCCGATTGCTCCCCACTCGCGACGGATACCGCTCGGTTGATGCCCCACTCCTCAGCGGTTTCTACCGGCCGCATCGTCGCGGGTGCTGCCCGACTGCCCACTCCTGCACGGCCGTGGCGAGACTGACACTAGTCCCGTGTGAGCCTGCGGTGGGTCACCCTGTGCGGACGCGCGGCGTCGGCACCGAGTCGTTCCACTTTGTTTTCCTCGTAGGCGCCGAAGTTGCCCTCGAACCAGAACCATTTGGCCTCGTTGTCGGTGTCGCCCTCCCACGACAGGATGTGCGTGCAGGTCCGGTCCAGGAACCACCGGTCGTGGGAGATCACCACCGCACAGCCGGGGAAATTGACCAGTGCGTTCTCCAGGGAACTGAGGGTCTCGACGTCCAGGTCGTTGGTCGGCTCGTCCAGCAGGATGAGGTTGCCGCCCTGCTTGAGGGTGAGTGCCAGGTTCAGCCGGTTGCGCTCGCCACCGGACAGCACGCCCGCCGGCTTCTGCTGATCGGGCCCCTTGAATCCGAAGGCCGACACGTAGGCACGCGACGGCACTTCGGTCTGCCCGACCTGGATGTAGTCCAGCCCGTCCGAGACCACCTGCCAGACCGTCTTCTTCGGGTCGATGCCCGCGCGCGTCTGGTCGACGTAGCTCAGCTTCACGGTCTCGCCGATCTTGACGGTGCCGCTGTCGGGCTGTTCGAGACCCACGATGGTCTTGAACAGCGTGGTCTTACCGACACCGTTGGGGCCGATGACGCCGACGATGCCGTTCCGCGGCAGGGTGAAGGACAGATCCTTGATCAGGGTCCGGCCTTCGAAGCCCTTGTCGAGGTGCTCGACTTCGACCACCACGGAGCCCAGCCGGGGCCCGACCGGGATCTGGATCTCCTCGAAATCGAGCTTGCGCGTCTTCTCGGCCTCGGCGGCCATCTCCTCGTAGCGCTGCAGGCGAGCCTTGCTCTTCGCCTGGCGCGCCTTCGCACCGGAGCGGACCCAGGCCAGTTCCTCGGTCAGCCGCTTCTGCAGCTTGGCGTCCTTGCGGCCCTGGACCGACAGACGTTCGGCCTTCTTCTCCAGGTACGTGGAGTAGTTGCCCTCGTACGGGTAGGCGCGGCCGCGGTCGAGCTCGAGGATCCATTCGGCCACGTTGTCCAGGAAGTAGCGGTCGTGGGTGACCGCCAGGATCGCCCCCGCGTAGCTGGCCAGGTGCTGCTCGAGCCACTGCACACTTTCGGCGTCCAGGTGGTTGGTCGGCTCGTCGAGCAGCAGCAGGTCGGGCTTCGACAGCAGCAACTTGCATAACGCCACCCGGCGACGCTCGCCACCGGAGAGGTTGGTGACCGGCTCGTCCGGCGGCGGGCAACGCAGCGCGTCCATGGCCTGCTCCAGCTGCGAGTCCAGGTCCCAGGCGTCGGCGTGGTCCAGGTCCTCCTGCAGCCGGCCCATCTCCTCCATCAGCTCGTCGGAGTAATCGGTGGCCATCAGCTCGGCGACTTCGTTGAAGCGGTCGAGCTTCACCTTGATCTCGCCGAGGCCCTCTTCCACGTTGCCGCGGACCGTCTTCTCCTCGTTGAGCGGCGGCTCCTGTTGCAGGATGCCGACCGTCGCGCCGGTTGCCAGAAAAGCGTCGCCGTTGTTCGGCTTGTCCAGTCCGGCCATGATCCGCAAGACGCTCGACTTGCCCGCCCCGTTGGGGCCGACGACGCCGATCTTGGCGCCCGGGTAGAAGCTCAACGTCACATCGTCGAGGATCACCTTGTCGCCGTGCGCCTTGCGGACCTTCTTCATCGTGTAGATGAACTCAGCCATGCCGCGGTGTTGCCTTTCTGGTCTTTGGATATCCGCGGACCATCCTATGCACCGGCCGGGAGCACTAGGCCGACAGTGGCAGGGCTCCGGCGCCGTCGGTGCTGTCGGCCGTGTCGCCGGGGACGGCGGCTTCGGTCGGTTCGGCAGCCGCGCCGGCACCCTCGGTCACCGGATTCTCGACCGGGTGAGGACCGGTGTAGCTCGGCTTCTCGATGCGCACGATGGCGCGTGCTAGGTCCGGTCCGACCGCGGTCGCGCGCATCTCCATCGACGAGCGTCGGTTGCCGTCGCGGTCCTCGTACTCGCTGGTGTAGACGTGACCCACCGCGATCACCGGCGCTCCTTTGCTCAGCGCGGCACCCACCCCGGTCACCAGCCGGCCCCAGCAGTTCACGGTGATGAACAGCGAATTGCCCGGCTCCCAGTTGCCGTCACCGGTCCGCCGGCGTGAGTTGCTGGCTACCCGGAACTTGATCAGTTCTTCGCTACCCACACGTCGGCGCTGGGGGTCGTTGACGATGTGGCCGACGATGGTCATCCATGTTTCGAACATTGGCTCAACTTTCTCTCGGGTCGTGCTGTGTTGAGACCCATTGCGCCCGTCGGCACCGACGAAACCTGCCGGCGCGGCACGGTGGCCGGGCGCGCTTGTGGACAAACCCGCGACTGTGGACGGGTGCTTACGCCGGTTCTTCGGAGCGGCGCTGGCGCATCTGGAACTCGCGCTCGACGAACTGGTTGCGGGCGATCTGCTCGACGTAGGCGAAGTCACGCAGGATGTTGCGCAGTTCCTGGCGGAAGGCCACCCGCCGCTCGGCCAGGTCGGGCGCCGGCGCGATCAGATCCTGGTCGGCGACGACCTGCCGGGCCGTCGCGAACAGCAGCGTCGACACCGATTCGCTGCTGCGGACCCTGCCCTGGGCGACGTACTGACGACCGACTCCGAGGGCCAGATCGGTCAGCTCTTTTTGGCTGATGTCCGGCGGCGCATCGCGCAGCACGTCGGCGACGATCTCGTAGGCCTCGAAGAAGACCCGCAGCATCGCGTCCGACATCAACGGCCGCTTGGCGTACAGCATCTTCTGGACGGCTTCGCCCCCGGCGGCAAGCTGGGCTTCCCAATCCTGGTGCCAGGCCATCTCTTCGGCGATGTTGGCCCGGAACGCCGCCGAGTCGGCGAAGTAGAAGTCGAACTTCAACAGATCACGTAGCCGCATCGCCTGCGCCCAGAACGCTTCGACCCGGTCACCGGTGGCGTTGCGGGCATGCGCCAGCGCCAGTTCCACGATCGAGGTCTCCAGGAACGCGTGGATCACCGAGTTCCGGTAGAACGCCGCGGCGTGTTCGTCGGCGGGTGCGATGTACCACACCGGTTGCCGGCCGCTGTCCACGCGAGTCACCGGGTGCCCGTTGGAGAGGGCGTCGACCCCTGCGCGTACGCCCTCGCGCGAGCGCAGCCGCAAGGCACTGGTGGAGACCGGCGTGTGCTTGCGGTCGAGGTAGTCCAGCGAGTCCTGCAAGGTGTGGTGCAGCTGATCGAGCGTCAGCGCCATGCCGCGGGTGGTCAGCAGCAACGCGGACACCAGACCCGTCGCGGTCACCGGCGTCGACTGCAAAATCCGCCAGGCCACCTCGAACGACATCTTCTGTAGCGCAAGGCGTTTAGCGGCGGGATCGCCCGCGATCGGCCCGTTGGGTGGTCCGAGATACTGCCGCATCGACACCGCTTCGGGAAAACGGACGTAGATCTTTCCGTAGTTGCGCTCACCCTGGGCTTTGATGAAGTTGTAGAGCCAGCTGAAGCCCTCCGGTGTCTTCTCGGCACCCTGCGCATACGCGGCGTATTCGGCGATCTCGTGCAGCTGGTCGAAACAGATCGAGACACCTTGCAGCAGAATGTCTTCGCTGCGCCCGTCCAGGTAGGCGTCGGCCACGTAGCTCATTAGACCGAGCTTGGGCGGCAACATCTTTCCGGTCCGCGACCGGGTCCCCTCGATCGACCAGCTCAGGTTGAACCGCTTCTCCACGATGTAGCCGACGTACTCCTTGAGCACGTACTTGTACAACGGGTTGTCACCGATGTTGCGGCGGATGAAAATCGTCCCAGAGCGGCGCATCAGAGGCCCCATCACGCCGAACGACAGGTTGATCCCGCCGAACATGTGCACCGGCGGTAACCGGTTGTCCTGCATGGCAACCGGCACCACGGCCCCGTCGATGTAGGACCGGTGCGAGAACAGCAGCACCGCCGGGTGAGATTCCAGTGCGGCGCGCATGGCGGCGACCTGATATTCGTCGTAGTCGAAGTCCGGGTCGAACCCGCGGCTGAGCATCTTGCCCAGCACCGAGATCACGTCGACCGATGCCTGGCTCCACCCGGTCGCCAGTTCGTCGAGCATCCGGCCGGCTTCCTCCACCGTGGCCCCGGGGATTTTCTCCAGACCGGCCCGAAATCGCGCTGAGGCCAACATCTCCGGCTTCACCAGGCGCGGGGACTTGTACTGCGGACCCAGGATCCGGTACTCCGCCCGCGCCAGCGCCAACAGCGCCCGCCTGGTGACGAACTGCGCGAATTCCTGGGTGTTCTCTCCGACGGTGGTGTCGCGCCATTGCCGGCGGAGTTCGGACACGCTGGCCGACTCGCCGGCCACCACCCGTGCCCGCCACGGCTCCGTGCGCAGAATGCGCCGTTGCTGACGCTGGTTGGGGTGGTAGGGATCCCGGCCCGGGAGCAGGGCCGCCACCTTGGCCACTTTGCCCCGGTCGGCGGCGGGCAACCAGAACACCCGGACCGGCACGATCGAGCGGTCGCCGCACGATTCGAGTTTCTCGACCAACGCGGTCAGCGCCCCCGGCGACGCGTTACCGCCCGGCAGCTTCAGCACGTCGAACCTGTTCTGCGGCAGCCGGTTTCGCTGCTCGCCCAGCCAATCCATGATCAGCTCCATCTCCACAGGAGTGTCCATGGAGGCGAGCACCAGCGAATCGTCGGCAGTCAGGACTGCGCTGGTGTCGGCGGCCGGTCTGGTCACGACGGACCTCAGGGCTGGGAGGTCGACGAGTCGGACTGCTCCGAGTTCTCTTGTCGCCTCTCACTCACGGATTTCGGGTCCACGCTCGATTCGTGCGGAGTGGAGTCCGGCGTCGGCTTGGGAGGTTGCTCAGCGGCAGCCTTCTTGGCCGGAGCCTTCTTCGCGGCGGCCTTCTTCGCGGCGGCCTTTTTGGCCGGAGCTTTCTTCGCGGCAGCCTTCTTGGCCGGAGCCTTCTTCGCAGCAGCCTTCTTCGCAGCAGCCTTCTTCGCCGGAGCTTTCTTCGCGGCGGCTTTCTTGGCCGGCGCCTTCTTCGCGTGCAGATCCACCTCGGGCAGCCCGTCGTATGGCCAGTCCGCCAGAGTGTCGAGGTAGAGCTGGCGGACCTCGGCGATGCGATCGGACAACGTGTCCAAGGTCCAGTCCTTGACCGAAATCGGCGGGAACACCGCGACATCCACGGTTCCGGGGTTCAGCGTCGTGGAGTTGCGGGACGCGACGATCTCGGCGTTGCGAATCACGATGGGAACGATGGGGATTCCCGCCGACATCGCGATCCGGAACGGCCCCTTCTTGAACGGGCCGACCTCGGTGGTGTCCAGGCGGGTGCCCTCGGGGGCGATCACGATGGACAGGCCGTTGCGGGCGCGGTCTTCGACCGTGCGCAGCATCTCGACCGCGGAGTCCGGGTCGTCGCGGTCGATGAACACCCCGTCGAGCAATTTGCCCATCGTGCCCATGATCGGGTCGCGCTGCAGTTCCTTCTTGCCCACGCCCACCCAGTTGTCCTTCACCAGCGCACCGGAGATGATTGGGTCAACCTGGTTGCGGTGATTGAAGATAAACACCGCGGGCCGCTGCGCGGTCAGGTTCTCCGCGCCGATGACGTTGAGGTGCACGCCGCAGGTGGCCAGTAACAACGAGGAGAAGTTGGAGGTGAAGAAGTTCACGCCGCGCCGCCGGTTGCGGGTCAGCAGGCCCAGCCCGACGGCGCCGGCCGCGACCGGAACCATGGAGCCGAAGCCGGCCAGCGTACGGATCTGGCGACGCAACCCCACCCCGCCGCGGCTGTCGAATTTCAGGATGGGCCAGCCACGGCGCTTGGCCACGGCGGCCATCTTGCCCTCGGGGTTGGTCGGGCGCGGATTGCCGACCAGGTACATCAGCGCGACGTCCTCGTCACCGTCGGCGTAGAAGTAGCTGTCTTTCAGGTCGATGTCGTGCTCGGCCGCAAAGCGTTGCACCGCAGCGGCTTTGCCCGGACCCCACAGGATCGGCTTGATCACGCCACCGGTGAGTAGCCCGTCCTCGTTCGTCTCGAACTTGTTAGTGAGCGTGTTGGAGATGCCCAGGAATCGCGCCACCGGGTTGACCTGAATGGTCAGCGCGGACGAGCTGAGCACCACGGTGTGACCGCGTGCCACGTGCGCGCGCACCAGTTCCCGCATCTCCGGATAGATCCGGGACTCGATCCGCTGATTGAACAGCCGCTCGCCGATCTCGTCCAGGTCCTCCAACACCCGACCGGCCAGCGCCATGGACGCCTTGCTGATCAGTTCCTCGAACTCGATCCGGCCCAGGGTGTGGTTGAGCGCGCCCTGGATCATGCTCAGCAGCTCCCCCACCCCCATGTCGCGGCGACGCAGCCGCTCCTGAGTGAGGATGACGGCGGTGAAGCCGGCCACCAGTGTGCCGTCCAGGTCGAAGAACGCCCCGACCTTCGGACCCGCTGGGCTGGCCATGATTTCAGCCACCGAACCTGGCAACCGCAGGTCCTTGACCGGGGCGCCTGCGTCCTTCTCGTCGGCGGCGCTCACGAGCCCGCCACCGATCGTGCCGAGGCGACCTGCTTGGCTTCGAACGATGCCGCGATCGCGTGCGGTGGCGGATCGCCGGCCAGTGCGAGGATTTCGTCGAAAGCTTCCAGCAGGCACCGGGCCCACAATTCGTCCTTCTGCACGGCTGCCCTGTCGTAGCGCACGGTGATGGTGCACCACCCACCCCGGGAGATCAGCACCACCATCATCGCGACGCCCGGCAACGGGCCAATACCGTACTGGCGCACCACCTTTGCACCCGCGATGTAGGTGTCACCCGGATACACCGGGACATTGCTGGCCTGGACGTCGTTGCCGATCACCGAACTGCTGATCCCCTCGAGCACCGCGGTCGGCAGCACGCTGAGCACCGGCGCCATGGACCCGATGATGTTCATCGCCGGCTCTTCCCGGCGTTGCGTCATCTGTGCCCGGATCTTCTTGATCCGGGCCACCGGATCGACCGTGCCGACCGGCGCGGCGAGATTCACGCCGGTGAACTGATTGCCGCCTGCCACATCGCCTTCGGCGCGCAGGTTCACCGGCACCGCCATCGGCAGCGTGCTGATCGGCACGCCGAGGGCGACGTGGTAGCGACGCAGCGCCCCGCACAGACCGGCCAGATACGCGTCGTTGATCGATCCGCCACCGGCTTTGGCCGCCTTGTGCAGGTCGGCGAGCCGGATGTCGATCGCCTCGGTGCGACTGGTGAGGCTGCGCCGGCGCAACAGTGGCGAGGGTTCGGCCGCCCGGTTCAACACCCGTGCGCCCGAGGTGGCGTAGCCGAGGATCCCGGACACCGTGGACAACGGATCCAGCACCGCCTTTCCGGCGGCCGACACGGCTCCCGTCAATGCGCCGAGCGCGCCGCCGACGATCGCCATGGGTAGGTGGTTGATCCCTTGGCGCATCAGGTCATTGGGGGTCAGATCCTGCGGGATCGGTTGCGGAGGCAGCGGCCGGGGCTCGGGATCGCGCTCCAGGTCATAGATTTCGGCGAACATCTCCACACTGCCGACCCCGTCGGTGACCGCATGACTCAGGTGCAGCAGCGTGGCCGCCTTGCCGTCGGCCAGTCCTTCGACGAGGGTGGCCGTCCACAGCGGCCGTGAGATGTCCAACGGCGACTGCAGCATGACTTCGGCGAGATCGAACACCTCGCGCAGGGTGCCGGGTTCGGATACCCGCACCCGCCGGACATGGAAGTCGAGATTGAAGTCCGGATCGACGACCCAGCGCGGTGCGGCGGTCGGCAGCGTCGGCACAACGACCTTCTGCCGCAACCTCAACACTTTGCGGGACGCGTTCTCGAACCGGAAGCGGAAGCGGTTCCAATCCGGCGTGCTGTCGAGCAACTCCAGCGCCATGATGCCCGAGCGTGTCCGCGGATTCGCTTCGCCGCGGTGCAGCAAATAATCAACCGGCCCAAGCTCGTCGGACAACCCCACGGCCTCAGCCATGGTCACGACCCCCCGCGATCCAGGCCACCCGACACGTCAACCGCTTCACCGCTGATCAAACCTCCTGCTATCAGGCCCCGCCACCGCAATGCCCACCCAACGCTAGTCCGGTTGCGGCGGTGGTGAAAGTGAGGGTGCTCTCAGTCCGCAGGCCGGCGCACGGCGTTGCGCGCAGTGGTGACAAGCCCGCGCGGCGGCGACTCAGCTGGCGGGTGAGGCGGACAGCGCGAACGAGCCCATGAGCGCGCTCTCCCGCCGGCCGTAGACGACACCCAGGAAGTCGGAGACGGCGTCGGCGGCCAGTCGGGACCGCACCGTCGGGGTGATGTCGAAGGCGTGATGCGCGTTGGCGAGTTCGGCGTACGCCACCGTCGGGGCCCCGGCTCCCTGCAGTGCCGCACAGAACGCGCGGGCCTGGCCGATGGGTGCCAGCTGATCCCGGTCGCCGTGCAGCAGGAAGAACGGCGGTGCGTCGCGGTGCACATAGGAAATCGGCGAAGCCGCGGTGAAGCGGTCCGGCTCGTCGGCGAACCGGGTCTTCATGACGAAGTGCTCGAGGAACGGCATCATCATCTCGTGCATGTTCTCGAAGTCGGTGAAGTCGTAGACCCCGTAGTACGGAGCCGCCGCCTGCACCGTGGTGTCGGCACGTTCGAACCCGGGCTGGAACGTCGGGTCATTGGGCGTGAGGGCCGCCAGCGAGGCCAGGTGCCCGCCCGCTGACCCACCGGTGATGGCGATGAAGTCGGAGTCGCCGCCGTAGTCGCCGATGTTCTCCCGAACCCAGGCGATCGCGCGCTTCACGTCGATGATGTGCGCGGGAAACTTCGCGCGGGGGCTCTTGCTGTAGTTGATCGAGACGCAGATCCAGCCGAGCTCGACCATCCGGCTCATCAGGGTGTAGGCCTGCGGACGCTTGCCGTTGACGCTCCACGCCCCGCCCGGAACCTGGATCAACACCGGGGCCCGGTGGCCGGGGGCCAGGTCGGGACGGCGCCAGATGTCGAGCAGGTGCTCGGTGCCACCCGGCCCGTAGGAGATGTCCGACGTCTTCGCCGCGTAGCGGCGGTGCGGGCCGGGCTTGGGCTTGGGCAGAATTCCGCGGCGCACGCTCAGCGCCGGGTTCGTGGTCGGGTGGAACACCTGATCACGGAAATCAGACCCGAACGACGTCTCGAGGGCAGCGGTGAGCGCGTGGTCCGCGCGCTGGGCGGCCCACGTGGTGCCGACCCGGTTGATCGACGGCGGCGCGACCCGGGACAAGGCATGCCCGGTCAGCACGTGCGGCGGGAACTCGGTGGCCAGCCACCCGGCGATCCAGCCAACGGCGAAAGGCGAACCACGCAGCAGCACCGCACCCGCCCGGGATATACCCCGGGCATCGGCCGCGAGCTGCGCGCCCTGGCGCAACGCCTCGGCACCCGCTTGCGAGCACCGCGCAGTCACACTTGCAATACACATTGCTAAGCACACCCCTCGACGTCAGGCACACGCCTCGTTGCGGTTAACGGCCGATGACCGGCCGGTGTTGTACGTGTGTCGAGGCTCACACCATAACCGATTTCTGGCTTACTCAAACTCTTTTCGGGCGCGTTGTGTCGCCTGCGCCCCTTGATTTTTCGGCTTTCGATAGACTGACCTGCGCATTGCCTCCGTAGCTCAGGTGGATAGAGCAAGGGCCTTCTAATCCCTAGGTCGCACGTTCGAGTCGTGCCGGGGGCGCCGACCGGGGCGTCTGTCACCCTGAGTGACCAGGGTGACTGCTGTGGCGTTTGCGGTTCGATCGCGCCGTCAGCAGCTAGTCGCGGGCCGCTGCGTTTCACCGTTTCCTCCTAGGCCGGGGGCCCCGCGAATACCCGATTCGACGTGTGTCAAACACGGAGGTGGCGGCGGCGCGTTGCGCCGCTTGCCGCGGCTATCCGGCGAGCATGTCGCGCATGGCGGCCCCGGTCACCGGTGGCGAATACAGGAACCCCTGGCCGCGGTAGCACTGATGATCGATCAGCACCTGCGCGGCCGCCTCGGTTTCGATGCCTTCGGCGACCACGTTGAGTTTGAAGCCGTGGGCGAGAACCATGATCCCGCGCACGATGACCAGGTCACTGGTGTCGGTTCCCAGCCGCCGCACGAACCCTCTGTCGATCTTGAGGGTGTCGATCGGCAACGTCTGCAGCAGCGACATCGCGCTGTAGCCGGTTCCGAAGTCGTCGATCGCGATGCGGACTCCGATGTCTTTGAGGCCCGCGAGGGTGGCGCGGGCGGTCTGCAGGTCCTGGACGATCACGTTCTCGGTGATCTCCAGACAGACCGAGGACGCGCCGATACCGTGCCGGCTGATCGTCTCCGCGACGAAATCCACAAATCCGCCGGTCACCAGCTGACCGGGCGAGACGTTGATTCGCAACACCAGATCCCGGCCCAGGCCGGCAGCGCGCCAGTCCGCGAATTCTTTGCACGCCGAACGCAACACCCACCTGTCCAATTCGCCTGCGAGATTGACCGATTCGGCGACCGGGATGAACGAATCGGGTGGCAGCAGCCCGCGCGTCGGGTGTTGCCACCGGACCAGGGCCTCGACTCCGATGATCGAGCGGGTCCGCAGGTCGACCTCGGGTAGGTAGACCAGGCGCAGCGCGTCGGACTCGATGCCACTGCGGAGGTGAAGCTCGATGTCGTTGCGCAGTTCGCTTCGCTGGGACATATCCGCGGTGAAGGCCGCGACGCCGTCACCGCCGGCATGCTTGGCCGCCAGGACGGCCTGATCGGCCCGGCGGATGAGGTTCGACGGAGTGTCGATTCCGGGCGTCGCGCAGGCAGTGCCGATGCTGACCGTGCGGGTGAGCACCTCACCCCCGATGGAAACGTGTTCCTTGAACTGGTCGCTGAGGCGTTCGGCGAAGCGCACGGCGGCGTCGGCGCTCATCGGGGAGGGCGGCACGATGACGAATTCGTCGCCACCGAGTCGCGCGATCAAGCTGTCACTCAAGCACGCGGTGCGGAGTCGCTGCGCGAACACCTGGATGAACTGGTCACCGGCGGCGTGACCCAGATAGTCGTTGATGGTCTTGAGGCGATCGAGGTCGAGGAACAGCGCCGCCACCGGGCCGCTCTGCCCGGCAGCCAGCCGTTGGTCCAGATGCCGCAACAGTGCCCGGCGATTGTGCAGGCCGGTCAGATCGTCGTGGTCGGCGAGGTGGCGGAGCTGCGTTTCGGCGGCCACCCGGGCCTGGACTTGAGCAAACAGGCTGGCGATGGCCATCAGCGCGTTGAGCTCGGCCTCGTGCCACTCCCGGTCGCCGTACTTGACGAACCCCAGCGTCCCGGTGGTGACCTCCGCAGAGATCAGCGGGACGGCGGCCAGCGAGGTGGCCATGATATGGCGGCCTTCCTGGATGCGCCGCTGATAGTCGTCGGACGCCGGCTCGGGCCGCACGACCAAAGGCTCCTTGGCGTGTTTGCACATCGCGAAGACCGGGTCCGCGTCAGCGAAATAGATCACCGCGAGTGGATCGGGGTCGGGGATGTCGTGCCGGGGCGGCCACTCGGCCACCAGCTTCGTCGCATCGATGTCGTGGTCGTTGTAGCGGAGGAAGCTGACGTCCACGCCCAGCTGCTCCACCAGGTAACCCAGTACCCGCCGGCTGACGTCGACCGCCGTGCTGGCGTCGGCGGCTATGAGTTGATTGGCAACGGCGGTGACTATCTGGTCAAGCCGGTACGGTGCGGCGTCGTCGTGCATTTCTCGAAGTTCTTGGCTCTCAGTCGATTCCGAGCCGGCGCCGGCGGCTGCGCACCGATGGCGGCGGGGCGTGAAACAGTCTGAACACGAGGACTTCGTGTTCGTCTTCCCCGGGATTGGCCAGGGCGCGCAGCTCATGCTGCAGTCGGTACAGCTCCGCGGCGAAGTGTGGTGACGCCTTCTGCAGGTCCTCTTTCGCACAGCCGTAGAGGAAGACCGGCGACACCGGTTGCACGGCCAGCCCGCCTTGCTGGGCGGCAATCCACACTGCCTGCATCGCCGAACCGCCACGGGCGAAATCGATCAGTTCGGCGCCCTTCACGTAGATGATGGCGAGCGCCGAACTCGATGCGACGCGTTCGGACATGTTGGTGCCGAGCGCCGCGCCGGCGTCCCATTGCGCCAGGCGCGCAATGACATCGGCGCGGCTCACCAACTCGAGAACGCGCATCTCGCTGGGCTCCAACTCCAGGCTCGCGACGTCGATGCCTGTCTCCGGCGAGGGATCCCCGGGCCAACGGAGTTCGGAGATCATCTCTTCGTGCAGCCTGGGGGTCAGATAGCGAACGCGATCCGCGGCGGCCAAAATCGCTGCTGCCCGGTCGATCTCGTCACGTGACACCAACAACTGTAGCCGCGCGCCTTCGTTTGCCGCGACGTCTTCGAGCAACGCCACGGTCGCGGAGTCGATCGGAGTCGGCGTGCCGCAGTAACGGTTGGTAGCTCGCAGCAGCATGGGCTGATAGAGGGCCGCGAGACTCTCGTCCTCGCCGCGGCCGAACTGTAGTCTCGCCTGCAACGGTGAGCCGGGCTGGGTCGCGTCGAATTCGACGGGCCCCAGAACCTGCTGAGCCGCTGCCGCGATCCGGGCGTTGAACATCGCCGCACCGAGCGCCACGGCACTTCCCCGGAAGGCGATGTCCATCATGGACGTGCGTTCCGGCACCAGTCGCACGGTGAGCGAATCCGGCTCGGCTACAACATGCCAGGGCTGCGCATTGCCGCCGGAGGGCGCGCACATCGCCGCCTCGGCTACGGCCGCGCTGACCTGTTGTCGCGCCTCGGGCGCAATGGTTTGCGCCGATTGCGTTGTCACCGGCTTGCCGTTGGTCGTTGCGGGCTCGGCGAGGCGGTCCAGCGCGGCATTGACATCCACCCGTACCCGGCCGGAATCGAGGGGTTCCCCGAGGCCGATTCGGCGCACGGCGCTCGTCACCGTCGCCGCACCTACCCAGATGTCGCCGGCCAGCTGAGGCCAACCCGACAGCGTCTGGCCGACCTCGACCAGCGAAGCCGCGCCACGCGACGAAAGCTGTTGACTGTCAAGAATATTGAGGATGTAAGGTACTTTTTCCCGGGTCGTCAGCCCGCTCAGCCGGTCCGCGTCGAAATCGCCCAGCAGACCGTGCAGGATCGCTCGCCCGGGATCGATGTCGTAGCGCTCGACGTCTATCAGGCCGCGGTCGGTGGTCGCCATCAGCACCGGGACGCCACGGGCCCGCGCCGTTTGCCGCAACAGCACTTTCATATCCAGCGAGTCACATTCCTCGATAACGACATCGAGCCCGTCGAGGAAATCCTCGACGGACTGCGGCGAAAGCCCCGACGCGACGACCTCGACTTTGAGGTATGGGTCCAACTCGGCGATCCGCCGGGCCGCGACAATCGCCTTGTTGAGGCCGATGTCGAGGACAGTCGCAGGCACCCGGTTGAGATTTGACAGCTCCAGCTCATCGAAATCGGCTAGTCGTAGTGTGCCACAAGCGCCTTCGGCTGCCAGCGTGTAGGCAATCGCGTGCCCGGCGCTGACGCCGACGACACCGACCCGCAGGCCGTTCAGCATGCTTTGTTCCTGCGCGGTGATGAGGTGTCGGTTGCGGTCCAGGCGTACGGCACGAAAGGCCCGGGGCCCGAGGATGGCAGCGACCGTGCGGCGCCAGGGGTAATGCACCCACCGTTTGGCTTCGCTCAGCAGATCCGGATCCGGCGGCGGCAACGAGCGCCGTGCGGTGTCGAGCTGCTCTTCGAACCGGTCGATCCAATGGATGTCCTGATCTGACCGGAGCCGTTCCAGTGCGCGGCGATCATCGGGATCGTCGTCGCACAGCACCAGCGCGGTGAAGTTCTCGCCGTCGGGGGCGTTTGTCACCGGCCGGCGCCCGCGCTCGTCATGGTGTTTGCGCTCAACGCCTCAGCGTCCCTCATCAGCTCGCCGGTCTCCTTGTACATTCTCGAAAGTTGTTTAGGGTCAGCATGGTTGGCAAGGGTGCCGCGGTCCCACCACATCATCTTGGTTCGGTAGCGCTCGTCGGGATAGGCCACCGCGGGGATCGTCGCCGCCACAACTCCTCCCGATGCCCGCCAGCGGTCCAACACGTGGGCGGCAGCCGTTGCCATCACGAACTGGACCCCCAGCAGCGCCATGCTCGGCAATGCCGTGCGTGCCAGGGCTGCCGCGATGGCACCTCGGTGGCGCGAAGCGCTGTCGGCCCACGCCGTTTTCACTTCGACAACCCCGAACGGCACCCGATCGTCGATCATCTTTCGAACCGCGACCGCTCCGGGACTGCCCTCCCATTCGATCACAGCATGCGAATCATCGGCTGACCACAGTGGGCCCACAACACGGGCACCCCCGACGACAGCACCCTGACTGTCCACCGCTGCGTAAAACAGCCGGGTATCCACGCCATCCCGCACTGCGTCGATATTCAAAGTACGTTCCACCCCGTGTTCGGTGTAGCTCCGAACTGCACCATCGAGATACTCGGTCCACAAAGTAGGGTCGAGCGCGGGATTCGATACGACAAGTCTGCAATTCCCATCGGGCAGCGGCAAACTCAGATTTCCCACAAACGGCGACTTCGGCGGCGCGAAGGAATCACATGCGGCGGTGGTCATTATTCTCCAATCTGTCGACTGCGAGGGCAGTTTGAATTTCCGGCGCTGTAGCTGGTTTACCCGGAATTCAACTGCGTCTCGCAGTGTGGGCCCTGCGACCCTCAGAGGATCCCCTGTTCGGACCCCTCTTGCACACCCGAGAGATTTAAAAATAACCGGGCGGAAAACTCGGCGTGGACTTTCCGGCCGCGGGAACCGGACCTCATCAGGTAGTCACAGCCGGCGTACCGCGGGATATTGGAAAAAGGCGTCGAGCCGCCGGAGTTTGTCCCTTATAGCGCTTTTTCATGGCCCTGCTTTGAGTTCAATAGGCCACAGCGGGAATGTCGTGACCATGGGTCCGGGTCGCATCGGATTGTATGCCGCCCCTACCGTGACCGTCGGTTCGTTATCACCGCCGAGCCGGCGCGCTGATTTCCCAGGCACTGATCGTGTTGCGGTGCAGCCGATTACCCGCAGTGCAGTTCGCGCGCTACCGCGTCGAAGGCGCGCAGGGTGTCCAGCATGTGGGGCTCGTGCGAGTGCGCCTGGGTGGACAGCTTGGCGGCGACCATCTCTGCCGACCGGTCCACGTAGATCATCTGACCGCACATGCCCAGGCACAACACGACGTTGCTGCCCGGATAGGGGAACCACATCTGGTTGCGGTACATGCCACCGGGCATCTCGTTGTTGTCGGGATTCGCGGCGAACGCCCGCCTCGAGTCCGGACCGCCCTGCAGCGTGTCGGCGATCCACGCCGTCGGTACGACCTGGTGACCGGTCAATGAGACGCCGTCGCGCAGGAACAGTGACCCGAACCGGATCATGTCGATCAGACAGGCGTTGATGCCCCCGTCGAACAGTCCGGTGCCGACCGCGTCGATGCCGATGGTGGCGTCACGCCCGGCGCCGATGCGGCTCCACAGCAGTTCCGACATCAGCTCAGGCATGCGCCGGGCGCCGGCGACCTCGCAGATCCAGCCGAGCACATCGGTTTCGCACGAGCGGTATTCGAAGGGTCCGCCGTGCGGTGATTTGCGTCGCAAGGTCAGCAGAAAGTCGTGCAGCGTGGCGGGGGCGTCGGGACTGCTTCGGGGCGCCCATCCCATCGCCTGGTCGAGGCGATGAATCTCCGCGGCCGGGTCGTCGTAGTTCTCGGAGAACGCGATACCGGACCTCATGTCCAGCAGCTGGCGCACCGTCGCCCCGGCGTAACCCGAATCCGCCAGGGCCGGAACGAATTTCGTGACCGGCGCAGCAAGCTCGATAGCACCGGCGTCGTGCAGCGCGCCGACGACGGCGGCCACCAGCGATTTGCTGACCGAAAACAGCAGGTGCCGGGTCGGCGCCCGCATGCCGTCGAGATACTCCTCGGTCACGATGGACCCGCGGTGCGCGACAGCCCACCCGTCGGTCGCGGTGGCGGTCATCACCGCGCCGACGGTGCTGGCCACTCCGCCGACGCTGGACACGGGGATGTCCGCCAACGGAGCGCCGACCGTGGGCAGCTCAGCGACCGGCCCGCTCCCCCGCGAGATGACCGCGGTCGGCACGTAGTCCTCGACGTGCTGGAATGACCACTTCGCGTAGGGCGGCGCCAGCCAGTTGTCCAGGGAGATGCCGACCGGGGCGCTCACGCTCGTGCGACGAGCCGCGAGACGATCGGCGCGGCGGGCGTCAGAGGCGTGGAGGTGAACTTCGCCTTCATACCTTTGACCCAGCGCTGGCAGCGCTCGCTCAGCCGATAGTCGTCGGTCTGCAGGTGTCCACGAGTGACGAGCACGCCGAGTTGAGCACCCTCGGAACGCAAATCGCCGGGCGCCGCGACCCGCATGTAAAACGCCTCGGAGCCGTCGAGCAGGGTGGCCCAGTCGTTCGCGGTCCGCGCGAAGGAGACGCGACCGTCGTCGTCGATACGCCATACGCCGGTCCGCGGCGTCGCGGTGAAGATCTCGATTTCCGGCGAGGTCTCCGTGATGATCACCTGGCCCCAGACTTCGTCTTCGCCATAGCCCCGCTCCCACCGCGCATTGATCTCGTCGATGTCGAGCTCGTACTCGACGTCCATGTACTCGAGCAGATGAAAGAGGAACAGCGGCATGTCGGCGTAAGCCTCGGTGGTCAGATTCGTCATCGGGCTGGCGCCGGACAGGCGCGGATTCACCTCGCCGAGGTAGAGCTGGTCGGAGTCGAGGTCATGCAGCAGGTCCACTTCGAAGTAGCCGAGGTAACCCTCGCGGCGCATGACGTCGCCGAGCTTTGTCACCATTTCTCGCGCGGCGCGGGTTTGGGCCGGCGGCAACACCTCGTGCCAGATGTCATTGCCACACCAGCTGCCCCGGCTGGGCGTCAGCTCCGAATAGCCGACCAGACTCGTCATCGCCGGGCCGACCACGGTGCCGTGGCGGGTCACCGCACCCTCGAGGCACACCTCGACATTGCGGATGCGCTTCATGACTTTCAGTTCCTGCCCGACCAGGTCACCGGCGTGCTGGTCCCAATCGCGCTGACCGTGCACGAAGAACGTCCCACTGCCGGCGTTGCCGTACGCGATGGAGATGACGAGGTCATCGCCCAACTCAGCTTCCTGCGCGAGCGTCAGCAATTCGTCGTAGGAGCCGGCCCGTCCGATCGTGTTGGGGACGCTCGGGATACCCGCGTCGTTGGCCAGCCGCGTCATGACGATCTTGGAGCCGAGCCGCTCGCGCAGCTCGATCGGCGGATGCATGACCTGCAAGCCCGCCGCCCGCGCCTTCGCCTGGATTTCCTCATTCATCATCACGAAGCAGCACTTGCCGCCCGGGCCTTTACCCCCGATGAAGTCGAGCGTCTCGGGATCGGACAGCAGGTGGCTGCACACCTCGTCCATGGAGTCGAAGTCGCGGCGGTCTCGTCGCCGGGGCACGAACACGCGCGAATGTGTGCCCTCAAAAGCGTCGTAGTACGTGAGATAGAAGAAGTTTCGTATCCAGCGGTCGACGCCCAGCAGGTTGAACGGCGTGGGCGAGATGAAGTACAGCGGCACGGTGTTGTTGTGAAAGAACGCGCGGACGTCCGAGAGACCGTTGAGTGGGCGACGCGGATCGGGGCCGGCGGGCGCCATCACGCCTCCTGAGCGGGGGCTGTGGCGGTGAAATCAGTGACGTTCATTGCATAAGTGTGGACCCGCCGACGGCCACGTGGGCATGTGGGTGCCGCAACCTCGGACTCGAGAACAGCCACCACTGGGATCGTTCACCTGGCTACAACAAACGGCGAGCGGAACGAACGGGGCGCGGGACGGACTGCCCCGGTGGGCCGGGACGGAGATGAAATAGTGAGGGCATGAGCGCACAACCGGACGACGGGGACGCGGACTCGGAGCCGAGCCTGTCAATCGGCCTACCGCTGGTGCGATTGACCGGAGTCGGCAAGACCTACGGTTCGGGGCAGACCCGGGTCATTGCGTTGGATGCCGTCGACCTGGAGATCCGGGCAGGCGAATTCGTGGTGCTGCTCGGCCCGTCCGGATCGGGAAAGACCAGCCTGCTCAACATCATTGGCGGCATCGATCAACCATCGCAAGGCACCATCGAAATCGGTGGCCGTGATATCGGAGCGCTCAGCCGCAAACTTCGGACGCGTTATCGGCTTGAGCAGGTCGGTTTCGTCTTCCAATTCTTCAACTTGGTGCCCACATTGACAGCTCGCGAGAACGTCGAACTGCTTGCCGAACTGACGGGAGCAGATGCACGATCGCGCAGTGCTGCCGCGTTGACACGCGTGGGAGTCGGCGACATCGCAGATCGGTTTCCTGCGCAACTCTCCGGGGGCCAGCAACAGCGGGTCGCGATCGCCCGAGCCATCGTCAAACAGCCGCCGTTGCTGCTCTGCGACGAACCGACCGGAAGCCTGGATCTGGCAACCGGCCGTCAAGTCCTGGGGGCCCTGAGTGACCTCGCTCGTCACGGTGGGCAAACCGTGATCGTCGTGACCCACAACACCGAGATATCGCGGATGGCGGATCGAGTGCTGTGGCTGCATGCGGGTGCCATCAGCAGGAGCGAGTCGATCGAAAATCCGGTGGATGCATCGGAATTGGACTGGTGAGCCGCACGCTGCGGCGCAAGTTGCGCCGTGACGTATGGCGGGCGCGATGGCGCTTCGGCGCGATCGCGACGATCATGGCCATCGGCGTCGCGGTCTTCGTCGCTGCCACGGACGGTTACCAGAACCTGGATCAATCGTTCGAGCGCTCATACACCAGTCAGCGGTTGCCGGACGCAATCGTGTCCGGACCCGGCGCGGCCGGATTGCATGCTGCCGTCGCCGAGATGGCAGGCAGTCCGCTCGTCGATGTTCGGCACCAGGCCGACGTCGGCATCCGACTCAACGGCCACGCGGTGTACGGACGCGCCGTCGGTATACCCGCCTCCGGGCAGCCGAACGTGTCATTGCTCGACATGCACAGCGGGACGTTGCCGGGCGCCGGACAGGTGGTTATCGAGCAGCACCTCGCCGACCACTATCACCTGGCCCCCGGTGACGTGCTGGAGGTACTGGGACGGCAAGGCTGGCAACCTTTTACGATCGCAGGCACTGCTCTGTCGACCGAATACCTGTGGCCGGCGCGCTCTCCGCAGGAGGTCCTGACCACCCCCGAGGACTTCGGTGTCGTCTTCCTGCGCGACGATGAACTGCTGCGTGTCCTGCCGCGGTCGGTGGAGCAACTCGCCGTGTACGCGCGCGACCGCTCGATGGCCGAGTCGCTGACCGCGGCCGTCGGAACGCTGGCGCAAGACAACGGGTTGCAGTTTCTTCCCCGTGAGCAGCAACCGTCATTCCACACCCTGCGGGACGACGTCATGCAGTTCGGCAGTCTCGCCGGAATTCTGCCGTGGCTGTTCCTTGCCGCCGTCGTACTGGGCACCTACGTGCTGCTCTCGCGGATCGTCACCGCGCAACGCGCCGTAATCGGAACCCTGATAGCCAACGGGCTCTCGCCGCCCGCTGTACGAAGGCACTACCTGGGATACGGGCTCGCCTGTGCGGCAGTGGGAATTCCTCCGGGGCTGTTCGGCGGCTACCTGCTGGGACAGTGGATTACGGCGAAATACACCGCGGCCATCGCGCTGCCGATGCACCTGACCTCGATTCATCCCCTCACCTACTTGCTGGCAGCCGTCGCCGTCACCGTTGTCGCTCTGTCGGCCGCTGTGGCACCGGCCAATACCGCCGCGAGAATGCAACCCGCTGCGGCGATGCGGGTGGGCCCGCCCCAGGACCGTCGCCGCAGGGCCGGGCGCCCGATTTGGCCCGGGCGCGTCCCGACCAGGTGGCGGATGGTACTGCGGTCGCTGCTGCGCAATCGGCGCCGGACGGTGTTCACGGTGACAGGCGTGGCGGTGTCCGTGATTCTGGTAATGGTGTTCGCCGGCATGCGCGACACCCTGCCCGGCATGGTGGACCGTCAATTCGGGCAGATCGCGAAGCAAGACGGCGAGCTCGTGGTGTCCGGCTCGGCCGACACCGTCACCGAGAAGCTGCGCAGAGACCGCGACGTCACCGCGGCGGAGCCGTACAGTGCCTACGGCGCGTCCGTTTCGGCCGGGACGCACCGCTACCAGACTTTGTTGATCGGCCTGGCGCCGCAGAGCACAATGCATTCTTTTCCAGCGGAATCGGGCTCACACGAGTTGTCGGACGACGGCGTTCTGCTCGGCGTGGGCCTGCGCGAGCTGTTGGCTGTGTCGCTGGGCGACCGCATCGACGTGGTGGTCCCGCAGTCGGGAGTGCGACTCACCGAGCGGGTAGCCGGGTTCGTCGACGAACCTTTCTCGCCTGTCGTCTATATTTCGCTGAATAAGCTTGCAGCGCAAACGGCTTCACTGCCAGTCAATGGCGTTCTGATCACGTTGCGCGCGGGATCCGACGCACGGGCGGCGGGTGACCGGATAGCCGCCTTGCCGGGAGTGGTCGCCTACCGTTCGGCGACGGCGCTCGCCGCGACCATGCGGCAGGCGTTCGGCCTCTATGACACCCTGGTCGGCATCATGCTGGTATTCGCTGCCGTCATGGCCGCCGCGCTGTTGTATAACGCGATGTCTGCCAACGTATCCGAGCGACTTGGCGAGCTCGGCGCAGTGCACGCCGAGGGGATGGGCGCCGGGATGCTGTCCCGCTTGATCGCCGCTGAGAACGTCGCCGTGGCGTTGATCGGACTGCCGTTCGGCCTGGTGGGTGGGGTGCTACTTGCCGATCGGCTGCTGTCCACCTACCACAGCCTCGGCTACCCGCTGCGGCTGGAGATGCACGCGACGACACCGATGGTGGTGGCGTTCGCCATGTTGGGCGCGGCGGCGATGGCTCAATTACCGATGGTGCAACGGATTCACCGCCTCGATCTCGCACGGATCGTGCGGGAACGCGCCCTGTGACGGGCCAAGCAAATCCGCCGCCGAGACATGCTCCACCGCTTGGTCTTCGATCAAATCCACGGGACCCAACGCCGAGGTGAACTCCCACCAGAGTCGGGTCGCCCGAATGAACCTCTGGTTGACCAGTGGCGCCGAACTACGGATCGACTCGATGAAGTCTGCGGCCGCCAGCCGAACGGCTTGTGGCCACAGCACATTTCGCACAATCGCGGTGGTCGGTTCGAAATCGACACCGACCAACTCGGAGATCGGCCAGTCTGCCTCCGCGGCTTCGGCGCGAGGGCGAGGATGCCACCGGGTCGACCCGTGCGTATGGGTCAGGACGAGTTCGCCGGCGTCGGATCCGATGGTGATCGCGTGCAGCAATCGCGCGTGATTGTCGGGGTCGCTGGGACACAGCTCGTTCTGCACCAGTAGGTCGACCGTCACGTCACCGAGCACCAGGCGGCCCGCGGCGAACGGGCCGGATCCCCGTTCCCTCGGCACCACGATTCGCGCCGGCGTGAGCGGTCCGACGATGTGACTCAGGATGGCGAACAACGGGTAGACGACATGGATCGAGGACCGCGCGTGCACGTAACGGACACGCGCACGTTTGTCGAGACCTTTTGCGGCGGCAATGAATTGACGGACCGGCGCTATACGGCTGTAAAAGTCGTTGACGGCGTAACAGGCGGAATTCGCTTTCGCCGTGCGCAATAGCGACAAAATCTCATCCGCATGTACGGGCTGCTCCTGCATCACGTGGATACCGCGCATGAGCAACCGCTCGGCGATCTGGGCGCCGTCTCCCCCCACCACCCCCGAGCGCACCACCACGAACGCGACATCCACGCGCGGCAGGCCGTCCAGGTCCGGGTAGAGCGCGACGCCGAGATGATCGGCAAGTGCCGCCGAGGCCGCCGATCCCGTGGAGGCCAGCCCAACCAGCTCCACCGGTGAATCGGCGGCCGCCAGCGCCTCGGCGTACACCGCGCCAAACGTCGCTCCGACGACGATCGCGCGCGGACGCCTGGACGCAGTCACAGCGCTCCTTCCTCTATCAAGGGCGGCACCGCATCATCGGCGTACGTCACCGCGGCTTCGGGCACTACTCCGGTCACGAAATCCAGCACGCGCCGCGGCTCGTCGACGCGCCAGAAGGGCAGCACGCCCGCCGGCATCCCCGCAACGAGCCGGGCGGCGTAAGCCGTCGTCGCCCCGGTAACGCGATAGCTGTCCGGACAGCTGAATGCCACCGTTCTCTTGCCGGCAACGCCGACGATCGCGAAGTACGTTCGGCGTCCGAACATATCGAGTCTGGCAGCTGCCAGCACTGCGCTCAGGTCGGCGCCGCTCGTTCCGTCGAGCGCCAGTGCCTGCATCGCCCGGGTGGTGTGCGCGCCGTCGAACACATTCATCCATACGACATTTTCGATGCCGAGATACGCAGCTGCCGAGAGGGTTTCGGCATCCAGGTGTGGATGCACCGTGACCGAGTCGGGAAAGTAGGGGGCCGGGGGCATCGAGCGGTCGGCGTGCTGGACGCGTTGAATCCTCCCGCCGCGCAACTCGGCACCGGGGTGGCTGCTCCGATCGCGAAGGCTCGCGAGGTATTCGAGCACCGAGGCCGGCGTCAGCTTCTGCAGTCCGCCACACCACACGGTGAGAGCCTGGTCGGTCAGGTCGCGGGCCAACTCACGCAGCAGCAGTCCGGAGAGGCCGGGCTGAACACCCGCCTGCAGTACCACCGGAACGGCGGGACTGGTGGCGATCAGGCTGTTCAGCAGCGCCTGGTCCCCGCCGGGGTCGACGTAGGGCACCCCGGCTTCGATGGCGGTCCCGGCGACTGACGCGCTGAGCTGATGTGAGGGCCCGGCGCAGTTGATGACGATGTCGCAGCCCGTCACCGCGGCGCCATCGATCAGGTCGAGGCGCGCGGTGCTGATGTCTCCGTGGGCGGCGGCAGCCACTTCGCGCAGCCTCGCCTCGTCGCGACCGGCCAGTACTGCCGAGACATCCTCGGCTTCCATCAGAACGTCGAGGCAGCTCCTCCCGACCGCCCCAGTGGCGCCCAACAGCAGTACCTTCACGAGTTTGTGACCCAGGAATTCGCCAGCAGCCCGGCGACGGATTCCGCGTTATCGCCAGTCAGACAGTCGAAATGGTTGCCGTCAATGGTGCTGATGGTCAACGTGCCCAGGCAGTAGTCCGACCAGAACGCGGTCATGTCCTCCTGCAATGTGGGCAGGAAGTGGATGTCACCGCGCTGTCGGAGGAAGTGGATGTCGCCCAGGAACGGCTCGGCCGCGCCGTGCACCACTGCGCGGAGACTGTGCACGAACACCGACCGCAGTTCGCTCAACGAGTCCACGTCCCACGACCGTCCCAGGACCCCGGATTCCGCCAGCAGGCGCAGCCGTGCCGGTCCGGCTTGCGCACTTCGCTGCAGGCACTCGGCAAGCACGGGCTCGGCGACGCTGCGCAGCGCCCCCGCCGGTATGACATCGGCATACCGTGACCGGGCCCGGGTGAACGCGCCGCGCACCGCATCCTCGTCGACGTGCATCCCGAGCACTTCGGGTGGAACTCTGAGGATCTGGGCGAAGCAGTAGTCGAGGATGTCGTCGTCTTCCACGTCCATGGGCACCCGGTATGAGCTAACGACGGTAACGGTTTCGACGGCGATGCCGGCCTCTTCGAGGCGCTTGGCGATCTCGGCGGCCAGCAGGCCGCCCATGCAGTAGCCGAGCAGGTGAACCTTCTCCGGCGCAAGGTCGACAACCGGTTCGCTGTAGCGGGCGGCCAGCGTGGTGAAAAGCTCAGCGGGCGGGATCTGGGAATACCCGTCACCGGGCACCCTGCGCAGCCCGTACAGCTCGGGTACCCGGCCCCTCGCCTGCAGGTACGGAACTAATTTGTCGTACGGGGCCAGTCCCCCGCTTCCGTCGTGGACCAGCACCGCGATCTCGCCGCCCGTGGAAAAGCCCTGGCCCGCACCGAGATAGACCAGTGGCGACGCGACAGGCGTGCACGCACCCGTTGAGCAGTCCGCCGCGGGGCGGCGCACCGCATCGGCGGCAGCGGCCAAGGTGGGATTGCTCACCATCGCACGGAGCAGTTCATCCCACGCCAGTCCGGATGCTTCGGGGACCTCCCGACGAATCCGCCCGATCGCCTGCGCCATCAGCAGCGAGTCGCCGCCGAGTGCGAAAAAGTCTGAGCTGGGCGACATCTGGTCGACGCCCAAGCCCAGCACCGACGCCCAGATGGCGCCGATGCGGGACTGCATTCCGTCCAGAATCGCCGAACGTCCCGCCTCGCCGGCGGTGACCCGGGCCGCGTCCCGGAGCGCCTCGAGTTCGGCGATCACCGCGCGCCGGTCAATCTTGCCGTTGGCAGTCAGCGGGAATGCCGGCAGACAGACCAGCTGCTGGGGAACCATATAAACCGGCAGTGCCCGCCGGGCACCCTCGATCAGTTCTGCCGGCCGCAGCGCCTGGGCGGGAGATGTTGCGTCGCACCAGAACACATGCTGACCGAGCAAGCCCAGGGGATGCTCGGGCGGAGGAAAACTCTGCACCTTGCCGAATGGTGACCGACGCAGTGCGTCGTCCCATTGCGCATAGGTGAGAAATGCCGAGTTCGTCTGCGCGCGCACGTCGGTGAAGCCGTGCAAGCCTTCCTTGAATTCCATGGAGATCATCAGTGGATGGTTGACGGCCGTCGCGTCGACGAAGACCAGTGACCCTCCGGGCGCCAGCAGGCGATCCAGCATGACGAGCGCGTCGTCGATGTCGAGCGCATTGTGCAGCACATTGGCGCACACGACGACGTCGAACGAGCCCGCGGTGAAGCCCTGCTCTGCCGGTGGCCGATTGATGTCGAAGAGACGATAGTCAACAAAATCATGCTTTGCGAACAGGTTTCGAGCGCGGGCGAGGAAGAAGTGGGAAACGTCGGTGAAGGTGTAGTGCACGGGATAGGGCGCGAGCGCGGTGATCAATCCCACGCTCGTACCGCCTACACCGGCACCGACCTCGAGGACTCGTAGCGTCCGCTGCTCCGTCGCTCGCCCGGCGCGCGCGGTGATACCGGATATCAGAACGTGATTGGTGTAACGGCTGAGCAGATTGTCACGGTATGCGGCCGTCGCGGTGTCCACGGTGCCCTCCGGAAAAAGGAGTTGCAGCGGATCGACGGTGCCCGCCAACAGGCCGGGCAGGTGCTCGATGCATTCCCCCACATACGCCAGCAGATCGTCGCCGTAGTCGACCTCCGCGCCCAGCTCACGGACTCGCTGCCAGTCACCGACGCAGTCCGAAAGCCGCTGATGCTCAACCAGTTCAATCTGCGATCCGGCCAGCCGCCGGACTCGGCCATCGTCGGCGAGCGCATCGAGCCAGCGGTGGAACAACCGGTTCAACCGGTCCGGGAGCGACAGCCGGCCGGCCAGTTCGGCGATAGCGATACGTTCACCCGCGCGCACGACCGTGCCCAGCGCGGCAGACATGCTCGCCAATGCGGTCGCGCGGGCGGCAGAGGCGAAGTGCAGCACCTGGTCTACCTCGAGATCGGCGATCTGATGCCGGTGCGCCTTGTCCAGAGCGCGTTGGACTGCCGCCGCGCGGCGGTCCCGCCGGGAGTGCTCCTCGTCGTCGGCGATGTCCGGGACCACTGCCGCAGCGATGGTCAGTTCGTGGGGGGATACGCCGATGGCGGCACTCATCGCGGCCCGCACCCCCGGCAGGGCGCTCAGCGCCGCTTCCACTTCCGCCAATTCGATCCGGTGCCCTCGGATCTTGATTTGATTGTCCCGCCGTCCGAGCAACTCGATCACGCCGTCGTCGGTGACCCGGCCGTAATCACCGGTCCGGTAAAGTCGCTCACCGCTTACGGGGTGGGTGATGAACGCGGCCGCGGTCAGGGCGGGGTCCGCAACGTAGCCTTGCGCAAGACCCGCTCCGCCGATGTGAATCTCGCCGATCTGCCACGGCGCGGCCGGCTCGCCGCGGTGGGTCAGGACATGGACAGCCTGGTTGCGCATCGCCGTCCCGTACGGAACGCTGCGGGTGTAGCGGCGCGGCTCCATCGGGTGGCAGATCGACCAGACCGCCGCCTCTGTCGCACCACCGAGACTGAGCATTGACGCCTGCGGCGCCAACGATGAGATCTGTCTGGGTTGGGAGACCGGGATCCAGTCGCCGGACAACATGATCTGCCGCAGGGTGGGCAACGTGCGGCCCCCGGCATCGTCCAGCAAAAGTTGCATCTGCGCCGGGACCGAATTCCAGACCGTGACACGGTGTTTCGAGATGGCATCGGCCCATGCCCGGGGGTCGTTTCGCGCGCCGCCTTCGGCGAACACGATCGTGCCGCCCGCCGCGAGCAACCCGAAGACGTTGTACACCGACAGGTCGAAGGTGTGCCGCGAGACCGCGAGCACCGCGTCACCGGCTGTGATACGCAGCCGGTCGTTGATATCGGCCACCGTGTTCATCGCGGCGCGATGAGTGACCATGACTCCCTTCGGAATTCCGGTCGAACCCGACGTGAAGATCACATAGGCGATGTCATCGGGTGTGGGCACGGCCGGTTCGATGACCAGGCTGCGCGGATGCCAGGCGGCCGATTCGTTCAGGAGGTCGTCGATCGGTCCGCCGGGTTCGCAGACGACGGCTGGTGAGCACTGCCGGATGATCTGTGCGGTCCGCTGATCCGGCCATTCGACGTCGAGCGGCACGTAGGCGGCGCCGGCCAGCAGGGTACCCAGCATGGCGGCGACTTGACTTCGCCCTTCCGGCAGGCGGATTGCGACATAGTCGCCGCTGCCGACACCAGCGACTGACAACTCGACCGCGACCGCGTGGGCGGCGGCCATTAACTGACCGTAGCTGGTGCACTCGTCGCCCTGCCGGATGGCCACCGCGTCCGGCGCGTGCCCGGCATGGTGCATGAAACCGGAATGCAGAAGCGTGGCTTCGCTGGTCTCAGTGATGGGTGTGAGCGCCGGAGCCACCACCGGCAGCACGGGACGGCGCCACGCCTCGGGGTCGGTGCTGAGCGTCTGCAGCACGTCGCGGAAGTCGGCGAAGGCCCGGTCGAGTATTTCGTCGCTGATCGCCCCATCCCGGGTATCCCAATTGATCTCGCATTCCCCACCGGTCTCGAACACCTGGCAGTCCAGCAGCACCTGGGGAGTCTGACTCAGACCACGGCCCGGCACCGGGCGCAGGAATGACGCATCGGCGCCCAGGTCCTGCCTGATGCCGGCGCCAAGTGTCGAGGTGAGCACCACAGGTGAGTGTGCGCCGCGATTCTCGTCGCTCTGGGCCAGCATGCGCGCGACCTCGACGCCGCCGACGGCGGCGTGGTCCATGTCCTCGAACAGACGTCCGCCGACCGTACGGAGCAGCTCAGTGAAGGGGCGCCCGTCACGGACGTCCATCTCCAACAGGCTCGTCCCGGTGAAGTCCCCGACCAGCCGGCTGACGTCGGGGGTGAAGGGGTGGCGGTTCATGGTGGTCAGGGTCAGCAGGAAATGGTCAGACTCACCGTACCGACCCAGCACGCTGCCGAATGCGGCGGTGATTGCGACGCTGGCGGTGGCCCCGTGCTGCGTCGCGAGGTGGCTGAATTCGGCAAATTGGTTAGCCGCCAGCCGCATCGAGCGTCGCGTGAAGGTCGGTGCGAACTCGGGCGCTGAATCGACGGGTCGCATCGGCAGCGAAATCGGCGGTGGAAGCTGTCCGAGGCGTGCCTGCCAGTAGGCGAGATCTCGCCGCCGGCGCGAGGACCCGGCAACCGTGCCGCGGTGACGGACGAGGTTAAGCAGATAGTCGCGAAAGCTGAAATCGTGGCCAGGCAACGGAATTTCCGGCGCGAGGAGCGACCGGCCAAAGTCGGTCATCAGGACGGAAATGCTGACGAAATCCGCGATCAGCAGATCGACCGAGACGTGCACCAGCGTGTCGCGGGGTCCGATCGTCACCACGATGTCGTACATCGGGCCGTGGCCCAGCGGATAGGTCCGTTGGGCAAGTTCCTGCGCGATGCGTGCGCGCTCATCAAGGATCCGCTGGTGGTCGGCGCTTTCCAGAACCGTGAGACCGTCCGCCAGGCCTGGGCTTATCACCTGGTAACCGTCGGGCTGGACGACACAGCGCAACATGTCGTGGGCCTCCACGACTTTGTGCCATGCGTTGCGGTACGCGCGGGCGTCGGGCCTGGCCACCGTGTGATCGACGGCGAACTCCGCGTAGCCGTGGCACCCGACGCCACCCCATCGAAAGGCAGATGTTCGGCCGACCGAATAAGCGGCCTGTACGTCGGTGAGGGGAAAGGGCTCAAACCTGTCCTGCGGTGCCCGCAGCACCTCGGTCTCACGGTTCAGCTCCTCGATGAGGTCTGACTTGGCTGCCGACAGTTGCGCTTTCAGTTCGGCGTCCAGCACTCCTTGCGGAGCCCTGAAGCGCAGGCTCGCGCCGTCGACCCAGAGTTGCACACCCATGCTGCGCACCTGCTCGATCAACCCGGCGGCGCTCACAGCACGCCCTCTTCGAACTCCGATTCGGCGCCGCCGACGACAGTCCTGAGTTGAGCCGCGAAATCACCGATCACCGGGTGCTCGAACAACAGGCGCAGCGTCGCAGCGGTCGACAGCTCCCGGCTGAGTTGTTCCACCACCCTTGTTGCACTTACCGAGTCCCCGCCGAGCTGAAAGAAGTTGTCCGTCGGGGCGACTCGTGACATGCCGAGCGCAGCGGCGCATACCCGCAGGACCTTCTCGCTGAGTTCGTCGCCGACAGCATCCGGCGGCACAGCGGCCGGGTTGATCGCCGACAACATATCGTCGACCATCGTGTCCAGATGGTGCCGCGCGGCTTCCGGCGGAATCGCCTGCGCGACGAAGTCCCACGAGAGCGACAGTCCCCCGGCGTTCTCCCACATTTGAAAGTCCAGCACCGTCTGCGGAGTCTGAGAGAGGCCGAATACCAGCCGCCCCAAGTCGAAAGGCGCTTCACGCGACAGGTCGATCAGGCCGAGCCCGCTGGTGAACACCACCGGATACACCGCTCTGGCCGGTTGGCCGTGGTGGCGCAACAGTTCGCGCTGCAGCCATACGGCGTCGGCAGCACGGTGGGGCAGGTCGGTGACCAGCTGTTGCTGCAACCGGCGCGCCTGTTCCCATATCGACGCGCCCGTGTCGACGTGGCATTCCAGTAGCAGCAACGAGGTGAAGTCGCCGATGACGTGTTCGATCCCCGGCACATCGGGGTCCCGGTCGAACAGAGTGACGTTGACGCAGAAGTGGTCGTTGCCCGACCACCGGCCGAGCACCCGCGCGTAGTGAGCCAGCAAGAACGCGGCAGCGGTTACCCGTTCGGAGCGGCACGCCGCGGTTATCCGTCGCCAGTCTTTCGAGTCGACAGTGGCGTTCACCCGCTCGAACACCGGCTTGTCGATGGCCAGCAGCACCTGCATTGCGGCCAACTGCGGCGCCGCCGGCAGCGAGCCCAGGCGGGCACGCCAATAGTCACGGCTGGCGGCCAGCTTCGGCACTCCGCTTTCGTCGGTGTCGGGCCACAATTCCGGGTGACCGGCCACATAGCTCGCGAATGTTATTGGTGGCGAGGGTATTTCATCGGCGTCGCCACCCCGGTAGAGGTATGCCAGCTGCGCCAGGGCGAGCATCATGCTGGTGCCGTCCAGCATGATGTTGTCCATGCTGATTCCGACGACAGCGGGTCCGCCCCGAGACAGCTGGACGCCGAGGTCGATCCCCGGCCGCGTCGTCAGGTCGATGACCTGGTCGAGCATCGTCGTCCGCACCTCGTCACAGACACGTAGCACCGGTTCGATCGGAGCCGGATGCACCACCGCGCACCAGCGCGACGACTCGCGCGTCACCGTGGCACGCAGGCCGGGATGGCGCTCGATGAGTTGCCGCGCGGCCGTCTCGAATTTCGCCATGTCGAATTCGTGCACCTCGAATTCGAAATAGCAGTGTGCGGCAACGCCACTGAGCATGAATCCGCCGAAGCGGCCGGCCAGGTAGGCCTGTTGGACGACGGTGAGCGGAAACGTCGATTGGTCAGCGGCCGGGATGGCCGCCTGCTGCTGACCTGGATGCGCTGCGGCGGGCGTCCCCGCGTGCTCGACGAGGTCGGCCAGCACCGGATAGTTGAACAGGTCGACGAGGGACAGCCGGTTGAATCCGGCGCGTTGCAAATCGGCGTACACCCGGGTTGCCACCAGGCTGTCGCCGCCGAGCAGGAAGAAATCGTCGTCGGCAGCGGGCGGGGCAGACGCGGCAATGTTCAAGTGCCGACGCCAGATTCCCGCGATCGTCGCCAGCGCCGACTCGTCCACGACCCGGACGCGCGACTCCCCTGCCACCGGCGGCGCGATGCCGGACGGGCGCGGTACCGGCAGCCGCCGATCGCTGCGCCGCGGGTGGGCGATGATAGTCAGGCCGGGCCCGTCCTGCGTCATCTGCGCCGGTTGCCAATGCCGTTGCGCCACAAACTGCCACCACTCGTGCGCCGCGGGCAGCGATCCGGCCGAGAGTAGATCGGGATTCAGCAGGGCTGCGCTGATCAGTGTCGCCGAGGTGACCTCGCAGACTTCGGCTACCCAGAGCCAGCCGTCTTTGGACACGGTGACCGCGTCGAGCACCGAGCCCGCGTCCGCGATCTGGTGCAGGGAGCCGCAGCAGATGACGACATCCACCTCGGTCACTTCGATCTGTTGGCCCGAAGTAAGCCGCCGGACACCCGATTCCATGTTCCGTCCGGCGGCAATGCTTGCCAGTACGGGGTTCGGCTCGAAGCACAGGTACTCCTCGGCGACCGCGCCGATCAGACTGGTGAGCCGCTGGGAGACCAAACCGGTTCGCGAGCCGATCTCCAGGATCCGAAGCCGTCGGCCGACTTGGCGCGAATGCGCGAAAACGCGCTCGGTGAGGTCGTCGAGCGCCTGCTGCAGGCGCGCATCGGCGAGCAACAGGGCCTCGGGGGCGAGCTGTGGGTCACCGATCAGGGTCTGTGGCGATGCGGCGCCGGTGACGATGTCAGCCACCCGGCGGGCCGCGCGTTCGGTGTCATGCCGCGCCGCCGTACCGTCGCTGCCCAGGTGTTCCCAACGCCGCACCAAGTCCGCATACTCCGGGCGCACCTGATCACGGCGGTACAACCGCCTCGCTCTCTCGATCACCGCGGTGGGCCAATCAGAGTCCCCGGCGTGCGGGGGCGGCCCGGTGCTGTCCTTGTCGCGCACTAAGCCTTCGAAGTACGAGAATGCCTGTGTCAGTGGCTGTTCGGAGATGACGCCGACGGCGACGTCCCAGCTGATCCGGGCACCTCCCCGGTCGTCTTCGACCTGGCAGTCCAGCCACACCCCCGGAGTTTGGGTCAGGGTGCGAAGGCTCGACAACTCGGCGGCCCTGTGCGGGACCAGACCCAGCGTGCTGGTGAAGACGACCGGATACCCAGCCGATCCGGCTGCCCGCAGCGCGGCAAGGTGCCCGGTCGCGTCACCAGGATCGCCGACCGCACACCATAATTGCTCTTGCGCGGCAGTGACTGCCTCCTCGGAGCCAGGTTGGGCGACGCCGTAGTCGAGGTCGCACAGCATCAGTCGGGTGAAGTTGCCCAGCACCTCGCGGCCCGCCGGGGCGTAGTCGGGCCGGTGTGATGTGGGCACCACGAGCGCGAACCGCGGGCCGGCACCCATCGCATACAGCGCCGCGCCGAAAGCCTCAAAAATGAGTGCGGTGGGGGTGACACCCGTGCGCGATGCCCGCTCGCGCAGTTGTCCGAACTCATGCGCGTCGAGGGTGAAGGTGGACCGCGTGAATCGGACCCTGGTGTTCTGGCCGGGGTCGCCGACGCTCAACGGCAGCACGGGCGGCGGGCCGTGTCCATGCGCGAAGCCGTTGTGGGGTGTCGCGGCGCCCGCGAACCGGGCGAAAACGGCGGCGCTGCAATCAACCTCAAATGGCCGTGGGGCGCGCTGGTAATCGGCGACGATGGTCGCGATGACCGTGGTCAGACTGCGCGCGTCGAGGCTGAGGTAGTTGATCAACAGCCCGATGTGGCGCGACGAGTCGGTGAGCGCAAAACACTGGACGGTCGGAACCGCGTGCGGATCGAACGTCGCGGTGGCCATACGTTGCATCAGCACGTCGGGGTCGATGCCGTCTACCGTCGTGACAGCCACCGGGCCCGCGGAGGGGTGCACACGCTGTCCGCTGTCGGTATCCAACCCACAACGCAGCACTTCGAATTCGTCGATACACCGCCCGACCACGGCGGCGAAGCGGCCTCGGTCGATATCGTCCTCGCCCGACGTCAGAATCACCGCGAAATACGTCGGCGCACAAACGGATCCGTTCAGTCCAGCGCTACCGAGCACATAGGCCTGCTGCAGACGCGTCAGCGGAAACGCACCCGCGACGGTCGCGACGGCGTCTTCGGCCGCATCCTCGGGGAGCGGGCCGGCGACACACACCGAGCAGAACTCACCCAACGTTTGACGCTTGAGGAGTTGACCCACGTCTCCGCCGCGCACACCCCGGCGTTTCAGTTCCACGGCGACCTGCGTGGCCCGCAGGCTGTCCCCGCCGTGCCGGAAGAAGTTGTCATCGCGACTGGTGATCGCTGAGTCCAGTACGGCCGACCACACACCGGCGACCAGTTGTTCTACCGCGCTCAGCGCACCGGTCGGGTGCCCGCGCGATACCGCCGGTGCGCAGGCCTCTACGTCCAGTGCGGCCTTGCGGCGATCGACCTTTCCGTTGCTGCTCAGCGGCAACGAGGAGCCGAAGCGGAAGGAGGCCGGAATCATGTACTGCGGTAACCGTGACTCGAGGTACTCGCGCAAGTCGGCGGCGCTCAGTTCTGCAGTGCCGCAATCTCCGACGACGATGGCACCCAGCGCCCTGTTGCGGTGAATCGGGACCACCGCCGCGCCACTGACTCCCGGATGCTTCCGCAGCACGTGTTCGATCTCACCGCATTCCACCCGGTGCCCGTTGATCTTGACCTGGGCATCCACTCGTCCGAGAAAGTGCAGGGTGCCGTCAGGCCGATAGCATCCGAGGTCGCCGGTGCGATACCACCGGCGCCCCTCCCCGCCCGCCACGAAACGCTCGGCAGTCAGCGCGGGTGCCCGCTGGTAGCCGAACGCGACACCCGTTCCACCGATCCACAACTCGCCCGCCACGTGGTCGGGGCTGTCCTGGCCGCTGTGGTCGACGACCCGGAATACCTGATTGCACAACGGATATCCGTACGGCACCGATGACCAGTCGGGGTCTACGTCGGCGACGACGTACTCGTTGGACCAGATGGCGGCTTCGGTGGCGCCCCCCATGGCGACCAGCCGCGCCTGCGGGGCGGCACCGCGCAGGCGCGCCGGCATGTCCAGCGGAATCCAGTCCCCGGAGAGAAACACCGCACGCACGGTCGACAGCGCACTCGGGTCTTCCGCCGCCGCGATCAGCAGCATGTCCAGCAACGGTGGAACCGAATTCCACACGGTTACCCCGAATTCGGAGATCAGCGACTTCCAACGGAACGGGTCGCGCCGGTGCTCCTCCGAAATCGTCACCATGCTGGCGCCGCGGCTCAGCGGTCCGAAGATGTCGTACACACTGAGGTCGAAGTCCAGCGCCGACAACGCCAGCAGGACGTCGGCCTTGCCGATCGCGTTCCGGCGGTTCACGTCGACGATCGTGTTCAGCGCCGCCGCGTGCGAGATGAGAACGCCTTTGGGTTCGCCCGTTGAGCCGGAAGTGTAGATCACGTAGGCGATGCCGTCCGGATCCACCGGAGTCGGGTCGGCCGGCGGGGTCCGCAGCAGTGACCCGATGTCGTGCATCAGCGGGCCCATGGCGACCGCACTGCTCTCCTGGCCTGGCGACCGAATCAGGGCCGCCATTCCGGACAGCGTGCAGATGCGGGCGAACCGCTCGCCGGGCTGGTCGACACCGATAGGGAGATAGCTGCAGCCGGACATCAAAACTCCGAGCACGGCGACGACCTGTGCGGGCCCCTTGGGAAGCTGTATTCCGATGACCGAGCCCGGCGCGTGCCGGGCGGCCAGCGCCCCGGCGACACGGCATGCCAGCTCGTCCAGCAGCCCGTACGTGAGGTTCCTACGATCGGCAGCGATCGGGTCGCCGTTGGGGGCTGGCCCGAATTCGTCGGCGGCCCAGCGCAACGCGATCGCGGCGGGATCGCGTCGAGCGTGCTCCCGGAATGCCTGGTAAAGCCCGGCACGCGGCGTAGGCCCGGTCGTGGCGTTACGTTGTTGACGAACCAGGGCGGAATGCGACGGCAGCCCGATCGACACCGGTACGGCCCAGTCGTGGGCGCCGAGGCGCTCCAGCAGCCCGACGTATGCCGCGAACATGTCGGGGATGACACCATCGGGGAAGCAGCCCGCGCGGTAATCCCAGGACACCATCAGCTCCTCGCCGAGCGCGCCGACCTGGTTGTCGATGATCACCTGCGGAGTCATCGACGTCACTTCGCCGACGGCGCCTAGAGTTTCGGCGTCGGCCTGCCGCAGCACGGTGGTATCGGCCGCATAGGTGAACACCACTGGGGCGATTCCGCTGTGTCCGGCACCCGTCTGCAGTTGATCCGCCATCAGCTCGGTGGATTCCGGCGCAGCGAGTGCGGCACGCAGACCCCGCTGCGCTTGGCGCGCCTGCTCGGCGAAACCGGTCGCACCATGCTCGCCGGTGCGGTGCAGGTGCGTCTGGGTGAAGTCACCGATCACGTCCGCCAGACCCGGCGGACGTCCGAACGTCGTGACGTTGACCAGGAAGTCGCGTGTGGTGCTCCAGCGCTGCAACACCAGCACATAAGCGGCGAGGAAGGCCGCGGCGCGGGTCACGCCGTGGGCGCGGCACGCCGCGTCCAACGACGCTGTCGAGGCCTGGTTCAGCGCGTGTTGCTTCCGTCGGAAAAACACCTCCCGCTCGGAGACCCGGGGCAGCTGCGGGCCTTCGGGCAACTGCTCGACGTCGGCGCGTGACGACGGCCGCGTCGAGGCCACCACCTCGAACGTGGCTGAAAGCCCAGGCAATTCGTCACCACGGTAGAGCGCGGCCAGATCCCGCAGGAAGATGCCGATGCTGACCAAGTCGGCGATGATGAGGTCGACCGCGAAGTGCAGAATGCAGCGATCGGCTAGCTGAGTGAGCTCGACCCGCCAGGTGTCTCCTACCTCGATGGCGAATCGGTGTGTGCGCAGTCGGGCGCGGACTTCGCCGAGGTGCCGGTCGCAGTCGGTGCGGGTCGCAGCGGTCAGATCGTGAAGCCGCAGCGGCGCGTGGATGTTCTGTGGAGCGATGCGGAATCGATCGGCATCGGGAAACGTGCTGCGCAACATCGGATGCCGGCGGGCCAGCCCGTCCAGCGCGGCATCCAGCCGATCCACGTCGATGGCCCCGCCGCTGAGTTCGAAGTAGGTCTGGCAGCCCACCCCGCCGAGCGGTTGCTCGGCGCCGCGACCGATCCAGTATGCGCGTTGCAAAGCCGTCATCGATCCGTCGGAGCGGATGTGCGGCGCGCTGGTAAGCGCGGCGGCGTCGTAGAGTCGCTGCCAATTGTCCAGGGTGGGTTGGGCATAGAGGTCAGCGAAGTCCAAGTGCCGTGACCGCGCTGCCGCCCATTCCACGACCTGTGCCGTCATCGCCGATGTCAGACCCAGCGCCACCAGATCCGTCTCACCACGAAGGTCGCACCACGCCATGCCGAGCAGATCCGCGACGCGCGTTGCCAACTCCGTCGACTCGGCCGGCAGCGGGGTTTTCGGCGTAACCCGTTGCACCACATTGAGTTTGCCCACCACCAGCAGCTCGAGCGTCTTACGCCGGCGGATTTTTCCCGACGTCGTTCTGGGCAGGACCCGTGGCCGTACCCAGACGATGCGCTCCGGTGCGGTCTGGTGTGCGGCCAGAATGCGCCGGTGCAGGATGCGGCTGAGGTCGTCGAGATCTTCTGCCGCCGAATCTGTTTCCACGACCAACCACCACTGCCCGGCCGATGACTCCGACTGAACCGCGCATACACCCCCGCTGCCGACACCGCAACCGGCCTCCTCGACGGTCAGCTCGATGTCATTCGGGAAGTAGTTGCCGCCACCGACGATGATCAGGTCGCGGTACCGTCCACAGATGTACAGCTCTCCGCCCAGGCGGAATCCCGCGTCGCCCGTGCGTAGGTAGGGGCCCGACCCGTCGGATGTCCTGGCGCCGAACGTGTCCGCGGTCTGCTCGGGCCGTCGCCAATATCCTGCCGGCAGGCCCGTTCCGGCTACCCAGATCTCACCGACTCGGCCATCGGGCAGGACGACGCACAGCTCAGGATCGACGATGCGAACGTCCCAGCCGAGTGTGCTGTCACCGCAACTGACCAGGGTGTGGGTGCGCCGATCCGCTGGTGACGCTGGATCGATTTCGACCGCACGCCCCCGGTTGAGTTGCTCAGCGTCGAAAGGGGTCTGCACCCACTGCCGGGGCTTGGTCGTACCCGAAACGGCCAGCCCGGCTTCGGCGAGTCCGTACTGCGGGGCCATGACGTCGGCCCGCAGGCCCGCCGGTCGAAATTTCTCCACAAAGTCCCGCAGCGTGGCGGGCCGGACCGGTTCGGCACCGTTGATGGCCAGCCGCAGCGAGCTGAGGTCCAGGGACTGGACGCCGGCGTCGTCGAAGGCATCAATACAGAGTCGATAGGCGAAATCCGGCCCGGCGATCCAGTTTCCGCGCACATCGTGGACGGTCTTCAGCCAGATGCGGGGGTTACGCACGAAATCGAAGGGTGAGATGACCGTCGCGGTCCCGCCGGTCGCCAGGGCCAGCAACACACCCCAGAAGATGCCGAGATCGTGATACAGCGGCAGCCAACTGACGGTCCGGATGTCATCCTGGTGGTTCCACAGCGCCAACCCGATCGCTCGTTGATACAGCATCGACTTGTGGGTGTTGACGATTCCCTTCGGTTCGCCGGTGGAGCCTGACGTGTACTGCAGAAAGGCGACCTCACCGGCGGTGGTGGGACGCTGTGCGACTTTGACGCTCGAATCCGGTGTCCGCAGCGCGATTCCGTCCAGCAGCGCTTCGCGTTCCAGCGATCCGACGAGGTCGGCACTCGTGTAAACGGCCGACGGCTCACAGTCCTGAAAGATGTGCCGGGCCCGTCGTAGAAATCTCTCGGGCGCATCCGCGGCGGGAAGAAAAAGCGGGACCGGGATGAGCCCGGCGTCCAGCGCGGCAATGAAACCGGCCACGTAGTCGGCGTCACCGGCCTGGGCCATGACAACACGCGATCCGACCTCCAGATCTCCGAAGGCGTTGTCCCGGATTCGGCAGACCCGTTCCCACAGCCGCCGGTAGGTCCAGACGTCCGCGCCCGCCTCGTCGACCATGCGAAGCGCGGCCGCCTCGGGGCGCCGGTGCACCCACTCGCCGATCACCTCCGGAACGCGTCGATGATCGATTGGCGCGCCGGCTCGGTCGGGTTCGAACTCACGGGTCCAGAGTTTCGGTGTCCCGGTCGCCGCGAACACCATCCCTTCCTCCTCCGATCCTGACCGGCGCAGACGCGTCGGCCCCCTCGTCAACGGTTAGCTCTCCAAGCAAGTTACTACCTGCAAACAATGTGCAACACGGGTTCTCGTCAGTGAGTTTTCGGCGAGTCTGATCAATGGCCCGGCCCGGGGCGGCGGACTCGGCCGATCCGACCACGCAGCACACCAAATCATCTCCACCGCAATGGTTTTGCGCGCCTATCATCGGCACGGCAGCGCCATCAACTCACGCGGGTTCGACGCGGACACCTGAACAAAGACCGCGCCGTGAGCTGAGCGTTTTCTGCTTGACAAGCAGCAGGCTGGGCACCAGATTACTACATGCGAATCATATGCAGGAAGTTGCAGATGCTTTCGAATGCCGGCGCGCGTCAACTCTGAGAGCTCAGGAGCACCGAATGTCGTACCTGATCGCAGCATCCGAGTTCGTTCAGGGCGCGGCCCAGGATCTGGCGGGTATCGGTTCGTCCCTGGCCGACGCCACCGCCACCGTTTCTGGTCCCACGACTGCGATCGCGGCTGCGGCACAGGATGAGGTATCGGCCGCACTCGCCGAACTTTTCGGCGACTTCGGTCGGCAGTTCCAGGCTCTCAGCACCCAGGCGCAGGCGTTTCATACTCAGTTCGTGAGCCAGCTGAACACGAGTGCGGCAGCCTACGCGGGCGCCGAAATCGCTAATGCTCAACAGGTTCTACAAGGCGCAGCCCCAGCAGGCGCGCCCATTGCGGCTGCCACCTCCCCGTACCAGGCGCTGGCCTCGAATACGCTCACCAATGCCCAGACGGTCTTCGGCGCGTCGAGGGCAAGCCTGAACACCTTCGCCACAGGGATCTCCACCGGGCTGCGCCAGTTCGCCGCCAATCCCGCGACGTTCTTCGGAAACCTGCAGACCGCAGCGCAATCCGTGTTCCTGGTGGGCGCACCCCAGGATGTCGCCTCGGCCGTCGTGCAGCACACCCTCGGCGGCGTCACCCAGGCGACAAACGGAAGTGTCATTCCTCCGGAGATCGTTCCGGTCAATGACGTACATGTGCAGCTGTACGAGGGCCTCGCGGGCCTGGGAGATTTCCAGACAGGGTCCACGCTGGAGTCCGCGTTCGTCAGGGGTCTGACCAATTTCGCTGCGTCGCCGGCCAGTGGGGTGCTGCTCGGAGCTCTCGGACCCTTTGTGAGCCCTGGGGTGGCGTTGTGGAACAGCGCGGGCAACATCCTCACCGACCTCACCGGCGGAGCGCCGGCGGCGGCGCTCGGCCATCTGATCGACACACCCGCCCACGTCGTCGACGCGTTCTTCAATGGAGCCACCCTCAACCTGGACCCGTTGGCACCGGTTTTCGGCCCGTTCGTCACTTCCGGCTCCGCGGGTGGCGAGCAACTCGACGGCCTCAGCTACGCCTTCGGCGGGCTGTTCAGCCCGGGCCAGGTGGTCAGCGGCGCGAGCGGACCGCTCTACTACGGGACCGGCGGCGGCTCGATGCTCAACGCCCTAGGACTCGAATTCAGATTCTATCCACCGGACGACTTCGCCGGCGGCTCCCTCAGTATTCCGGCCATACCGGTGGGTCCGATCGGGGCTACCGCGGGTCTGATCAGCATTCTTGGGCATGCCTTGGGCGGCACGCTGTAATACCTGGCCTGATAACTGGCAAGCTGACCTCATGAGCAGGACCGCTCCGGACCTGGGCGAGGTCCAAGAAACGTTACTGATTCCGCTCTACGCCCGAGCCCGCGACGCCTCATCGCGCCGGCCGGTGCTCGGCGATCGCCGGGCACGCGACCTCGTCGAAACCATCGACTACGACTTCAGCGGATTCGGTGGTTCGTCGTTGTCCGGAGCGGTGTATCGATCGTCGATCTTCGACACCTGGGCGGCTCGGTTCATCCAGGACCACCCCGCCGCCACGGTCGTCGAGATCGGAACGGGGCTGAACACCAGGTTCGAACGACTCGACAACGGCCGCATCCACTGGTTCGATCTCGACCTCCCCGACACCATCGCCATGCGCCGACGGTTTTTCAGCGACAGCGAACGGTGCACGATGCTGGCCGGTTCCGTGCTGGACACCGACTGGCTGGACGTGGTGGCCGCCTCCCCGGGACCGCACCTGTTCCTGAGCGAGGCCGTCTTGATCTATCTCCGCGACGCGGACGTGCGTCGCGTTCTCACCCAACTGGCACAACGGTTTCCAGGCTCGTTGGTGGCGTTCGACACCGCCGGCAGCCGAATGGTCGCTGGGCAGGACCGCAACCGGTCGCTGGCGAAGGTGCAGGCTCGGTTGCGCTGGGTCTGCGACGATCCGCGCGACGTCGAGCCCTGCGGACTCGAGTTGCTCGACACGCGCACGCTGGCCACCCCGCAGCCGGAGATCACCAAATCCTGGCCAATGAAACGGCGGATCGGGATGTCGGTGCTGGCGCGGCTGTTGCCGTCGATGGTCAACACCTACAAATTCAATCTGTTCAGAGCCGCTCCCTGATTTTTGGCCCCCAGTTGCCAGCCGCGGGCCTGCAGGCGCTCCCGCCAGAAGCGGGCATAGGTGCCACCGCCGGATAGCAATTGGGCATGGCGGCCGCGCGCGGTGATGCGTCCATTTTCCAGCACCAGGATCTGGTCGGCTTCCATCACCGTCGAAAGTCGATGCGCGACAACGATAACGGTGCGGTCAGCGGCCAGTTCCCGGATGGCGTCGGCGATTGCCGCCTCATTGACGACGTCCAGCGCCGCGGTCGCTTCGTCGAGGAGGACGACGGGGGCGTCCTTGAGCAGTGCCCGGGCGATGGCGACCCGCTGCCTTTCTCCTCCCGAAAGTGCCGATCCGCCTTCGCCGACGCGGGTTTCCCAGCCGTCGGGGAGCCGATTGATCACCTCGTCCAACCGAGAGACGGCCGCAACGCGGTCGAGCGCGGTGTCCGAGGCTTCCGGAGCGGCCATCCGGAGGTTGTCGGCGATGGTCCCTTCGAAGAGGTAGACGTCTTCGAAGACGTGCGCGGTCAAGTGCGCGACCCTGCTGGTGCCGAGCTGACGCACGTCGTGGCCACCGATGCCGATGCTGCCGGCCTCAACGTCGAAGAACCGGCCGATCAGTCGCAGCAACGTGGTCTTGCCCGCCCCGGACGGGCCCACGATGGCGGTCAGACTGCCCGACGGCATGACGGCGTCGACGCCGTGAATGACGTTCTCCCCGTTGCGGTAACCGAACCGAACCCCGCGTAACTCGACGTCGAAGTCCACGGGGGCCGGGATCTCGGTCTCAGGTTCCGGCAGGGCAGGCACCGCGAGCAGCTCACGCACCCGGATGATCGCGTCGGCGGTCACCTGGACGTGCCCCGCGAGGTCGCCAAGCTGAGAGATGGGATCGATCATGCGCAGGGTGATGATGAGCAAGCCGATCATGGTGGGAAGCGCCAGCTCGCCGCGCACCGTCAGCATGACAGCGAAGGCGATGACTGCCGTCACCACCAATTGCATGGTGCCGAAGCATCCGATCAGCCCCCACGCACCGCGGATGGTGAGCTTCGATTGCGAATGTTGTTGCCTGCGCAGGGATTCTTCGAGTGTGCCCAACTCTCGGCGGCCCAACACACCGTATGCCCGCAGCGTCGGCTGCATGCGCGCGTACTCGACGATCCGCGACGCGGTAGCCCCGATATCGTGTTCGTAGTCGCCGTCGTTGCGGTGCACGACGCCCATGAACATCCGCACGGACAGCGCGCACAATACGGCGCCCACCGTCAGCGCCAGTCCGATACGCCAGTCGCTGAAATAGCTCCCGACGATCAACGTCAGCGGCGCGCTCACACCGACGATCACGTGGCGCAGCAGATGAGACGGGAAGTCCGCGACGTCGATGGCGTCCTTGGCCACCAGGCGTCCGACGGGCCCGGTGCGGTCGGGCCCGAACCACCCGATCGGCAAGCCGGCCAGGTGATCGCCGATCCGCCCGTGAAATCCGGTCAGCGCGTCCGTGCCGACCAGATAGCCCAGCGATGTGCTCCACGCCAGCAACAGGTGATGGACCGCCACCGTCAATGCGATCGCGGCGACCGCGAACCAGAGCTGCCCCTGATTGATGGGGCGCTGGATAAGTGCGCCGATGAGCGGAACGACGAACAGAAAACCGATGCCCTGCAGAACCCCCTGCGCGCCTTGCAATATCACCATCGTGCGCAGTCTGCGGCGCCCACGACCGTCGAGCAGTTCGAGCAGGTAACGAATGACGACGATCACCGCCCACCCTCCAATTGCCCGATGATGCCGCGCTCGGCGTTCCTTTCCTGCTGCCACAACCGGGCGTAGCTTCCGCCGGCCGCCAGCAGGTCTGCATGTTTCCCCGATTCGGCGATCCGGCCGCCGTCCAATACCACGATGTTGTCGGCGCCCCGGATGGTGCTGAGTCGATGCGCGATCACCAGGACCGTCCGGCCCCCTGCGACCTCACTGAGTGCATCCTGGATGCGCGCCTCGTTCTCCGGATCGGCGCTGGCGGTGGACTCGTCCAGCACCAGAATCGGGCGGTCGGCGAGAATCGCACGGGCGATGCAGACGCGTTGCCGCTCGCCCCCGGACAACGCCGCGTCCTGGCCCACCACGGAGTCCAATCCGCGCGGTAGACCCTCGATCTTCGAAAGGATTTGGGCTTTGCCCGCGGCCGCGCGCACGGCCGCGTCGTTGGCGTCGGGACAACCCAGGCGGATGTTGTCGCGGATGCTCATGGTGGACAACAGGTGTGAATCCTGGAACACGAATGCGACCTGCCGGTAAAGCTCGGCGGGATCGATTCGCCGCAGGTCCACTCCATAAAGTTCGACCGAGCCCGCGCTAGGGTCATCGAACCGGGGCAGCAGCTTGGCCAGGGTCGATTTTCCCGAACCGGACGGACCGACCAGCGCGGTGATGGTGCCCCGTTCCAGGCTCAGGTCAATGCCGGTGAGCGCGACTGTGTCGCCGTAGGTGACGCGTATGTCACGCACCCGCACCACCGGACCGGCCGCCGCCGGGTCGGGCGTCACCGGTTCATCAGGTATGGAAAGCTCTGGGATACAGAGCAGTTCACGGATTTCCCGGGCCACCTTCACCGCGGTGACCAGTGGGTGCACCGACATCAGCACAGTCATCCAGCCGGCGGTGATGACGGTGCCGAACACCAGGAAGGCAATGAAGTCTTCCAGCGCGAGGTCGCCGTTGACCGTGAGGTAGCCACCGGCGGCGGCGACCACCAGCAGGATGCTGGGCGGTGAGAGCAGGATCTCAGCGGTCACTCCCGCGACGCTGGTGGATTTGGCCCAGTCGAGGAAGAAGTGCGCGAAAGCCCTTGAAACGTCCCGGAATCGTCGGCTCGCCGCGCCTGGTGTGCCGAATGCCTTCACCACGCCGATGCCGTTGACGAATTCCACTGCCGCGCTGTTGAGGCGCACCAGCCAGTCCATGAACTCCGGATACTTGGTACCGGCACTGGCCATTGCGCGTTGATATGCGGCGAACCCGGCGATGACCGGCAACAGCGTCGCCAACGCCATCCGCCAGTCCAAGGCGAAGAGGTACACGAAGGCCACCACCGGCGGCACCGACGCCGCGCTAAGTTCTACGACCGAGTGCGCGACGAGCCGATGCAGCGCCGCCACATCGTCTTCCACCGCTTTCTTCACGATGCCGGAGTTGCGCTCGCTGAACCAAGTGAGCGGGACCCTGCTGAGCTTGGCCAAGAGTTCACGGCGGATTCGGAAAGACACCTGGATGTCGGCCAGATGTGTCAGCACCCCGGCAGTCAGCACGCCCAACTGTTTTGCCGCCAGTGCGACGACAGCCACGATGATGATCGGCCACACGTCCGCGCCACCGTTGAGCAGTCGTCTGCTCACTTCCACGACCGCCAGCAGTGGCGCCATCCCGGCCAGTGAGCTGACCGCCGACAGCAGGCCGCACGCGACGAGGGTCACCCGGGCTGGTCTGAGAATTCCCGGCGGCTGCGCGTTATTCGGTTCAGTGTCTGCTCCCACGCCTCTCCTCCGCCATCTCGGTCCTGCTGCGGGCCGACCCGGTAATCATGCGCTACGCCAGCGACTTCGGAATCCGGGTACGCACCCGCAATTTGTGCTGGCGCGGTCGCGCGCAACTGCGTTACGCTGACGCCTACAGTTCTACCTGCAAACACTTCGCAAGATTGCTAGGGTCGCCTGGTGGCGGGCGAGGCCCGCCGGCACCGTAGCGCGAGTAGAAAGCTGAGTGGCCGCCATGACGATCCGGCTGATTCCTCAGAGATATCCGATTGTGTCCGACTGGCATTGACCGCGCCGGTATGGATGGCGTTCCCACCCGAGGTTCATTCGGCCTTGCTCAACAGCGGCCCCGGGCCGGGCCCGCTACTGGCGGCGGCCGGGGCATGGAACTCGTTGAGTTCGGAGTACATCGCGGTGGCCGAAGAATTGTCGGCGCTCGTGGCCGCTGTTCAGACACAGGCGTGGCAGGGCTCTGCCGGGGCGTCGTACGGTGCAGCCAACGCACCCTATGTGGCGTGGCTGACCCAGGCGGCCGCCGACGCGGCCGCGGCGGCCGTTCAGCATGAGACCGCGGCCGTCAGCTACGCCACCGCGTTGGCCGCGATGCCGACCCTCGGCGAACTGGTTGCCAACCACGCCACTCACGCGGTCCTGCTGGCAACGAATTTCTTCGGGATCAACACCATCCCGATCGCCCTCAACGAGGCCGACTACGCGCGCATGTGGGTCCAGGCTGCCACCACAATGACTGTCTACCAGAACGTTTCGATCGCGGCGGTGGCCGCGGCACCCCGCACCGAGGAAGCGCCGCCGATCGCGAAGGCCAGTCCGGCGGCAGCCTCCGCCGACCCCCTGTCCTCGCTGAACGAATTTCTGACGCAGGTGGAGCAGATCTTCAACAGAGTGGGCGGCGGCGGCAACCAATCCCTGTTGGACTACCTGTTCAGCGTCCCGCCCGGGACTGATCCGCTGTCCCTGATTCTCAACGACATCTCCGTCGCCTCGTCACCCACCAGCGGCTACCCGGCCCTGTTGCAGGCGCTTGTCGGTGCGGCCGGCAACAACCCGGCACTGCTCGCCGCGGCCTACGCATTCGGCGGAGTGGCGATCGTGTACGACGTGACGATCCAGGTCATCCAGTTTCTGGTCACCTTTCCGCTCTTGGCGGCGGGTCTGGCGCCCTTGCTGGCCGGCCCGGCCCTGGCCGGCGTGGCAGCCGGCGGCGCCGTCGGTATCGCGGAGGCGGGCGCGCACGCTCACGCAGATCTGGAATCTGTCCCGATCGAGCCACCCTCGCCGGTGACGGCGGTGACTCCGACCGCCGCCCCGGTTGTGGCGGCTCCGGCACCAGCCCCGGCGACTGCCCCGCCGACTGTCGCGCCGGCCAATCCGATCCCTAGCCCCGCACCCGTCGCGACTGGTATGCCCGGGTCGCCACCGCCGCCTGGTACCACGCCGGCCGGACCGTTCCCCTACCTGATCGGCGGTCAAATAAGCATGAACTCCCCCACTACCGCAAAAGCCGCCGCCAAGAAGAAGGCACCGCTTCCCGAAAGTGCCTCGACTTTAGGTGCTTTGGCGGCCGTGGCGGGAGATAAGGCGCGTAAACGCCGACAGCGGCCAGCGAGAGTGCAGGAGCGCGGCCGCGGCTACGAGTACATGGACCTGGATGACGGTACCGGCCAAGGTCCAGACGCCGCGCCCATAGCTGCCTCGGACCGGGGCGCGGGGAGACAGGGTTTCACTGGAACGGCGCGCCGCGAAGTGGTGGCCGACGCCGCCGGGCTGACGATGCTCGCCGGCGACGAATTCGGCAGTGGTCCAAGCACACCGATGATACCCAGCACCTGGACGCCCGATGAGTCCGGCGAGGAGGGTCCGCAATGAGCGGGCCAGACTTGCGGGGCGGCGCGTCGCTGCTCACCGTGACACCCGAGGCGCTCGCGTCGGCGGCTTCGGAACTGGAGACAATCCGTGCCGCGCTCGGCTCGGCGAACGCGGCGGCCGCCCGCCCCACCATGAGTTTGATTTCGGCAGCGGCTGATGAAGTTTCGGCCGCGATCGCGCGTTTCTTCACCGATTACGCCGTGGAGTTTCAGACACTCAGTGAGCGGGTCGGCGCGGCTCAGCAGAACTTCGTCCGGACGTTGAGCGCGGCGTCGAATTCTTATCTCGGTGCGGAGGCGATAAGCGCGTCGGCGATGCAGACGACGCTGTCCGGCCCGCTCGCCGGCGGTGTCACCACGTTGATCATGGGCGGCACCGGCAACCCCACCCCGAACGCCACCTACCTCAACAACATCTACAACGCCTATATCGCCCCACTCATCGCGCCGCAGTCGGCCATCCCGACCGCATTGACCACCCCCGAGCAGGGTTTCCCGCTGACCGGGCTGAACAGCCTGACCTACGACACCTCGGTCGCCCAGGGACTCCAAATCCTGAAGCAGGCGATCTCCGCCCAACCACCGGGCACGCACACCGTCGCGTTCGGCTTCTCCCAGAGCGCCACCATCATCACCGAATATCTGAAAGGTGTTGCCAACGGCTCGATTACCGGGCCGCCACTCTCGGATCTGAGCTTCGTCCTGGCCGGCAACCCCCACAACCCCAACGGCGGCCTCTTCGAACGCTTCGTCGGGATGTACCTTCCCGGCATCAACGAGACATTCAGTGGCGCGACACCGGATTTGGGCTACCGCACCTCGATCTACACCATCCAGTACGACGGGTTCGCCCACTTCCCCCGGTACCCACTCAACCTGCTGGCCGACGCCAACGCTCTGGCCGGAATGTACTACGGCCACCTGAGTCCGACTCCCGCGTACGAAAACCTCACGCCCGCGCAGATCGCGTCGGCGATCGTCGCGCCGGTGTCTCCCGGTGCCACCGGCAACACCACCTACTACATGATTCCAAGCCAGGACCTGCCGCTGCTGCGGCCGCTGAATCTGCCGCAACCGTTGCTCAACCTGATACAGCCGCCGCTACGGGTGCTGATCGATATGGGTTACGGAGATATCGGCGGCGCCAACACCGAATACGCGAACCTGCCCACCCCGGCCAGCCTGTTCCCGGTAATCAATCCGGTCAACGTCGGCAGCTACCTGATCAAGGGAACCGTGCAAGGGGTTCAGGCCAACTTGGTATGGGCGGGTGTGCTGCCGCAGACATACCTGCCCGACACCTATCCCTACGTCGCGTCGCTGGATCCGGGACTCACCATCAACCTCGGCCAGCCCGGTGTCACCGCGGTGTCCGCGGTGACCACCGGACTGGGTTCGCTGCTGCGCGCGCTCAACATTCCGCCCCTGACGGCCTGACCCCGCGGAGCGCGGTCCGTTCCGTCAGCGAACTCCCGCCGGCACTTTGGCGACGTCTGTCGCCTTGGTCGTTCCGCGATCACGGCGTCGTGCTCGCAGTGCGTCGACCGACCACGGGCCGGGCCCGGCGATGAGCAGGAAAGTCACCGTCAACAACTGGGCGTACTCGGAGCGCACTTCGTGCAGCACCGCCCAGAACCCGGTCTGTGGCGGCACCGGAGGCAAGGGCAGCGGCGACACCCCGAGGAAGATGGTGATCTTGGTGGACAGGATCGCGACGATCATCTCCACGATGAACGGGAGGCTGATGAAGCGGGTGAACAAGCCCAGCAGCAACAGCACTCCCCCGCTGATCTCAAGCAGACCAACGAAATCAGCGCTCAGCTCGGGGAAGGGGATGCCGATCTTGGTGAAGCGCCCGACACCCTGGTTCGGGAACACGAACTTCAGAATCCCTTCCCACAGGAACACTCCGCCGGCCATCAGCCTGATCAGCAGGGTCGCCACCGGCGCGTCGGTCGGCGGATGGGCAAGCCAGTGCCACAGCTTCACCGGCAGGGCCGGTTGTTTGTACAAGGCCGGTTGTTTGTACAAGGTCGTCACGGTGATCCTCCACGTTGATAAGCCCGCACTTCGCGGGTTCCACCCATCTGTAGGACCGGGGGTTACACCAGCCTTGCGGTAGTCGAAAAAGGTTTAGTAGGGCGGCCAAAACGGCCATTCCCTTCGCCAGAGAGTGCGGCGGCCGGTCCCGGGCGCCGGCTGGGTCCATGGTGGGGGGCGGTCCACATCGAGGCGGCAGCTGTCCAGGAAACCATGGTCGTCGTGATCGGCGCCGGAATCACCGGAATCGGTGCGGCGTATTACTTGCGGGCCAACAACTTTCCTTACGTCGTCCTCGAGGCCGATGACGACGTCGGGGGTACCTGGTACACGCAACGCTGGCACGGCGCGCGCTGCGACTCCGACTTCGTCAAGTACTCCTACAGCTTCAAGCCGTACTCATCGCCACGTTGTCTGGTGGAACGTGAAGAGATCCACCGGTACCTGCGGTCGGTGGTGGAGGAATTCTGCATCCTCGAGCACATCCGGTTCGGAACCCGCGTCATCACCGCGTCATTCGACACTGCTGAGCGCTGCTGGACCGTGCAGACCACCCGCGGTGCCTTCCGATCGAAGTTCCTGATCAACGGCAACGGTTACTTCTCGCTGCCGCACAAACCGACGTTCCCGGGCGCCGAGACCTTCGCCGGCGAGATCGTGCACACCTTCGACCTGGACGCTGGACGTACTTTTCCCTCCCAGCACGTGGTGCTGGTGGGCAGCGGATCGACCGCGGTCTGCGCCGCGCCCGCGCTGGCGGGGATCTCAGGGTCGCTCACCATGCTGCAACGATCACCTTCGTACATCTACGAGATCGACAACCGCGCTACAGTGCTCATGCGGCTGTGCCAGTACCTCTACGGCCGTGGCGTCGGGTTCCCGATGCACGCCTTGCGTCGGTATCTGCAGGCACGCGACGACGCGATCTTCGTTGGATTCCGCTCTTTCCCCCGGGTGGCGCGCTGGTACTTCCGCAGGCACTGGCGCGGCACGGTCAGCCGGGCAGAACTCGAGGAGCACTTCACACCGTCCTACTCCCCTTGGGAGCAACGCATTCCGGTCGCCATCGGGTTCAAAGACGCCGTCCGCCGCGGTGCGGTACGGATGAAGACGGCGACGATCGAGCGCTTTACCGCTGACGCCATCGTCCTCGCCGGCGGTGAGGAACTCCGTGGCGACATCTGCATTCTCGCCACCGGGTTCCAGTTGGACTTCGTCCAGTTCGAGCTGCGGGTAGACGGCGTCGAGGTTGATACGGCAGGAATCAACTTCTACAAGGGCATCATGATGGGCGGCGTCCCGAATTACTTCCAGCCCGTGGGCGTGTGGCACTCCGCCTGGACCCAGCGTTCGGAGACGTCCACCCGATTCGCCATGAAGATCATGAAATTCATGGCTGTGCATGGCCTCGATCAGGTCGGCATCGAGCGCAGGGCGGTGCAGTACACACCCGCCATCACTCCCGAGTACCTGATGCGGGACCTGCCGAAGCTGCCGCGACTCTACGGCAGCTGGGAGCTTCCTTCGCTCGACAACCTCTTCCGCTACCGCTTCGCGCCGCAGAAGCTGAATTTCGAGTGAAGCCCGCTTCCGCTTACGCCGGAACAGCCTCGCGGCTGCGCACGTCGGCCGAACTGGTCAGCTTCAGGGCCGGGTCGACGACGCCGGCGTTGCGTAGCGACTTCACGTCGGTGTAGTAGCTCATCGACGTGAGCCACGGCTGACCTTCGCCCTGCCGCGGGAACTGGTGCACCGCGCGCTGGACGTAGCCGGCTCCGAAGTCGAGCAACGGTCGGGTGTCCATGTTCGGGTCGTCGAGCACGGGGCGCGCGGTGTCGAAACCGTTGGCGTCCATGTACGCCAGCAGCCGGCACAGGTGTTCGCAGAGCAGGCCCACCTTGAGCGTCCACGAGGAGTTGGTGTAGCCGATCGCGTACGCGAAGTTGGGCACGTCGGACAACATCATGCCCTTGTAGGCCACGTGGTCGGGCAGGTTGACCGGCGTCCCGTCGACCGTCAGTGAAATGCCGCCGAACGCTTGAAGGTTCAAACCCGTTGCGGTGACGATGATGTCGGCGTCGAGTTCCCGGCCGGATTCCAGCAGGATGCCGTTCTCGGTGAACGTCGCGATCCGGTCGGTCACCACCGACGCGCTCCCGTTCTTGATCGCCTTGAACAAGTCGGAGTCGGGCACCGCGCACAGCCGTTGATCCCACGGGTTGTAGCTCGGGCTGAAGTGCTCATCGACCGGGTAGTTCTCCGGAAGCTGCTTGGCGTTCAGATACCGGATCACCTTCCGGGCCACGGACGGATACCTCTGGCAGAACTCGAAGACCGCACGCTGCTGCAGGATGTTCTTGCGGCGAGCCAGGGCGTAACCGCGCTTGCCGCCGAACAATTTCTGCGCCGTGTTGGCGATGACGTCCTTCGACGGCACCGGCATGATGTAGGTCGGTGAGCGCTGCAGCATGGTGACGTGCCCGGCGCGTTCGGCCATCGCCGGCAACAGCGTCACAGCCGTGGCGCCGCTGCCGATGATGACCACCTTCTTGCCGGTGTAGTCCAGGTCCTCGGGCCACTGCTGAGGGTGCACGATCTGCCCGGTGAAACGCTCGCGGCCCTCGAAGTGCGGCGTATAGCCCTCGTCGTAGCGGTAGTAGCCGCCGGCACAGAACAACCAGTTGGCGCTGATCTGTGTCCGGGCGCCGGTGTCGGTCTGCTCGACGTCGACGACCCAGCGTGCGTCGGCGCTCGACCAGGCCGCACCGTGCACCTTGTGGTGGAACCGGATCTTGCGGTCGATGCCATTCTCGGCTGCCGTCTCGCGCAGGTAGGCCAGGATCTTGTCGGCGGTTGCGATGGCGTCCTCGTCGCGCCACGGCTTGAACTCGTAGCCGAAGGTGTGCAGGTCGGAGTCCGAACGAATTCCCGGGTAGCGGAACAGGTCCCAGGTACCGCCAGTGGCTGCGCGTGCCTCCAGGATTGCGTAACTGCGCCCCGGGTGTTCGCGCTGCAGGTAGTACGCGGCGCCGATGCCGGAGATGCCGGCTCCGATGATGAGGACGTCGACGTGCTCGATGGCGGTGTCTACGGCTTTGTGAGACATGAGCGTGGCTCCTGACGCGGGTGAACTGATGTGTTCATCGTGGCGATCCCGGATGCCCAATCCAAGATAAGATCTGCCCAATTCACCTGATCCGGTGGTGCACATTGCACCACTAAATTACTGTGGCTAAATGTCTTGGAAACGTCCGTCGGAGCCGGTCAGGGAGCTGATTCGGCAATGCGCGCAGATCACCGTCAATCCGCGCGCGGAGTGGCTGGAAGAACTCGACGCCGAGGTGCTCGCGGCCAGCCCCGCCATTGCCGCCGACCCGGAACTCGCCGCCGCCGTCAGCCTCAGCAATCGGGCGAACCTGTACTTTTGGGGGGCGGCCAACGTCCGCGATCCGGGAGCGCCGGTGCCGCCCAACACCGGGCCCGAACCGATGAGCATCGCGCGCGAAGTGGCACGTCGCGGGCTCACCGCTTTCACCCTCGACGCCTATCGGGTGGGCGAGGCCGTGGCCTGGCGCCGGTTGATGGAGATCGCCTTCGAGCTGACCTCGGACCCCGCTGAACTGCATGAGCTACTGGACGTGTGCTCCCGGTCGATCAGCGCGTTCATCGACGGCACGCTGGCGGGGATCGCCACCCAGATCGACCAGGAACTCGACGACCTGACCCGCGGGACCCACGCCGAACGGCGCGAAACCGTGGCGCTGATCCTCGACGGCGCCCCCATCACCCGCAAAAGGGCCGAAGCACGCCTGGGTTACGCCCTAACCGGTCCCCATACCGCGGCAATCATCTGGAGCGACGACCCGGCCGGTGACATGGGCCGGCTGGATGCGGCCGCCGAGGCACTCGGACAAGCCGCCCGGGTGCGGCCGCTGACCATCCTCGCCAGCACCGCGACGCGTTGGGTGTGGGTGCCGGGCAAGTCTATAAACACTGTGGCCCTTGGCAGTTCGATCGAGTCCATGCCCGACATACGGGTCGCGATCGGGCCGTGCGCCGAGGGTATCGACGGGTTTCGGCGCAGTCATTTCGACGCCATCACCACTCAACAGATGATGGCGCGTCTGCAATCGCCGCAGCGCGTCGCGTTTTTCGCCGACGTGGAACTGGTGGCGCTGATCACCGGCGACACCGACCGCGCCACCGAATTCGTCCATCACGCGCTGGGTGAGCTGGAAGGAGCGGGCAGCGAACTACAGGAATATGTGCGGGTTTTCGTCGACGAACAGTGCAACGCCTCCCGCGCGGCGGCGCGGTTGTTCACCCACCGCAACACCTTGCTGCGCCGCCTGGCCCGCGCCGATGAGCTGCTGCCCCGGCCGCTGGCCGAGCGCAGTGTCAACGTGGCCGTCGCGTTGGAAGTGCTGCGCTGGCGCGGCAAGTAGCGGGTTCGCCTCGGCGCGAACTTTAATGAATTTCGCGAATCCCCTGCGGGCGCAGGCTTGAGCCGTTAGTGTTCATTTCAAGGTCGGGGGACCTAAGCTCTGGGGTCGGGGGACCCTAAAATTCAAGAACATTCAGCGGGGTGGACCGCCATCTGCTGCAATGACGATCACTCCTTCAGGCCCGTAATCGGGCCGCGCAGTGGGATGATGGCAACGTGGCTGACGGCGAAACACCTTCTGACAGCTCCGGCGCGCCCGGGCAATCGGACCCTGCCGGGCAACGGCCCGCCCCAGCGGCGGCACCCGCTCCGCCCGGGGTAGCGGTCGCGGCCGGGACCGAAAAGACCACGTGGAAAACGCTGTTCGCCGCGCTGCCGGGACACCTCGCCAGCGGGCTGACTCACCTCAGCCGGTGGCTGTCGCACCTGGGTGGGTGGTTGGCCGGGCTGGGCAGGCGCCTCGCGCGGCTCAGTGAGATCAAACCGACTCCGCTGCAGAAGCTGGCCCTCCTCTCCGGATTCGCCGCACTGAGCATCTTCGGAGCCCTTGCGTTCCCGGCCAATCCCATCGGTCAAGCGTGCGTCATCGCTTTCGTCCCGGGACTCTGCATCGCTATCGGCATCTTCGGAACGCGTTGGTACGCCGGGCAAAAGATCGATCAGCACCTGTGGAAAACCATGCAGAACGCGGTTCACACCACCCAACAGTTGCGCCGATCGCTCCAGTATGTGGATGACCGGCTTTCGGCAGCGCGGACCCACCTCGACAGCGGCAGTGATGACGGCGTGCTGATCGAGGTGGTGCGAGCCAAAACCGCCACGGAAATATCGGTGGGCGTCACCGAGTCCGCGTCACAACAGTGGGGGCGCACACTGCCGGCCGGGGCGGTCGACCTGAGCCGGCCGATCAGCGGCAGCGTTGCCCGCGTGGAAGATCAGCACACCCTGATCATCAATCGCGGGTCAGCGCACGGCGCAGAGCCCGATATGGTCTTCGCGGTGCTGGCGAACGCGGGCGAGCCGATCGTCGATCCCGAAACGGGCGAGGTGATCGGAGAGCTGCCGACCGAGAAGCTGCGCGTCAAAGTGGTTGAGGTGCAACCAAAGTACTCGCGTGCCGTGACGTTTCGGACGTTCGCTCCCGAACAGGTTCAGTATCCGGCCCTGACTAGCTCGGCCCGGGCCGGCTCAGACGTCGGCGCTCTTGATTTCATCGACGAATCGATCAGCAGGATGCTGGAAGCCGAGCTGGCGGAGCCCGCACGCGAGAAGATCGCCAACGCGAGGTCCGCAGTGCACAGTGGCGTGCCCGCCCGCCCACAAGCCAACATCGACATCGGCGATCGCGTTCAACAAGTCGGTTAGGCGGTCAGGACCGGGTAGACCTCATGGCTGCCGCGGAACCCTTTGAGCTCGACTTCCCGTGGGGTGCCGAGCGCGATGTCGGATGCTGCCGAGATCGCCTGCTGAACGGTATCGCTCACCAGGATCTCGCCACCGCCGGCCTGGCCCGCCACCCGGGCCGCCATAGCCACGCTGCGGCCGAACAGGTCGTCGCCCCGCCGTACCGATTCACCCATATGCAGGCCGATGCGCACCCGGATGTGGTCCCAGCGCTCCGGGTCGGATTGAAGCGCGCGCTGAATCGCGATGCTGCAGCGGACAGCCTTGGCCGGATCCGGGAAGGCAATCATGAAGCCATCGCCCTGCGTCTTCACCACGTGACCGCCGCAGTCCTCGACGTGCTTGTAGATCAGCTTGTTGTGCCGTTCGAGAAGCTTCACCCAGCCGCGGTCGCCCAGTTCCTCGTTGAGCTCGGTCGATCCTTCGATGTCGGAGAAGGCGATCACGACGATGCCGTCGGCGGTCATTCTGGCTAGATCGGGACGCTCGACCCGGGCCCAGCCAGCAAGGTCTTCGACCGAATTCCGAACGGTTGCACCGATTCCTTTGTTGATGAGCGAATCGGTGGTCCGCCACACGGTCCTGATCGCGAGCGGGGCGACGCCCGGCCGTCGCCGACGGCCCGGCCTGTTCTGCCGGATCCGCTCCAAAGCACCCCGAGCGCCACTGAGCTGCTTCCGCGACACCACGAGCACCACGAATAGCGCGATGAGCCCGGCGAATTCACCGACAGCGACGAGTGCCCACAGGACGGTGGCGCTCACTCCGGTGCGGACTCCCCCGCCCGGCGCAGCATCGCTTCGGCGTGCCGCAGTACCGGGGAATCGACCATCTGTCCCTCGAACGCGAACACGCCGCGCTCAGTCCTGGCCGCGCTCAACACCCGGCGCGCCCAGTCCAGGGTTTCGTCGCTGGGCCGGTACGCCTTGCGGACCACGTCAACCTGACTGGGGTGGATGCAGACGGTGACGTCGAAACCGACCGCCACGGCGTCGACTGCCTCCGTCTGCAACCCCTCGATGTCACGGATGTCGAGGTGCACGGCATCGAGCGCGAGACGACCAAAAGCACTGGCCGCCAACAGGATCGTCGAACGCACGTGCCGCGCCACATCGCGGTAGGTGCCGTCCGCGCGCCGGCTGGAGCTGCCGCCGAGGGTGGCAATCAGGTCCTCGGCCCCCCACATCATCCCGACGGTGCGCTCGGCGGCGGCGATCTCGGCAGCGAACAACGCCCCTCGCGCCGTCTCGACCAGAGCGATGACATCCCGCGGCGCGAGAGCCGCCACCTGAGCGGCCGACTCGGTCTTGGGCAGCATCACCGTGGTGTACGCGGTGTCGGCTAGTGCCTCGAGGTCGCGGGCCTGGTCGTCGGTGCCGGCCGCGTTGATCCGCACCACCGTGCGCGCGGGGTCCAACGGGTTGTCCCGCAGCGCCCGGCGGGCGGCGTCCTTCTCCGGCGCCGCAACTCCGTCTTCCAGGTCGAGGATGACCACGTCGGCGGCCGCCGCGGCCTTGGTGAAACGCTCAGGACGATCCGCCGGGCAGAACAACCATCCCGGACCCGCGTCCCGCAGGCTCATGACGCGTCCTTCGCGGGGCGCTTCTGCACCAGCGTGGTGCGCACCGCTTTTGCCACCACGTCACCGTGCTGATTGCGTCCGGTGTGCTCCAGGGTGACGATGCCTTCGCCGGGGCGGCTTTTCGACTCCCGCTTGTTGGTGCACACGGTCTCGGCATAGAGGGTGTCGCCGTGGAACATCGGCTTGGGGAAGGACACTTCGGAGAAGCCGAGGTTGGCGACGATGGTGCCCAGCGTCAGCTGCGCAACCGACAGCCCGACCAGCGTGGACAGCGTGAACATCGAATTCACCAGCCGCTCGCCGCGAAAGCCCGGCTGCTCGGCGGCCCACGCCGCGTCCAGATGCAGTGACTGGGTGTTCATGGTGAGCGTGGTGAACAGCACGTTGTCGGCCTCGGTGACGGTGCGGCCCGGCCGGTGCAGGTAGGCGGTGCCGACCTCGAACTCCTCGAACCACAGGCCGCGCTGGACCACTCGCCTTCCCGCTTCCCCCGCCGACTCGCCGACTGTGGAATCTGCGACGCGACTCGCCGATGCAGCGTCGCCGGATTCACTCTCGGCGGGTGTCTCCGCCGTCACGACAGCCCCAGCGACCGGGCGATCAGCATCAACTGCACTTCGGTAGTGCCCTCGCCGATTTCGAGGATCTTGCTGTCCCGGTAGTGCCGGGCGACTGGGTACTCGTTCATGAATCCGTAGCCGCCGTGAATCTGGGTGGCGTCGCGGGCGTTGTCCATCGCCGCCTCCGAGGAGATCATCTTGGCGATCGCCGCCTCCTTCTTGAAGGGCTTGCCGGCCAACATCTTTGCCGCGGCGTCGTAGTACGCCGTGCGGGCCACGTGGGCGCGGGCTTCCATCCGCGCGATCTTGAAGCTGATCGCCTGGTAGGAGCTGATCGGCTGGCCGAACGACTGCCGCTCGTTGGCGTACTCGACGCTCTCGTCGACACAGCCCTGCGCCACTCCGGTGGCCAGCGCGGCGATCGCGATCCGGCCCTCGTCGAGGATCGACAGGAAGTTGGCGTAACCCTTGCCGCGGGTGCCCAGCAGGTTCTCTTCGGGGACACGCGCGTCGTCGAAGGTCAGCGGATGGGTGTCCGATGCGTTCCAGCCGACCTTGTTGTAGGTCGGCTCGACGATGAATCCCGGTGTGCCGTTGGGCACGATGATGGTCGAGATCTCCTTCTTGCCGTCCGCGATGGTTCCGGTGACGGCGGTGACGGTGACCAGTGAGGTGATGTCGGTGCCGGAGTTGGTGATGAATTGCTTGCTTCCGTTGACGATCCATTCGCCGCCGTCGAGGCGGGCGGTGGTGCGGGTGCTGCCGGCGTCCGACCCCGCGCCCGGTTCGGTGAGTCCGAATCCGGCCAGCGCCCGCCCGGCCAGCAGATCCGGCAGCCACTGCTGCTTCTGGTCCTCGGTGCCGAACCGGTAGATCGGCATCGCGCCCAGGCCGACGCCGGCTTCCAGGGTGATGGCCACCGACTGGTCGACCTTGCCGAGTTCCTCCAGTGCCAACGACAGAGCAAAGTAGTCGCCGCCCATGCCGCCGTACTCTTCCGGGAAGGGCAGGCCGAACAGTCCCATCTCCCCCATCTTGGCGACGACCTCGTAGGGAAAGCTGTGCTCCTCATCGTGTTTGGCCGAGACGGGCGCCACCACGGTGCGTGCGAAGTCCGCCACGGTATCGCGCAGGTCCTCGTACTCCTTGGGAATCGTCCCTGCCGGAATCGTTGTGGTCATGTCAATCCTTGCTCTCTGCTTCTTCTTTGGTGGCCGGGACCAACCGGGCCAACACCTGGTCGACTGTCACCTGGTCGCCGACGGACACCAATACCTCCACCCGGCCGGAGACGGGTGCCGCCAACGAGTGCTCCATCTTCATCGCCTCGACGACTACCACCACGTCGCCCTCCGAAACCTCGGCACCCGAATCGGCCTGCACCGCAATGACGCTGCCCGGCATGGGGCTGACGACCTCGGCCGGGCGCTCGCCGGCGGCACGGTGAATCTTGTGCTCCTCTGCCTCGCGGATGTGCCAGGTGCCCCGCTCGTCGGCGATCCACAGATGCCGATCCGCCTCGGCCCACCGGTATTCCCGGCGCACACCGCCGAGCGTCACGCTGAGTCGGCCCGGCTCGAGTTGCGCACTCGCCGAGACGGTTTCACCGTCCCCGACCTGAACCTCGGCGGCATCCGGCAGCCCCGACACCGAGACCGTCTCGGTGCGTTGCGGGGTGCGCATCGCGGTGCGCACCGGTGCGGCGGCCGCACCGACCCGCCATCCACTCGGAGCGGCCCACAGGTTGCCGCGACTGCGCCGTTCCAGAGCCCACTGCACATAAAGGCCCCCCGCGGCGAACACATCGTCCGGTGCGGCCAGCGGCTCGAAATCACCCAGCCGCTCGTCCAGCAGGGCCGTGTCGAGGTCGCCGGCCTGTACCCGCTTGTCGGCCAGCAGAAAGCGCAGGAACTCGATGTTGGTCTGGACACCCAGAACTGCGGTCCGCGACAGCGCCTGATCGAGCCGGGCCAGCGCTTGCGCCCGGTCCGTCCCGTGTGCGATCACTTTGCTCAGCATCGGGTCGTAGTCGCTGCCGACCACCGTGCCGGTCAACAGCGAAGAGTCCACGCGCACACCGAGTCCGGACGGCTCGATGACCTGCAACACCCGGCCTCCGGTGGGCAGGAATCCGCGCGCCGGATCCTCGGCGTAGACGCGGGCTTCGATCGCATGCCCGCTCAGTTCGATGTCGTCCTGCGCGAACGCCAGCTTCTCGCCGGCGGCCACCCGCAGCTGCCACTCCACCAGGTCGAGCCCGGTAACCTCTTCGGTCACAGGGTGTTCCACCTGCAGCCGGGTGTTCATCTCCATGAAGAAGAACTCGTCGGGACGTGCGGCGGAGACGATGAACTCCACGGTGCCGGCGCCGACGTAGTCGACGCTGCGGGCGGTGTCGCATGCCGCGGCGCCGATCCGCGCCCGGGTCGCGGGGTCCAGCAGCGGCGACGGCGCCTCTTCGATGACCTTCTGGTGGCGCCGTTGCAGGCTGCACTCGCGCTCCCCGAGGTGCACCACGTTGCCGTGCGTGTCGGCGAGCACCTGAACCTCGATGTGCCTGGGGCGCAACACGAACCGTTCCAGGAACAGGGTGTCGTCACCGAATGCGGAGGCGGCTTCGCGTCGTGCGCTGACTAGGGCCTCCCGCAACCGGGCGGGGTCCTCGACCATCCGCATGCCCTTGCCGCCACCGCCCGCTGACGGTTTGACCAGCACCGGGTAGCCCACGTCGTCGGCCGCGGCGATCAGTTCGTCGTCGGTCAGGCCGGGCCGCGCGATGCCGGGCACCACCGGCACGTCGAAGGCCGCAACCGCGTTCTTGGCGGCGATCTTGTCGCCCATCACCTCGATCGCACGTGCCGGCGGCCCCAGGAACACCACTCCGGCCCGGTCGCAGGCCGCAGCGAAATCGGCGTTCTCCGAGAGGAATCCGTACCCTGGGTGGACCGCCTGCGCTCCGGTGCGCACCGCGGCGTCGATCACCTTGCCGATGTCCAGATAGCTTTCCCGGGCCGGCGCCGGTCCCAGTCGTACCGCGGTGTCGGCCTCGAGAACATGACGGGCGTCGGCGTCGGCGTCGCTGTAGACGGCAACCGAGCGGATACCCAGCCGGCGCAGCGTGCGGATCACCCGTACCGCGATCTCGCCGCGGTTGGCCACTAAGACAGTGTCAAACATGTCACATCCGGAAGACGCCGTAGGAGACCGATTCCAGCGGAGCCTGGGCGCACACCGAAAGTGCGAGTCCCACAACAGTTCTGGTATCGGCGGGGTCGATGATGCCGTCGTCCCACAGACGGGCGGTCGAATAGTAGGGGTTGCCCTGGTCCTCGTACTGCGCGCGGATCGGCGCTTTGAACGACTCTTCCTCCTCCGGCGACCAAGGCTTGCCGGAGGCCGAAAGCTGTTCACCGCGCACCGTAGCCAGCACCGAGGCGGCCTGTTCGCCACCCATCACCGAGATGCGGGCATTCGGCCACATCCACAGAAACCGCGGCGAGTAAGCCCGTCCGCACATCGAATAGTTGCCCGCGCCATAGGACCCGCCGATCACCACGGTCAACTTCGGGACCCGCGCACAGGCCACCGCGGTCACCATCTTGGCGCCGTGTTTGGCGATGCCACCGGCCTCGTAGTCGCGGCCCACCATGAACCCGGCGATGTTCTGCAGGAACAGCAGCGGGATGCGCCGCTTGTCGCACAGTTCGATGAAATGCGCTCCCTTGACCGCTGATTCGCTGAACAAGACGCCGTTGTTGGCGATGATGCCGACCGGGTGGCCGTGGATGCGCGCGAAGGCAGTCACCAGAGTCTTGCCGTAGTTGGCCTTGAACTCGCTGAACTGGCCGCCGTCGACCAGGCGCACGATCACCTCGTGGACGTCGTAGGGCACCCGGGGATCCGGGGGCACCACGCTGTAGAGATCGGTCTGGTCGAACGCGGCGTCCACCGTCGGCGCGATGTCCCACGGCGCGGGTTCGCGCGGTCCGAAGGTTGCCGCGATCGAACGGACGATCCGCAGCGCGTCCTCGTCGTCCTCGGCCAGATGGTCCGTGACGCCCGACACCCGGGAATGCAGATCCCCGCCGCCGAGTTCCTCGGCTGTGACGATCTCGCCGGTGGCCGCCTTCACCAGTGGCGGGCCGCCGAGGAAGATCGTGCCCTGCTCGCGGACGATGACGGCTTCGTCGCTCATCGCCGGCACGTACGCGCCGCCCGCGGTGCACGAGCCGAGTACCGCCGCAACTTGCGGAATTCCCTTGGCGCTCATGGTCGCCTGGTTGTAGAAGATCCGGCCGAAGTGGTCGCGGTCGGGGAACACCTCGTCCTGGCGGGGCAGGAAAGCGCCGCCGGAGTCGACCAGGTAGATACAGGGCAGCAAGTTCTGCAGCGCGACTTCCTGCGCGCGCAGGTGCTTCTTGACCGTCATCGGGTAGTAGGTGCCGCCCTTGACGGTGGCGTCGTTGGCGACGATCACGCACTCGCGGCCCGACACCCGCCCGATCCCGGTGATGATTCCCGCGCCCGGAGATTCGTCGCCGTACATGCCGTTGGCGGCCAGTGCGGCTAACTCCAGAAAGGGGCTGCCCGGGTCCAGCAGGCGGTCCACCCGCTCGCGGGGCAGCAGTTTGCCCCGGCTGACGTGCCGCTCGCGGGCGCGCTCGTTACCGCCGAGGGCGGCCGCGGCCAGCTTCTCGTTGAGGTCGGCGACCAACCGGCGATGCTCGTCGGCGAAGGACGGCGCTATCGTCGTCACCGCGCCACCAGGTCCGAAAGAATAAGCGGTGGCTGGGTTTTGGCGAGCACCTCGTCGACCGAGACGTCCGGGGCGGTCTCGATGAGGTGCAGTCCGTCGTCGCGGACGTCGATCACGGCCAGTTCGGTGACGATCCGGTTGACGCAACCCACGCCGGTCAGCGGCAGCGTGCAGCGCTCCAGGATCTTGGGGCTGCCGTCCTTGGCGGCGTGCTCCATCATCACGATCACCTTGCGCGCGCCGTGCACCAGATCCATCGCGCCGCCCATGCCCTTGACCATCTTGCCGGGGATCATCCAGTTGGCGAGGTCGCCGGTGACCGAAACCTGCATCGCCCCAAGCACAGCCACGTCGAGGTGGCCGCCGCGGATGACGCCGAATGAGGTGGAGGAGCCGAAGAACGATGCTCCGGGCAAGACCGTCACCGTTTCCTTGCCGGCGTTGATCAGGTCGGCGTCGACGTCCTCGCGCCGCGGGTAGGGCCCGACGCCCAGGATCCCGTTCTCCGAATGCAGGACGACGTGGACGCCGTCGGGAATGTGGTTGGGGATCAGCGTCGGCATCCCGATGCCGAGGTTGACGTACTGGCCGTCGGTGAAATCGGCGGCGATCCGGGCCGCCATGTCATCTCTGGTCCAGGTCACCGCTTGCCCCTTTCCCCCGCGAGTGTGCGGCCAGCTTCACATTCGTCGCCGAGCGTGCGGCCAGCCTCACATTCGGCACCGTCCAGCCTGCTCACCGCACCGTCTCCTTCTCAATTCGCTTCTCCGGGTTGGGCACGTGCACCACGCGCTGTACGAACACGCCAGGCGTGTGCACGGTGGCGGGGTCGATCTCACCGGGTTCGACGAGGTGTTCGACTTCGGCGATGGTGATCCGGCCGGCCGGCGCGCACTCGGGGTTGAAGTTGCCGGCGGCGTAGCGATACACCAGGTTGCCGTGCCGGTCGCCCTTCCAGGCGTGCACCAGGGCGAAATCCGTGCGGATCCCTCGCTCGAGTACGTAGGTGACACCGTCGAACTCGCGGGTCTCCTTGGGCGGCGACACGATAGCGACCTCTCCCGAGGCGTCGTAGCGCCACGGCAGCCCGCCGTCGGCGATCTGGGTGCCCACGCCCGCGGGAGTGTAGAAACCGGGAATGCCCATCCCTCCGGCCCGCAGCCGCTCGGCCAGCGTGCCCTGCGGGGTCAGCTCCACCTCGAGTTCGCCGGACAGGAATTGCCGTGCGAATTCCTTGTTCTCGCCGACGTATGACGAGATGGTGCGACGGATTCGCTTGTGTTGCAACAACACTCCCAGGCCGATGCCGTCGACGCCGCAGTTGTTGGACACCGTCTCCAGATCGGTGACCCCGAGGTCGGCCAATGCCGAGATCAACGCTTCCGGGATGCCGCACAGCCCGAATCCCCCGACGGCCAGCGACGAGCCGTCGGTTATGTCCGCGACCGCCTCCGCGGCGGTAGCCACCACCTTGTCCATTTGTCGCAGAGCCTCCGATTTCAGTTAATAATCATTAACTGGATAGTGAGAATACCATTCCTGACCGGGTGCGTCCAGGGCGGGTGGGCCGCTCAGCAGCGGCTATTGACTGCCGCGGAGCCATTCGATCGCCGCCTGACGCATCTCGACTTTGCGGACCTTGCCGGTGACCGTCATCGGGAACCCGTCGACGGTCCGCAGATACCTCGGGATCTTGAACCGGGCGATCCGGCCGGCGCAGAACTCACGCAGCGCTTCGATGGTCAACTCGGCGGCCCCGTCACGCAGCTTGACCACGGCCATGACCTCCTCGCCGTAGCGTTCGTCCGGCACTCCGATCACGTGGGCATCGACGATGTCGGGGTGGGTGTAGAGGAACTCCTCGATCTCGCGCGGCGAGATGTTCTCGCCGCCCCGCATGACGATGTCCTTGATGCGCCCGGTGATCTGCACGTACCCGCAGGCGTCCATCGCGGCCAGGTCCCCGGTGTGCATCCAGCCGTCTGCGTCGATCACCTCGGCCGTCTTCACCGGGTCATTCCAGTAACCCGACATCACCGAATAGCCGCGGGTACAGAACTCGCCCGACACACCGCGCGACACTGTCTGGCCGGTATCGGGGTCCACCACTTTGATTTCCAGGTGCGGACCCACCCGACCGACGGTACCGACGCGCCGTTCCAGCGCGTCGTCGGTGCGGGTCTGAGTCGACACCGGACTCGTTTCGGTCATGCCGTAGCAGATCGAGACCCCGGGCATGTGCATGCGCTCGATCACCTGACGCATCACCTCGACGGGGCATGGTGCGCCCGCCATGATTCCGGTGCGCAGGCTGTCCAGTTCGTAGTCGGCGAAGTCCGCCAGGCCGAGTTCGGCGATGAACATCGTCGGCACCCCGTAGAGGCTGGTGCAGCGTTCGGCGTGCACCGCCCGCAAGGTCATGGCGGGATCGAAACTCGGCGCCGGGATCACCATGCACGCGCCGTGGCTGGTGGCCGCCAGGTTGCCCATCACCATGCCGAAGCAGTGGTAAAAGGGCACCGGAATGCAGATTCGGTCGTGTTCGGTGTAGTCGAGCAACTCCCCCACCAGGTAGCCGTTGTTGAGAATGCTGCGGTGGCTGAGCGTGACGCCCTTCGGGTAACCCGTTGTGCCGGAGGTATATTGGATGTTGACCGGATCGGTCGGCGTCAGAGTCGCTGTTACCTGAGCCAGTGCGGCCGGGTCGGTGTCCGTACCTGCCAACTCGTCCCAGCCGGCGGTGCCCATGATCACCACGGTGTGCAGATCGGCGCAGTCCGGCCTGACCTCAGCCAGCATCGACGCATAATCCGCGTCCTTGAATCCGGCAGCGGCGATCACCACAGAAACCCCGGATTGCTTTAGCGCGTATGCCAATTCGCGGGCCTGGTAGGCCGGGTTGACGGTCACCAGGATTGCCCCGATCTCGGCGGTGGCGTACTGGACGAGAACCCATTCCCACCGGTTGGGCGCCAAGATACCTACCCGATCCCCCACACCGACGCCGGCCCCTAACAGCCCGGTCGCCAACCGGCGCACGTCGGCGACGAAGTCGGCGTAGCTCCAGCGCCGTCCCGCGGCTATGTCGACCAGCGCGTCGCGCGACCCGAACGTTGTTGCGGCGTCAGCAAGATTCGCGCCGATGGTCGTCTCGAGCAATGCGGGTGCGCCCGGACCGCGTTCGTAGGAAAGCGGTTGACGTTCGGTTGCCACGGTTCCTCCGGCCGGCGATCGGGTGCTACGTTAGTGACGATTAACCGACATGTCCAGGAGGCAGTCATGCCTGCGTCCGCCCCGGACAACGACCCCGGGCAGCCCGAGCCGCCAAATCGCCGCAGCCAGTTGAAGTCCGACCGGCGCCAACAACTGTTGTCGGCCGCTGAGCGGTTGTTCGCCGAGCGTGGATTCCTCGCGGTGCGGCTGGAAGACATCGGTGCTGCCGCCGGTGTCAGCGGTCCGGCCATTTATCGGCACTTCCCCAACAAGGAGTCGCTGTTGGTCGAATTGCTGGTGGGCATCAGCGCCGGGCTGCTCGCCGGCGCGCGCGCCGTGCAGGATCGTGGTGCCGGCGCGGCCGCGACTCTGGACGGCCTGATCGATTTCCACCTCGATTTCGCGCTCGGCGAACCTGACCTCATCCGGATTCAGGACCGAGACCTCGCTCACCTACCCGCGGCCGCCGAGCGGCAGGTGCGCAAAGCGCAGCGGCAGTACGTGGAGATCTGGGTGGGAGTGCTGCGTCAACTCAACCCCGATCTCGCCGAAGCCGACGCCCGGCTGATGGCACACGCCGCATTCGGGCTGTTGAACTCGACGCCGCACAGCATGAAATCGGCCGACACCAAACCGGCGCGCGCGGTTCGGTCGCGCGCCGTCATGCGCGCGATGACTCTCGCGGCGCTGACCGCCGGAGGTCGTTAACCGCACGCCCAGGTTGGGCCGGTCGCAAATCCCGTACCGCCCGATGCCCGGTACCCTTCGAAGTGGATATGAACGATCCACGTCGCACCCAGCAATTCGGTCCCCCTCAACCGGGGTCTCATTCGGCGTGGCCGCAGCACCCCGGTGATTCGGAACCGGTCGACTACCCGGCATACGCCGATGAGATGCCGTACGCCAGCTACGGCGGCGGCGGTGGTTCGCCGTGGTCGCCCGGCGCGTACCAATCCAATGCCACCCAACAGTTGCCGCCACAGTATTGGCAGCAGGATGGGCCGCCGAAGGATGAACAGCCGCCCGAGGGCCCGCCGCGTTCACCGCGCTGGTTGTGGTTCGTGGCCGGGGCGGCGGTGTTGCTCGTCATCGGACTGGTCGTGGCGCTGGTCATCGCCAACGGGGCGCTCAAGCAGCAGACCGCTATCGAGCCCCTGCCGCCGGTGCCCAGCACCACCGTCGCGCCGCCGACCACCCGCACGACGTCGCCGCCCTCGACCACCCGCAGGCCGCCACGCACCACCACGACGGCTCCGCCAGGCACGACCACGCCCCCTGGCGTGCCCAACACCCCGGGTGCCATGCAGACCGTCGTCTACACCGTCTCGGGTGAGGGCCGCGCGATCAGCGTGATGTACATGGATGCCGGCGACATGATTCAGACCGAGTTCAACGTGGCCTTGCCCTGGACCAAACAAGTCAGTTTGTCGACCTCGGCAAAAGCCCCGGCGAGCGTCACGGTCGTCAACATCGGCCACGAGATCACCTGCTCGGTGACCGTGGCGGGCGTGCAGGTCAGACAGCGCACCGGGCAGGGCCTGACAATCTGCGACGCCCCGCGTTAAGCCGGGACCCGCACTTTCAGCATCGCCAGCAGTCCGACCAGCAGCACCAGGCAGATGCCGCCCAATCCGGCCCGGGCCACGCCGAAGATGTCGACGAAGACCGAGAACAACCACGGCCCCAGGAAGGCCACCGCGCGGCCAGTCATCGTGTACAGCCCGAAGGCCACACCCTCTTTGCCGTGTTGTGCCATGCGCAGCAGCAACGCTCGCGCCGATGACTGGGAAGGCCCGATGAACAAGCACAACAACAGCCCGCACACCCAGAAAGCCAGCGCGCCGGACAGGGCCAGCAAGCTGAGCCCCGAGGCGAGGATCGCCGTCAGCGACACCACGATGACCGGCTTGGAGCCCACCCGGTGGTCGATCAACCCGCCCAGCACCGCGCCCACCGCGGCCACCACGCTTCCGGCGACCCCGAAGATCAGCACGTCACCTTTCGACAGGGTGTAGACGTTGACGCCCAGCACGGCGCCGAACGCGAAAATCGCTGCCAGGCCGTCGCGGAAGATCGCGCTGGCCACCAGGAAATAGACGAGATTGCGGTTGCGCCGCCACTCGGCGGAGATGTCGATCCACAATTTGCGGTAGCCGCCGAGCAGGCTCGTCTTCGGAACGTCCGTGATCTGGTCGTCGGGCAGGCGATGCGCGACGAGCAGCAGCGGCAGTCCCAGGATCGCCAGCCATGCCGCGGCCAGCAGCATCGCCGCCCGCACATTGAACCCGTCGTGTGTGGACAGGTGCAGCAGGCCGCGTTCCTCGCCGTTGCCGCTCATGAAGCCCAGATAGACCAGGATCAACAGCATCACGCTGCCGAGGTAGCCCGCTGCCCAGCCGAAACCGGAGATGCGCCCGGCCGTCGCCGGCGTCGAGAACTCCCGCAGCATCGCGTTGTACGGAACGCTGGCCAGGTCGCCGCACGCCGCCGTCGCGGCCAGCAGGGCCAGCCCCGCAAACAGATAGCCGGGTTGGTCGCGAATTTGTGACATTCCGCACGTCGCCGCCACCGCGAGACCGGTCAACACGCCCAGCGCGACGTGCCGCCGATGGGGCGACGCCACCCAGACCCCGACGACTGGCGCCAGCAACGCGACGACGATGCCCGCGATGGCTCCGGTACGCCCCAACCAGCTCTCGGGACTGGCACCGCCGGGCGTACCCTCGCCGACGCTGCTGGTCAGGTAGACGGAGAAGACGAAGGTCGCGGCGATGGCGTTGAGGCCGGTCGAGCCGCAATCCCACAAAGCCCAGGCCGCAATGCGGGTGCGTTTCGCGGCGGGCCACCGCTGCGCAGGCCGCGGCTGAAGATCGGCGGACCCGTGCTCGACATCGCGCTGAGAATCCGTCGTCTCAGCGATTGGGCGATCCGTCCCGCCCGGCTCCGGGTCACTCATGCACGAAAGCGTATTGGTTCTGGCAGCGACCCGCTTCGCCCGGCTACGCCGCGCTTGCGATCGGTGCGTTGGTTCTGGCAGCGACCCGTCCCCCGCAAGCGGGAGGTGCCCCCAGCGCCCGACCCCGCCCCCGCCCACTGTCTACGATCGTCGTCATGCCGGTTCCCGCTCCCAGCCCCGACGCACGCGCTGTTGTCACCGGGGCTTCACAAAACATCGGTGAGGCGCTGGCCACCGAGCTGGCCGCCCGCGGCCACAGCCTGATCATCACCGCGCGACGCGAGGACCTGCTCAGCAAGCTCGCCGCCCGGCTCGCCGACAAGTACCGCGTCACGGTCGAGGTGCGACCGGCCGACCTCGCCGACCCCGCCGAGCGCGCCCGGCTCTGCGACGAGTTGGCTACCCGGCCGATCTCGATTCTGTGCGCCAATGCCGGCACCGCGACCTTCGGTCCGGTCGCCGATCTCGACCCGGCCGGCGAGAAGGCCCAGGTACAGTTGAATGCTGTTGCGGTGCACGATCTTTCGCTTGCGGTGTTACCGGGCATGATTCAGCGGGGCGCCGGCGGCATCCTGATTTCGGGTTCGGCGGCGGGCAATTCGCCGATTCCGTACAACGCCACCTATGCCGCCACCAAGGCCTTCGCGAACACCTTCAGCGAATCGCTGCGCGGCGAGGTCCGCAAGCACGGCGTGCACGTCACGCTGCTCGCGCCGGGTCCGGTGCGCACGGACCTGCCCGAAGGCGACGAACGGTCGCTGGTGGAGAAGCTGGTGCCCGACTTCCTGTGGATCTCGACCGAGCACACCGCGCAGGTGTCACTGGATGCGTTGGACCGCAACAAGATGCGCATCGTCCCCGGGCTGACGTCGAAGGCGATGTCGGTGGCGAGCGGGTACGCGCCGCGGGCCATCGTGGCGCCGATCGTGGGCGCTTTCTACAAGAAGCTGGGCGGCGGGTAGCCGCTACCGGCGCCGGCGCCCGGTGCCGAAGATGCTGCGCACCGCTTCGCGAATCGCCGTGTTGATACCGCTTTTCACCGTGGGGTTCTTCAGCACTTCCTCCCACATGGCCGGGCCCTTCGGCTCGGCCGGCGCGGGCATGGGTGGCAGTTCGTAGTCCGTCGGCACGGGCGGAAAATCCGGAACCGACGGGGCTTGTCCGCCCGTCGTGATCAACGGCGGCTCCGGCTGCTCGACCGTCTGCCCATACTTGGCTTGCAACGGACTTGCCTTGGCCGCCTTGGTCACCTCATCGGTGCCGATGGCCCCCATCAGCGACCGGGGCACCCGCATGCGCGTCCAGGCGACCGGCGTCGGCGCGCCCTTCTCGGACAGCACGGTGACCACCGCCTCGCCGATGCCGAGCGACGTCAACGCCGACTCCAGGTCGTAGACATCGGTTTTCGGGTAGGTGCGGACGGTCTTGCTCAGCGCCTTCTGATCGTCGGGGGTGAAGGCCCGCAGCGCGTGCTGGACGCGGGCGCCCAGTTGGGACAGCACGTCGTTGGGGAGGTCGGTGGGTAACTGGGTGCAGAAGAACACCCCGACGCCCTTGGACCGGATCAGCTTGACGGTCTGCTCGACCTGCTCGAGAAACGCCTTGGACGCGTCGGCGAACAACAGGTGTGCCTCGTCGAAGAAGAACACCAGTTTGGGTTTGTCGATATCGCCGACTTCGGGCAGCTGCGCGAAAAGGTCTGCCAGCAACCACATCAGGAACGTCGAGAAGATCACCGGCCGTAACGACTGACCACTGAACTCGAGCAGGCTGATCGTGCCGCGACCCTGGGAGTCCTCCCGCAGCAGGTCATTCGGGTCGAGCTTCGGCTCACCGAAGAAGGTGTCACCGCCCTCGCCCGCGAGGTTCACCAACGCCCGCAGGATGACGCCCGCCGTGGTGGCCGACACACCGCCCAGGGACTTGAGGTCGGCCTTGCCCTCGTCGCCGGCCAGGTGGCTGATGACCGTCCGCAGATTGCTCAGGGTGACCAGCGGGCGATTGTTCTCCTTGGCCCAATGGAAGATCAACCCCAGGGTCGACTCCTGGGTCGCGTTGAGGCCCAGCACTTTCGACAGCAGCACCGGGCCAAAGCTGTCCACCGTCGCGCGCACCGGCACGCCGATGCCGTCGGTGCCCAGCGACAGGAACTCGACCGGAAACCCGGCCGGCTGCCAGTCGTCCCCGGTGTCCCTGGCGCGCGCGGCGGTCTTGTCGTTGGCCTCGCCGGGACGGGACAAACCCGACAGGTCGCCCTTCACGTCAGCCATGAACACCGGCACCCCGGCGGCACTGAGCTGTTCGGCGATCAGCTGCAGCGTCTTGGTCTTGCCGGTTCCGGTGGCCCCGGCGACCAGGCCGTGCCGGTTGATGGTGGCCAGCGGAATACGAATCTGCGCGGTCGGGTCGGATTGACCGTCGACGACGACGGTGCCGAGTTCCAACGCCTGGCCTTGCACCGCGTAGCCCGCCGCAATCCGCTGCGCGGGTCCCCCGGCGTCTGATTCACTGCTCACGGCGGCTCTCTTCCCGACTAGTAGCCCTTGGGCAAAGCAACACACTACTTCCCCGTCCCTGGCAGGGGCAGGGCTTACCTGAGCTGCGCGTGGGCTTAGTGTGAGCGCTGTGCGTGACGAACTGGTGTGGATCGACTGCGAGATGACCGGGCTCGATCTGGGGTCGGACAAGTTGATCGAAATCGCCGCCCTGGTCACCGACGCCGACCTGAACGTGCTGGGCGACGGAATCGACGTGGTGATCCATGCCGACGACGCCGCGCTGTCCTCGATGATCGACGTCGTGCGCGATATGCACGCGCGGTCCGGGCTGACCAACGAGGTCAGAGCCTCCGTCGTCGACCTGGCCACCGCCGAGGCGATGGTTCTCGATTACATTCACCAGCACGTCAAACAGCCCAAGACGGCGCCGCTGGCCGGTAATTCGATCGCCACCGACCGGTCCTTCATCGCCCGCGACATGCCGGCCCTGGACTCGTTTCTGCACTACCGGATGATCGACGTCAGCTCGATCAAGGAACTCTGCCGGCGCTGGTACCCGCGCATCTACTTCGGGCAGCCGCCCAAGGGGCTGGCGCACCGCGCGCTCGCCGACATCCACGAGTCCATCCGGGAGCTGCAGTACTACCGGCGAACCGCGTTCGTACCCCAGCCCGGACCCGCTACCAGCGAAATCGCCGCCGTCGTGGCCGATCTTCAGGGTGAAATGGACACTCCGGAGGAAATCGATTCGGCCGAGGAGCGCTCGAGCGGTTAGTATCGACGTCGCCGCGCGTTAGGTTCGTCAGGGCCTACCGGCGGCCATGGTGGGTGTAGTTCAGTTGGTAGAGCGTCAGGTTGTGATCCTGAATGTCGCGGGTTCGAGTCCCGTCACTCACCCGGCAGGTCAGAGGGGTTACTTAGCCCCTCTGACCCTTTCCTTTAAGCGGTGCCGTGAGGTTAGCGTGCCGTTGGGGCGCGAAAGGCAACCAGCGGTTTGTTGAACAACGGGTTTACCGCTGGCGACATGTGATGCGTCTTCAAGTTCGACGGCGACGGCTACTACTTCAACTACGGCTGCGGTGATCTACAACGCGTCACCCCCGGCGCGGCCCGGGGGACCTGGACAACGGTGACGCGTACACGTGCGATCAGTGAAAGCCGAGTTTGATGCCAATTTCATTGACCTGCGAGAAGTCCGGAGCCGAGGAGTGGTGATCTCGTAAACCGCTCGATTCAACAGCGCGACAGCGGCAATCTTGTCAACCCCTAGGTTCATGCTTTCGTACATGAGCACGCACAAAGGAGCAGGTCTGCCGCCCCAACCCAATATCAGGCAGACCTCCGAATTCTTCGGAGTAGACGACAAGACCGTTCGCCGCTGGATTGCTCAGGGTCGTCGCATACCGCGTAGGCCCGCGGCTGATCCGCGTAGACCGCGAGTCCATCCTCAAGCTGGCCAGTCCGATTGAGGCGCACGCATGAACGACATGTACAGCGACGACACACGCCTGCAACTGGCGTATGACGTCCTGCAGTAGTCGACCACTTAAGCCCACCCTGTCGTCTCGGGCGAGGATGGGTTGCGCAATGCACCTGCCCAGTCCTACGGAAGGGTGGTCAGACATGTCAGCTGTGTTAGCGGTGCCGGAGCTGATGGAGGCGGCGGCATCGGACTTGGCGAAGATCGGTGACACCCTCAACGCGGCCCACCTGACGGCGGCGGCCCCGACCGTCGCGGTGCTGCCCGCTGCCGCCGATGAGGTTTCGACCGGTATCGCGCACCTGTTCTCCGATTATGGCCAGGAGTATCAGAAGCTGGCCGGGGAAGCGGCTGGGTCTTATGAGCAGTTTGCCCAGCACTTAACTGCCAGTGCGGGCGCGTATGCCAGTGCTGAGGACGCCATTGCCGCGTTTTTGCAGGACTTCTCGAATTGGGTCAATTTTTTGTCTGCGAGCGCAACGCCTCTACTTCCACTGCTATACCTTTTTGAAAACCTAACCATAATCGCTAGTTTTATTGCCGTTGGACTCGCTATTGCTGCCGTCGGGTTGCCAATCTCTCTCGCCGCGCTGGCACTCGGCATACCCGTTTTGGCGGCATTCGTCGGGCTCATAGTCGGGGGGTTCATTTTGTATCCGCTTCTTTTGGAGCCACTGGCGGCTCTTTAGACGGGTGTCGCAGGGTTCGGCGACCGCGCGACCCGCCCTTCCCCATGTGGATCAGTAGCGACAGCCTGAACACCGCGTGGACGGCAAAGGCGCTCCGCTAGGCTACTCGCAATGGACCACCCCCGTGCGACCAAACCCACTGTATTGCATAGTGTTTGGTTGTTGTGTTGGTTGCTTGGGGCGTATGACCGTGCGAGTAGTGAAAGTGAGTGCGTGGCAAGCGCTTTTGGTTTGCGCGCTGTCGCGCTTAACCACGCAGTGGTTCGCCTGATGCCCTGGGGGGCTCCACACCCTTTTTCGTGAAGTGTGCCAGCGGCCGTTACAGCATCTTCGCTAAGAGTGGGGCGGCCGAAACGGAATGAGCCGACGAACTCCCGGGTGCAACGCTCTCCTAGTCAAATTCGGACGCCTCCGGAATAAGGATCGTCACGCGTGCCCGCATCATCCCGTCGTCGCTCTTCGCCCAAATCCTCGCCTCACCTGTCGCCAGCCTTGGCCCACTTGCGGCCCGTCCCCCCGACACCCCCGCCACCGTGGCAGCCGCAGTCGGCGACAACCCCGATCGCAGCGCCTTCCAAAACTCCTCATGAACTGACGCCGCCAACTCGGCGTCCAGCTTCACCCCAGAACCACGAAAAGCCACGAGGCAACACCACTCTCCAACGAATCAGATGTTGCAGCGATCACTTGAGCCCAAGGCCCGATTCTCCGCCCTCAGCGCAAAGTCAACGAGGACGCTCAGGCAAAGCCGGCGAGGGTGATCCGCAGCGCTTCCTCCATCTGGACGTGGAAGGCTTCGGCCGGGACGATGTCGGCCGTCAGCCAGCGGTTGATGACGAATTTGACGGTGGCCAAACTCGTATAGACCAGCAGCGAAGGCCGCATATCGGCCGACGGGTCGACGCCCATCCGGGCCGCCACCAGCTCGACGAACTTTCGTTGATCGGATTCGCGCACCAGCGTCGACTTGTTCAGCAGGTGCGGGGCGGTGACGATGGCGCGCTGCCAGGTGTCGAGGTGGTTGGATTCGCTGGCATCCCTGGCGTGGGTGACGAACAACTGGATCAGCACCTCGACGGCCGACTCGTTGGCCGGCCTGGTGCTGAAGCTATCGAGCATTTCGCTGATCGCCTCGCGCACGGGATCGACCAGCAGACCTTCCTTGGTCGGCGCGTGGCGGAAGTAGGTGCTGATCGAGATTCCGGCGGCGGCCGCGATGTCCTCGGTGGTCACGGCGTCGAACCCGCGCTCGGCGAACAACTCGTGGGCGGTGTGCTGGATCTGCGAGAGCAGCTCGGCGCGTCGCCTGTCCCGGAGGGTGTTTGCTGAGGACATGCCATCACCTTTGTGAGCCTGACATTCAGCCACGACCGTGCAGTCCCACACATGGAAGCGCCGCTCGCAGATGAGTGACTCTACACTATTGATAGTGCCTATCAACTAAGCTAGCGTGATACCGCAAACCGGATTGAGCTGCAGAGTTGTGGGACCACGGGCACCTGCAAGGCAGGGACTGCTCGATGGCAGCCAACCCATTCCCGCTCGGCGCTCAGGGAGCAACTGGTGGGGAGTGCGCCGATGACGACGGTTCCAGGTACGCGATGATTCGCGCCCTGGGTTTGCTACAACACCTGCTGGTGGTGCTGGGATGACCACCGAATCCGAACCCGTACTGCGTGATGACGGCGTCGCCGCCATCCACGAGTGGGGAGTCGGCTACGTCGACCGTCACCCACTGGCCTCGCTGCGGACCGTCGGCCAACAGTTCGTGCTCGGCATCCGCACCATCCAATACTTCTTCATCGACCTGTTCACCGGGCGATTCCAATGGCAGGAATTCGTTCGCCAGGGCGCGTTCATGGCCGGCACCGCCGTCTTGCCGACCATCCTGGTATCCCTGCCGATCAGCGTCACCCTGTCGATCCAGTTCGCGTTGCTGGCCGGCCAGGTGGGCGCCACCTCATTGGCCGGGGCGGCCAGTGGGCTGGCGGTGATCCGGCAGGGCGCCTCCCTGGTGGCCGCCGTCCTGATGGCGGCGGCGGTCGGCTCCGCCATCACCGCCGACCTCGGTTCCCGGACGATGCGCGAAGAGACCGACGCGATGGAAGTGATGGGGGTGTCGGTGATCCGGCGCCTGGTGGTGCCGCGTTTCGCCGCCGCGATCATGATCGGTGTGGCGCTGACGGGCGTCGTGTGCTTCGTCGGGTTCTTCGCCAGCTACATGTTCAACGTGTACTTCCAGAACGGCGCCCCCGGCAGCTTCGTGTCCACCTTCGCCTCGTTCGCCACCACCGGCGACATGATTCTGGCGTTGCTGAAGGCGATCATCTTCGGCGCCATCGTCGCCATCGTGTCGGCGCAGAAAGGGTTGTCCACCAAGGGCGGGCCGACGGGCGTGGCGAATTCGGTGAATGCCGCTGTGGTGGAGTCGATTCTGCTGTTGATGATCGTCAACGTCGCGATCAGCCAGCTCTACATCATGCTGTCGCCACGGACGGGGCTGTGACGTGACCGCCTCCCCCTACCTACCACTGGCGCCCCTCACCGGGCGCCTGATCCGGTTGTACCGCAGGGGAACCAAGCCGATCAGCCGGCTGGGCCACATGCTGGTGTTCTTCGTGCGCGCCCTGGCGGCCATCCCACTTACCCTGCGCCAGTACAACGGCGAGTTCCTGCGGCTGCTGTCCAACATCACCTGGGGCAACGGCTCGATCGTGGTCGGTGGTGGAACCGCCGGTGTGGCCGTGGTTCTCGGCATGACGGTCGGGGCGCTGGTGGGTATCGAGGGCTACAACTTCCTCGACCTGCTCGGGCTGGGTCCGGCGACGGGCTTCGTGTCGTCGTTGGTGAACACCCGCGAGCTTGCTCCCCTGATGGCCGCCATGGCCTTCGCGATGCAGGGCGGTTGCCGCTTCACCGCGCAACTGGGCTCGATGCGCATCGCCGAGGAGATCGACGCGATGGAATCGATTGCCATCCGGCCGATTCCGTACCTGGTGACCACCCGGCTGATCGCCTCGGTGATGGCGATGATCCCGCTCTACGCGGCGTGCCTGGCCATCGGCTACCTCAGCACCCAGGTGGTGGTGCAGATCAGCAGCGGCGGTTCCGCCGGGTCCTACCTGCATTACTTCTCGCTGATGCTGGCCGGCAAGGACATCCTCTATTCGTTGTTCAAGGCCGTCATCTTCGTCTGGATCGCCTCCACGATTCAGTGCTACTACGGCTTCTACGCCAGCGGCGGTCCCGAGGGTGTGGGTGTCGCCGCGGGACACGGCATGCGGGCCAGCATCACCGTGATGATCATGGTCAACATGCTGCTCACCATGGCGCTCTGGGGAGTCGACGCCGGCGCGAGGTTCGGTGGCTGACGTTGGCTGAGGTGAAAGGCAATTCCTTTGACGTCGACGGGCGCGGCCCTTCGGATCGTCAGCTGTTCGGTTACGGCGTGGCCGTCGCGCTGGTGGCGACCGTGCTGACCGTCGGGCTGCTGTACAAGTCGACGGGCCGGCTCAACGACTATGTGCGGGTGGTCGCCGATCTGGTCAACGTGGGTGACGGCCTGCCGCAGAAATCGGACGTCAAGTATCACGGCGTGCTGGTCGGCACGGTCAACAGCGTGATCCCGGCCGAGCACGGCAGACCCAACTTCGTCCACATCGACCTCAAACCCGAATACGCGCAATCGATTCCAGCTGCCGTCACGGCGCGGGTGGTGCCCAGCAATGTGTTCGCGGTGTCGTCGGTGCAACTTGTGGGGAACGGCCCGGGCACGGTCATCCGTCCTGGGGCGCACATTCAGGAGGACAAGAGCCTCCCGACCGTGCTGTTCCAGACCACCGTCAGCAAGTTGCGCGATCTTCTCGCCGCCGCGGGCCGGGGCCGCGAGGACAGGTCGGTCGGGATTCTGGCGGCGCTGGCAGCCGCCACCGACCATCGCCGGGCATCCCTGCTGAACAGCGGCAAGCAGCTCAATCGCCTTATCGATCAACTGAATTCGATCGTGAGCACCGATGCGGGACCATCGACGGTGTCGGCGCTGCTGGACGCGACGCGGGGGCTGCAGTCCACCGCTCCCGACCTGCTCGACGCACTGCACGAAGCCGTGGCGCCGATGCAGACTTTCGCCGAAACACGCGGGCAGCTGACGTCGTTGCTCTCCGGGGCCCAGAACACCATCGGCACCACCCGTGAATCGTTCGACCATCACATGGACCAACTGATCCGGATCTCGACCGAGATGACTCCGGTGCTGGGTGTGCTGGCGATGCGGTCCAACAACTTCGTCCCTGCGGTCAACAAACTGGACAACCTCGCCCGGAAATTCATGGAAGAGGTCTGGATACCGGAACTCGGCGTCGGAAACATGCGGGCGAGGCTTTCGTTCACCCAGACGTTCGCCTACACCCGCGCCGACTGCCCGCACTACGGCGAGCTGAAAGGCCCCAGCTGCTACACCGCACCGCTGGTCCCCAACAAGCCCGATCTGCCGGATGTGCTGCTGCCCCAGAATTACCACCCACCCAAGGATTTGGCGCCGCCGCCGGGGACGGTCGTTGGCCCCGACGGCAACCTGGTGGCGGTCGGCCCGCCGCTGGTCAACCCACCGCCCACCCTCACCGACCCCAATCCTCCACTGCCACCCTTCATTTCGCCGTCACCACCGATACGGACCGGTGCCAACCCGGATGACCCGGACCCGTCTCCCCCGGCGCACGGTCCGCTGGCACCGCCGCCGCTGCTGGGTCCGCCCGCAGCGGGATCGGTGCCTTCGGGGCCTACGTCCTACGGCGGCACCGTCGGTCCGGTCGGCAGCGACTACGAGCGCACGATGCTGGGCGTGATCACCGGTCGCCCCGCTACCGCCGCCACCGAAATCCTGCTGGGCCCGGTGGCCCGCGGCACCACCGTGTCAGTGACCGGGGGTGCCAGGTGAAGTTCCGGGGCCCACTCATCGGCCTGACCCTGTTCATGGTCATCGCGCTCACCCTGACGTGGCTGGTGTACGTCAGCCTGCGACGTGACGTCGCGGGCACCACGGCCTCGTACTCGGCGATCTTCACCGACGTCTACGGGCTTCGCGAGGGCGACGACGTCCGGATGGCCGGGGTGCGTGTCGGCCGGGTCGAAAAGGTGGAACTGGACGGCAAACTCGCCAGGGTCTCGTTCGTGGTGCAGACCGACCAGCACCTGTTCGGCAACACCGTGGCCTCGGTGACCTACCAGAACATCGTCGGGCAGCGCTATCTCGGACTGTCTTTGGGCCCCGAGGACGGACATGCGGGCAGTCAGGCTCAGCTGGCGCCCGGTGCCACCATCCCCCTGGAGCGCACCGATCCGTCCTTCGACGTCACGGCGCTGCTCAACGGCTACGAGCCGCTGTTCAGCCTGCTGAACCCACGCGACGCCGACAACCTGACCAAAGGCGTCATCGAGTCGCTGCAGGGTGACACCTCCTCGCTCGCCACGCTGATCAGCCAAACATCCACGCTCACCGAGACTTTCGCCGGAAAAGATCAGGCGCTCGGCGATGTGATCACCAACCTGAACAAGGTCGTCGTGACCCTCGCCGCGCAGAACGCCAACCTTGACGGGGTGATCACGCAGGCCCGCGACGTGGTCGCGACCCTCGACCAGCGCCGTCCGGAGTTGGTGTCCTCGATGGGCTCCCTGTCGCGAATGATGAGCAACCTGTCCGTCGCTGCCGAGCAGGACTACCCGGCACTGCGCGAATTCATCGACAGACGCCCCGGCGTCTCTCGCCACCTGATGGATGTCGAACCGCAGGTGGCGTTCTTCGGCGACAACGTCCCCCTGCTGCTGAAAGGCTTGGTCCGGGTGGGCAATCAGGGCGCATACGGCAACGCCTACCTGTGCGATTTGAACATGTTCGGGTTCTTCCCCGGACTCAACGACGTGGTGCCGATCATCGTCAACGCCGCCACGCCGGGGAACAAGGCGTGGCACACCCCCCGCTGCCGGAACACGGACGGGGGACCCGGTGGCTAAACAGTTTTCACGACTGAAGAAGCGCCCGCTGGAGAACTACAACCCGCTGTGGCTCGGCCTTTCGGCCGTCGTCGTGGTCGCGATCGTGATCGGCTCCATGCTCGTCGTGCATGCGCTGGGCGCCGGGTACAAGCACTACACGGCCGAATTCCTGCAGGCGGCCTCGCTGCGGCCCGGCAATCCGATCACCGTGGCAGGCATACCGGTCGGCGAGGTCACCAGCATGAAGCTGGACGGCGACCACGTCGAGGCGGGCCTGAAGATTCGCGACAACGTCGCACTCGGCCGAGATTCCAAGGCCTCGATCAAGGTCACCACCATCCTGGGATCGCGCTACCTCGCCGTGCAGCCGGATGGGCCGGGCGCACTCCCCCGCGGCACCTTTGACTTGACGCATACCGAGGTCCCCTACGACCTGCAAGCCGCATTGCAGGACGCCACAACAACTTTCGAACAGGTCGACTCCGACCGGTTCGCGCAATCGCTGGCCGTGCTGGGCAAGCAACTCGAGGGTCTGCCCGCCGTGGTGCCCCAGGCGATGAAGAACATCGACACGTTGTCCTCGATCATCGCCCAGCGCCGAGACCAGCTCGGTCAACTCCTCAGGAGCACCCAACAGGTCACCAACACCCTGCGGCGGCAGCAGTCCAGCATCGGCAACGTGGTCAACCAGGCCCAGGACCTGCTGGGGCAATTCGTCGCCCGCCGCGCCGTTTTTCACGCGATGATGCGGTCCATGACCAGCCTGGTCGACACGTTGCACCAGATCGTGGTCAACGATCGGTCGGGGGTCGAGGGACTGCTCAAAGACATGCGGGAGTTCACCGACATGATGGCCAAACACGACGATCTGCTGCGCGATCTGCTGCAGACCACTCCCATCTTCATGCGGGAGGCGGCGAACCTGACCGGTGACGCGAATGCGGTGAGCTTCAACGCCCCCAGCGCGCTGCTCGTCGATTCCTGGATGTGCGCAATCAGTGGCCGCGCTCAGCAGTTCGGGATGATCCCGTACTACAAGGACTGCAAATGAGGGGCCGCGTCATCACCGTCATCGCCATCCTGGTGGCAGTGGTCACTGCGGTCGGTGGCTTCTGGTGGTATCTGGCCGGCAAGAAGGAACCGATCACGGTGACCGCTCAATTCGACAGCGCCTCAGGCTTATACGAGGGCAACGTGGTGGCGGTGCTGGGCATGCCGGTCGGCAAGGTCACCAAGATCACGCCGAGAGGCGGCTACGTCGAGGTGCAGTTCACCGTCGAGCGTGACGTCAAGGTCCCGGCGAACGCACAGGCCGTCACCGTATCGACTTCGATCCTCACCGACCGGCAGATCGAACTGACACCGGCCTATCGCGGCGGACCGGTACTGGAGAACCACGACACCATCGGACTGACCCGCACCCGCACGCCGGTCGAATTCAGCCGCGTGCTGGCCGTTCTGGACAAGGTGACCAAGTCGCTCGAGGGTGACGGACACGGCGGCGGGCCGCTGGCCGACGTGCTCAACGGGGGTAGTGAGGTCTTGAACGGCAACGGCGGGAGAATCAAAGGCGCGCTTGACGAATTGTCCAGGGCGCTGCGGCTGAGCGGCGACGGCGGCGCGCAGACCCGCGAACAGATCACCGCGATCGTCAAGAACCTCAGCTCGCTGTTCGAGGCTGCTGCCAACAACGACGGCAAGCTCAGGGACTTCGCCTCGACCATCCACCAGGTCAGCCAGATCCTGGCCGATGAGGACCTCGGTACAGGCAGCACCGGCCGGAAGCTCGACCAGCTGGTCCAGCGGACCGGTGACCTGCTCGACGCCAACCGTGACACCATCAGGCAAGCCGCTCTCAACGGCAACAAGTTGGCGACGACGCTCGTCGACCGGCGGCGTGAACTTGCCGAAACCCTGGACTTGGCACCGATGTTGGCCGATAACGCCTACAACATGGTCGACCGGGAGAACGGCGCGGTGCGTGCCCACTTCCTCACCGACCGGATGATCTTCGACAGCCAGCTGACCAAAGAGGTCTGCAACCTGATGGGTCTGCGCCAGCTCGGCTGCAGCACCGGCACCGTGCAGGACTTCGGGCCCGACTTCGGCCTGACGTACGTGCTGGACGGCCTCGCGGCGATGGGTCAGAAATGACCGGCCCCAGAACGAGAGCCGTGGCCGCGATCGGCGCGGCGGCGCTGCTGCTTTCGGGGTGCGCTACCAACGGCCTTGCCAGCCTTCCCCTTCCGGCTCCCGGTCTGGGCTCGGGCGGGTACGAACTGACCGCCGTCTTCGCCAACGCGCTCAACCTGCCGATGAACGCCAAGGTGAAGCTTGCCGGTGCCGACGTCGGGCAGGTCGAGTCGATGGTGGCCCGTAACTACACCGCGGTGACCACGTTGCGCATCCGGGACGGCGTGCTGCTGCCGCGCGGCAGTACCGCCGAATTGCGCACCGCCACACCGCTGGGAGACGTGTTCGTGTCGGTGCGCCCGCCCGCCGACGCAGCGCCGGACACGCCGTTACTGAAGAATGGCGACACCATCGGGCTGGACTCGACAGCGGCGGCAGCAACCGTCGAATCGGTCCTGAGCTCGGCCGCGATCCTGGTGAACGGCGGCGCGGTGCGCAATTTCACCCACATCATCAACGGCTTCGGCAAGGCGACCGGCGACCAGGGCCACGCGTTCGGCGACCTGGTCCGCAAGTCCAACCAGCTGCTGGGCACCATGGACGCGCGGTCCGGACAGATCTCGGACGCGCTGAGCGAATTGTCCCGCCTGAGCCAGGAACTCGACGCCAAGAACCAGACCCTCACCGATGTGATGGCGGCTGCCGACCCGGCGACCAGTGCCCTGGCCGCCAACACCACCGAGTTGTCGGACCTGGTGGTGCAGGTTGGCGACACCAGCAGGCTACTGTCCCGGTTCCCCTCCCTGGGCGGTGCCGACACCAGCGGACGCAGCGTGGTCCGGGACATGAACACCATCGCCGGAGCGGCGAACGACGTAGCGGTGAGCCCCGACACCAGCTGGCTGCCGCTGAACCGGATGATCCCGGCACTGGTCAAATCCACTGCCGGGAACGCGATTTCGGTGCACACGAGCGTCGAACAGCTGATCCTGGGATCGATCCCCGATATCGGCTTCCCCGGCGACCGGGGCCTGCACGGGCCCACCAGGTTCACCTGGAACGAGTTCATCGGTTCCCTGAAGTACACGCTGTGGCGGTTACAGGAACGTGTCGTGGGCCGCGGACCGAACTCGCCGCAGGTGCCGGTGCTGCCGGATCCGAACGTCCCGGGAGGCCTGGTTATTGCGCCCGGAGCGCCTGGCCTTCTGACGCCGGGGCCGCCGCCGTGATCGACTCGCTGGCAAGCGCCATCGTCCGCGGCGTACGGGCCGCGCATCGCCGCCAGGTCTGGCTGTCGGTCGCCGGCCTGGTGCTCACCTTGGTCGTCGCCACCACCTACCTGCTGATCGGCGCACTGCGGGTGACACCGTTCGCCTCGACATACCGAGTCACCGTGCAATTGCCGGAATCCGGTGGCCTGCTTCCCAATCAAGACGTCGCGCTGCGCGGCGTCCGGATCGGCAGCGTCGACTCGCTGCAGATCACCGACCGGGGTGTGAACGCTATCGCGAGCATCACCACGCAGGTGCGGATTCCGGCCAGCGCCGCCGTGCACGTGTCGGCGCTGTCGCCGGCCGGTGAGCAGTACATCAACTTCGAAGCCGAGTCAGACGCCGGCCCCTACCTGCATGACGGCAGCGTCATCGGGCTCGACCGCACCAGCGTCCCGGTCAGCCTGGCGCAGCTGCTCGGCGACGCCGACGGGCTGCTGGCCCAGGTCGATCCTCACAAGCTCGAGCTGATCAAGAAGGAACTGAGCCTGAGCAAGGAGGGGCCGGGCAAGCTGGCCGCCATCGTCGACGGCGGCACCATGCTGCTGTCGACGCTGGATTCGGTGCTGCCCGAAACGACCAGCATCCTGCGGACCAGCCGGGTCGTGCTGACGCTGGCGGCCGACAAGAATGCAGGCCTGGCCGCCACCACGGTCGACCTGCAGCGCACCCTGGCCGGCGTCGCCAGAATGCAGGGCGGCTATCGCCGTCTGACCGAGCAGACCCCGCAGGCGCTCAGCGCGATCGACGGCCTGTTCGCCGACAACTCCGAGACCATGGTGGCACTGCTGGGCAGCCTGGCGACCGCCTCGCAGTTGCTGTACCTGCGGGTGCCGGCGCTCAACGCCTTGTTCCCCGACTACCGCGGCTCGGTGCTCGATGCGGTGGCCAGCTCCTTCCACGACCACGGCGTGTGGGCGACGGCCGAGCTCTACCCCCGCTATGCGTGCGACTACGGCACGCCGTCGCATCCGCCGTCGGCCGCCGACTACTACGAGCCGTTCATGTACACCTACTGCCGCGACGACGATCCGGGATTCGGGATCCGGGGCGCCAAGAACGCGCCGCGACCGGGCGGCGACGACACCGCGGGTCCACCGCCGGGGGCGGACCTGGGACGCAGAACCGATCCGACGCCGCGGGGCCGCTTCACGATTCCGACGCCCTACGGCGGTCCGCAGCTGCCGATCGAACCGCCACACTGAGCCCATCCAGCACGAGGAGATGACAGTGACCGCTACGACTGAGAACGACGCCGAAGCTGAGGAATCCGAGCTTGCCGACGAAGTAGCCGAGGACGACACCGACGCCGACGGCGAGACCAAGGACGATGCCGAAGCCGAGGAGAACACCGACGCGGAGGACAAGGCCGAAGCCGAGGCTGAGGAAGACGCGGACTCGCCGCTACTGAGCCGCAAGAAGAAGCCCAAGCGGTTCAACCAGCCCTGGCGCCACTATCTGCGCCGTAGCGTTATGCCCGTCTTACTGGCCGCCTCCCTTGCCGTTTCGGGTTACCTCGGCTGGCTGCAATGGCAGGCACACCAGGTGAAAGTGGCCGGCCAGGAAGCGCAGCAGGCGGCAATCAGGTATGCCGGGGTGCTGACAAGCATCGACTCCAACAACGTGGACGAGAACTTCCGTCAGGTGCTCGACGGCGCCACCGGCGAGTTCAAGGACATGTACACCCAGTCGAGTGTGCAACTGCGGCAACTGTTGATCGACAACAAGGCCACCGCGCACGGCGTGGTGGTGGACTCGGCGATCGCCTCGGAATCCGCGAACAAGGTCGTGGTGCTGGTGTTCATCGACCAGACCGTCGCCAACGCGGCCGTCCCCGATCCGCGTATCGACCGCAGCAGGATCAAGATGACCATGGAGAAGGTCGACGGTCGCTGGCGGGCCAGCAAAGTCCAACTGCTGTAAGCGATTCGGAGTCAAAGGTGATCGCAAGAATCTTCGCGACGTCGCTACTGACCGCCGCGACAACCATTTTCGGCGCGGCGACCGCGCACGCGTCGGCCGAGTCCTTCTGCGGCGAACTCGGCGGCGGCTGGGACGGGCAGTACTGCCACGCGACGGTGACCTCCGAACGCAACGCCGTGCGTGACATCAAGGTCGCCGTGCCCGTCGACCTGGTGGACAACCCCACGACCGGACCGGTGATCCGGGACTACCTGCGGACCCTGGTCGGCAACTGGCGAAATGCCAACGCGCACATGGTTGCCGACAGTTACGGCGAGGAGAACTACCAGGTCTTTCAGCACGGCAACCTGCTCAGCGCCGTCTTCCACGAGGACTATCACGCGGACGGTCCGCGGCCGAACAACGCCTACCGCACCTTCACCTTCGACATGGCGGGCGGCCGGCGGGTGCAACTGGCCGACCTGACCAACGGCAATTCGCTGACCGCCATACCGCCGCCGGCGCAGCCGTACATCGAGACCGCCCTCAATCAGGCTGCGCCACCGCATGACCCGGGAACGTATCCGTTCCTGGCCGACCGCTGGACGCCGGACCGAGTGTATTCAGGGGCGTACCGGGCTTGGGCGCTAACACCGGACGAGCTGATCATCTACATGCCCGACTATCCGGTGGGGCACGACGAGCCGATCGACTTCAGCCCCGGCGCCCAGCAGTGGTACATGGACGGGGGCACTGTCGAGGCGCACATCCCGCTGTCAGCGCTGGGTTCGGTGCTGCGGGTCTAGCGATCGCCGGTATTCGCGTTGCCCGCGCGCCACACATCCCAGGGGATGTTCCAGTCGCCGAGGCCGTCAGTCCCGGGCAGGATGCTGCCCACTGTGTTGACGATCTCGACGACGTCCCCGCGTTTGCTGTGGTCGTAGAACCACACGGCGTTGCTGGGACTCACGTTCAGGCAGCCGTGGCTGGTGTTCGAGTGCCCCTGCGCGCCCACCGACCATGGCGCGGAGTGCACGAAAATGCCGCTGTAGGAAATCTGCGTGGCCCAGTCGACATCGGTGCGATAGCCGTTGGGCGAGTTGACCGGAACACCGTAGGTCGACGAGTCCATGATGATGTGCTTGAACCGGGCGCCGACGATGTAGACCCCGTTGTTGGTCGGGGTGCTGTCCTTGCCCATCGAGGTCGGCATGGTCTTAACAACTTCGCCGTTGATCCGCACCGTGATGATCTTTGTGGAATCGTCGACGCTCGCGATCATCTCGTCACCGATGGTGAAGTGCATCTTGACGTTGTCCTCGCCGAACATGCCTTCACCCAGGTCGACGCCGTAGGTGTTGACCGCCACATCGACGTTGGTGCCGGGCTTCCAGTAATGCTCTGGGCGCCAACGCACTTCACGCCGGTTCAGCCAATAGAACGCCCCCTCGACCGGAGGGTTCGTGGTGATCTTGATGGCCTTCTCGGCCGCGGAGCGGTCGGAGATGTTCTCGTCGAACCGGATCGCGACCGGTTGCCCGATACCCACCACCTCGCCGTCGCTGGGCACGACATACGGCATCGTCAAGTGCGCGGGCGAACTGGTCTGGAAACTCATCTGGCGAGTCACCGCACCACCCAGCCCCGTCGCCTTGGCGTTCAGGGTGTAGCGCCGGTTGTAGCCGAGTTGCTCGGTGGTCTGCCAGTGCAGCCCGTCCGGGCTGAGCTGTCCGGCGATCGCGCGGCCGTTGTCGTTGACCATGGCGACCGAGGCCAGCACACCGTCGGCCACGCTCACCGTCACCGGCGCATCCACGGTGACCCCGACCGCGCCGTCGGTCACCGAGGAGGTGAGCTTGGGGACCAGCAGGTCGGCAAACGGTGTGCCCTTGTTTTCGATGACTTTGGCGGCGACGGGCGCACTGGGCCCACTGCTGCAGGCAACACCGAACACAGCAACCAAGACCATGGCGGCAGCCAGCCACGATCGACGTCTGCGCAAAGGCGCCATCAAGTGACCTTCACATTCTGTTCGCAAATTACGGTCACCGCTGACCCTTAATTGTTTCCAGTATTGTAGTGCCTCACCACCACTCGGCGCGGACATCGGACCGATTGGTGCTCTGAAGTTACGCATCCTTGCCCGGGGCCTGACCCGGGGATTTCACACTGCGACGCGATGCCTGTTATTGTCGAGAGCCGGTCTCAGGCCGAGCACGCGCCGTTAGCTCAGTTGGTAGAGCAGCTGACTCTTAATCAGCGGGTCCGGGGTTCGAAACCCTGACGGCGCACCACATGCCAACCTCTCCTTCCGAGAACGCACGACCGCAGGATGCGTCGGACCAGACCGACGATCTCGAGGCGGCGTTCCAGCGGGCACTCCACTCCGGCGACCTCGAGCAGGCGGCCCCGGCTGCGTTCGCCCTGGGCCGGCAGCGCGCCGCCGAGGCCGACCCCGAGGGTGCTCTCGCGGCCTACCAGTGGGCGATCGACTCCCAACACCCGCACTGGGCATCAGCGGCCGCATTCGCGCTCGGGTTCCTGCTGGCCGAACAGGGCGATGCGACGGGGGCCATGGCGGCCTACCAATTGGCAGCCGAGTCCGGTCATGCCGAGCACGCGCCGATGGCGGCACTGAATCTGGGGAATCTGCTGGCCGAACACGGTGACCCGGACGAAGCCGAAGCGGCTTACCGGTTGGCGATCGAATCCGAGCATGAGCAGTCGATCCTGATCGCCCTGCTTCAACTGGGCGGACTGCGGGCCGGTCGCGGCAATGCCGCCGGGGCCGAGGTGGCCTACCGAATCGCCGTCGCGTCGGGAAACCCGGAGGTGATCCCGACGGCCGCGTTCAACCTGGCACTGACCAGAGAGGCATTGGGTGATGTCGAGGGCTCCGCGGAGGCCTACCAGATCGTCATCGCCACCGATCACCCGGAATTGGCTCCGATCGCGGTCTTCAACCTTGCCACCCTGCTGGAAAAGCAGGGCGATCTGGCCGGCGCAGTGACGGCGTCGCAGGCCGCCGTCGATTCCGGTCGCCCCGAACTGGTGCCCAAGGCCCTGGTCAATCTCGGGCAGCTACGGGAGAAATCCGGTGATCTCGACCGGGCCAGGGCGTCGTATCGCTTGGCGATGGACACCGGGGACGCCGAGGCGGCGCCGAAGGCGGCGATCAACATGGCGAAGCTGCACGAGAGGGCCGGCGACTTTGCCGACGCAACGGCGCTCTACCAGTTGGCCATCGATTCGAGGCATTCCGAGCACGCGCCGGAGGCCGCGAATTCTCTCGGGATGCTGCGAGCCGGATTAGGTGACGTCGAGGGGGCCACGGCCGCTTACCAGTTCGCGCTCGACTCGGGCCACTCCGACCATGCGCCCGCGGCCGCGCTGCGCTTCGGCATCCTGTGGGCCGGGCAGGGCGAAGTCAAGCGTGCGGCGGCCGCGTTCCAAGAGGCCGTCGACTCCGGAAACACCGAGTCAGGGCCCGCCGCCGAATTCGGACTCGGCACTCTGTGGGCCGAACACGGCGACATACCGGCCGCGCAGGCAGCCTTCCGGCGCGCCATCGAGTCCGGCCATCCGGTCTGGGCCCCGAAGGCACTCGAGCGCTCGCAGAGCACCGCCCCGCCGTCACGCCGCAAAAAGATCTTCCGGTCACGCCGGGGACGTTGACGTGCTAAGACACCGCCGCGTCAGCGTCCGGCGTCATGACCCAGCGAATACTCCCGACGAGCATGCGTCCGGCCATGCGGGTGACCGTCGCCTCCAGCAGCGGGATATACGGCAGCAGCAGGGGCAACCGCGCCCACGCGGGCAGCATCGCCACCGCGGTCGCGGCCAATATGCCGTAAGCGGGTCTGGCCGGTAGGGGCAACGGCGGCGTCAGCAACAGGAACCGGGCGGCTTCCCGGGCGGCCGGTGTTCCGCGCAGTTCGGGCCGGAATTCGTTGATCCGGTCGTGAAGTTCCTGCTCGGTGCGCGGCGGTTCCGGCACGCCGAGCGCCGACGCCACGGTGGCCATATCGGCGACGTAGCCGTCCCGGCCGGCCTGGTCGAGCGGAGCCGCGCCGTACATCTGATGGGCGAGCAGAAAACTGTCCACCTCGGCGATGTGAACCCACTCCAGCAGATGCGGGTCGGTTGCGTCATACGGCCGCCCGTCCGGCGCGACGCCGTGCACGTAACGGTGGATGCGACGGACATGGTCGACGGCGCCCTGCGCGTCGGCGGCGCAACCGAAGGTGGTGGTGGCCAGGAACGTGCTGGTGCGCTGCAGCCGCCCCCAGGGATCGCCCCGGTAGTCCGAGTGTTCGGCGACACCGGCCATCGCCAACGGGTGCAAGGACTGCAACAACAGCGCCCGCAGTCCACCTACGAACATCGACGCATCCGCGTTCACCCGCCGGATGGGACGGTCCGGCGCGAACCAGCGGTCACCCGGCGTGCGGTGAATGCGCTCACGATTGGCCGGCCCGTCGGGCCCGGCCACCATCCCGAACAACCGGCTGCCCAGGTCGCGCCGCACCGCGCTGACCGCGCTGACCGCGCTGAAACCAGGCACAGAGATGGTCACCTTTTCACCGTACGAGTCGGCACACGGGACGAGTCGGCGCTTCGCAAGACCATGTCGACCGCGGCTTCGACGATGTCGTCGTCCGGCAGGGTGCCATACATCAGCGATGGGCACGCGACCACACCCGTCAGCATGGAGACGGCCGCGTCCAGCTCCGCGCCGGCGAAGACCTCGCCCAGCATCGCGAACATCTGGTGCTGACCGTCGCTGTTGACCTTGTCCCGGAGGGTTCTGACCTGTTCCTGGGACGCCCACTGCGCCATGCTGGCGAGCACGCGGTCCAGTCGCATTTCAATGATCCCGGAACGAAAGACCTTCAGCTCCTCGACGAGGTCCGCGCGCAGATCGCCGGTGCGTTGGTGGTGCGGCATCTCACCGAGCGACTCGATCGCCAGGGCGATCAGGTCGACGCGCGCGGGCCAGTGCGTGTACACCGTGGTCTTGGAATACCCGGCCAAGTCAGCGACACGCGCATGCGTAATCGCTTCGGACCCTTCCTCATTGAGGATTCTGAGGGTGGCCCGGGCGACATCCGCCCGTGTCCTTGCGACCCGCGCGTCCTCGCCCCCATCGGACGGCCGGCTAGCCGGTAACGGGGTCATGTCTGCCGCGCCTGTGTTCTTGCACCGGTTCCTACGATGGCCCCTTCGTTACCTTCTCCGCCCGCTGGCTCGTTCGGCCAGAAGTTTACTGAACAACCGGCCGCGGATGCGTGATGCGAGAGCGAGTCCCCGCAAATCGCGAGGCGACCAGTGTTGGACTGTATATCCAGTATCCGTAAATCCAATCATTACTGTACGTTTAGATCAGTAGTGGACGGGGGAACCAACGCAGCATTGCCCACTCGATCGAAGGAAACTCATGCCAGCTGTCCTTTTCGGATCCATCAGCACCCTGGCCGACACGTCGGAACTACAGCGTCAGGCCTTCAACGAAGCGTTCGCCGACTCCGGCCTCGATTGGGAGTGGTCGCGCGAGGACTACATCGCGATGTTGAGTTCCAGCGGCGGCGCTCAGCGGATCCAGGAGTACGCGCAATCGCGCGGGCAAGACGTCGACGCGGCAGCCGTACACACGCGCAAATCAGAGATCTTCCAGCGTCTGCTCGGCGACTCGACGGTGTCGCCACGCGCAGGGGTCACCGCCACGATCGCCGAGGCGAAGAAGAACCACCACAAGGTCGGCTTCATCACCACCACCTCGCAGGCCAACATCGATGCGCTGCTGTCCGCGCTGACACCGGAGATCAGCGCCGAGACCTTCGACCTCATCGTCGACCACGACTCCGTATCGGCGGCGAAACCCGATGCGGCGGCCTATAAATTCGCCCTGGAACAACTGGGTGAGCGCGCTGACAGCGTTGTGGCGATCGAGGACAACGTGGGCGGTGTCGCGGCCGCGGTACAAGCGGGCATCCCGTGCATCGCGTTTCCCAATGAAAACACCGGCAGAGCGGGCCAGGCAGAGTTTACGGCCGCGATTCAGATCGTTGAATCACTGGACCCCGCAACGGTTCTCGGCCTTACCGCCTCCTGAACCTCTCCCCCACCGAGCCACCCTGCCCCGAGGAGGAGCACCGTGAGCAATCTTCAAGCCCGAGTGACGGCCGGCGACAGAGCATTTCACGTCGAAGGCTATGAACGTATCGAGTACGACTTGCTGTACGTCGACGGCGTGTTCGCGCCGGAGAACACCGAGCTCGCGGACAGTTACCGCCCGTACGGGCGCGCGCTGGCAGTGGTGGACGACACCGTCTACCGGATCTACGGCGAGGTGATGCAGTCGTATTTCGACCACCACGGAATCGAGCTCACCGTCATCCCGGTACAGATCCGGGAAACGGCGAAATCACTGGAGACCTACGAGCAGATCGTGAGCCGCTTCGACGCTTTCGGTCTGGTACGCACCGAGCCCGTGCTGGTCGTCGGCGGTGGCCTGACCACCGACGTCGCTGGATTCGCTTGTGCCAGTTACCGGCGCAACACCCCCTACATCCGGATTCCGACCACGCTGATCGGTCTGATCGACGCGAGTGTGTCAATCAAGGTGGCCGTGAACCACGGCAAGCACAAGAACCGGTTGGGCGCCTACCACGCATCCGAGAAGGTGCTGCTGGACTTCTCCTTTCTCAAGACATTGCCTGAGGACCAGGTGCGCAATGGAATGGCCGAGTTGATCAAGATCGCCGTGGTGGGCAACGCCGAGATCTTCCAACTGCTGGAGGATCATGGGGCCGATTTGCTGCGGACGCGATTCGGCCATCTCGACGGGACGCCGGAATTGCGGGATGTGGGTGACCGCCTCACTTATCAGGCGATCGCCACGATGCTCGACCTGGAGGCACCGAACCTCCACGAAATCGACCTGGACCGGGTGATCGCGTTCGGCCACACATGGAGTCCCACTTTGGAACTCACTCCGCCGATCCCGTTCTTCCATGGCCACGCCATCAACATCGACATGGCGTTGTCGACCACGCTCGCCGAACAGCGCGGCCACCTGTCGGTCAGCGATCGTGACCGCATCCTGAGCGTGATGAGCGCGCTGGGTCTGGCTCTGGACAGCGAACACTTGACTTCGGAGCTTCTCGAGCGGGCGACGTCAGCCATTCTCAAGACACGCGACGGCCTGCTGCGTGCCGCTATACCCGATCCAATCGGCCGGTGCCGGTTCCTCAACGACGTCAGCATCGGCGAGTTGGCCGATACGCTGTTGCTGCACAAGAAGATCTGCCTCGAGTTCCCCCGTGCCGGAGACGGCGTGGACGTGTTCGCGGTGCCGGCATCGGAGGCCACGCGGCGGTGACGGCGACGCTGGACGAAGGCGCCACCATGAGCGGTGTTCGGGTACACCGGATCTTGGACGTCGATGCGGGCCGCACGGTGGCGACCCTGGCCGCCTTGTTCGTCACCCTTCCCATCGATCTCGCTCTGGTGGTGGTCGCGTTACTCGTCGGACGACAGCCGTCCCGCGACCGGTTGCCGGCCGAGGCCCGGCGGACCATTCTGCTCAACGGCGGGAAGATGACGAAGGCGCTGCAACTGGCACGGTCCTTCCACCTGGCCGGGCATCGCGTGATTCTCGCCGAATCCGCGAAGTACCGGTGGACCGGGCACAGGTTCTCTCGCGCGGTGGATGCGTTCTACTGTGTGCCGGAACCGACCGCACCGGGTTACGCCCCGGCGCTGCTCAACATCGTCCGATACGAGAACGTCGACGTCTTCGTGCCGGTGTCGAGCCCCGCCGGAAGCGTCCCCGATGCCGTCGCCCGGGAACTGCTCGACGGCGCCTGTGACGTCGTCCATTCCGACGCGAGGACGGTGCAACTACTCGACGACAAGGCCGAGTTCGCCTCGACTGCAGCATCATTGAGCCTGCAGGTGCCCGATTCCCACCGCATCACCAGTGTCCAGCAGGTGGTGGACTTCCCGTTCCCGCCCGGACGCAGCTACATCCTCAAACGCATTGCCTACGACCCGGTCGGGCGCATGAACCTCACCCGCCTGTCCGGTGCGACGCCCGAGCGCAACGCCGCCTACGCACGATCGCTGTCGATCTCCGAGGACGACCCGTGGATACTGCAGGAATTCATCGAGGGGCGCGAGTACTGCACGCACGGCACCGCCCGCAGTGGCCGGTTGCAGGTGTACGGCTGCTGTGAATCCTCGCCGGCCCAGGTCAACTACGGCCATGTCGACAAGCCCGAAATCCGGCGATGGGTAGAGACTTTCGTCAAGAACCTCAACCTGAGCGGACAAGTGTCCTTCGATTTCATCGAGGCGCGCGACGGTCAGGTGTACGCCATCGAATGCAATCCGCGGACCCACTCGGCGATCACCATGTTTTACGACCACCCCGGCCTGGCCGCCGCCTACCTCAACGACGCGCATCCCCTCATCACCCCGAACCGCGACTCCCGGCCTACCTACTGGATTTATCACGAACTCTGGCGTCTGCTTCGGCAACCGGGACGGCGCAACAGGCTGGCGACCATCCTGCGGGGCAAGGACGCGATATTCACCGGGTGGGACCCGATGCCCTACCTGATGGTGCACCACCTGCAGATCCCGGCCCTGCTATGGGCCAACCTGCGCGCCCGAAAAGGTTGGAGCCGTATCGATTTCAACATCGGAAAACTCGTCGAGAACGGTGGCGACTGAATGACCGCACCACCGCGCGTATCGGTCCTGCACCTGGTGGGATCCGCGGTCGACAACTTCCATGCCGAACTGTCCCGGCTCTACGCTCGCGCCTGTCTCGATGTCCTCGCTGACCGCTACGACGTCCTGCTCGCATATGTGTCCCCCGACGGGTCGTGGCGGTTTCCTGATGACCTCACTGACGCTGCGCTCAGTTCGGCCACTGCGGTGCCGATTTCGCAGGCGATCACACACCTGCGCTCGCTGCGTGTCGATGTTGTTGTGCCGCAGATGTTCTGCCTGCCCGGCATGACCTCCTACCGCCGACTGCTTAGCGCACTGCGACTGCCCTACATCGGCAACCCGCCCGAGGTGATGGAGTTCGCGGCGGACAAGGCGACGACCCGGTCGATCGTCGCCCAGGCCGGCGTCGCGGTGCCCAACGGCGAGGTGGTGCGGGCCGCTGAACAAACAACCCTGCCGTTACCGGTGGTCGTCAAGCCGGTCTGCGCCGACAACTCGGTGGGTGTGTCGTTGGTACGCGCACCGGCGCAGCTCCGCCCGGCGATCGATCTGGCCCGACAGCATGGGGGGTCAGCGCTGGTCGAATCCTATGTCGCGCTGGGCCGGGAAGTGCGGTGCGGCATCGTCGTTCGCGACGGAGAGCTGGTGTGCCTGCCGCTGGAAGAGTACGCGGTGGACGCCTCGACCAAACCCATTCGCGACCAGACCGACAAACTGCGCCGCACCGACCGGGGTGATCTGTACCTTGTCGCGAAGGACCCCCGCCATGCGTGGATCGTCCCCACTGACGACCCGATCACCGAAGCGGTCTGGGAGGTGGCCCGACGCTGTCATCGGGCGCTGGGCTGCCGGCACTACAGCCTGTTCGACTTCCGCATCGACCCCGATGGCAAGCCGTGGTTCCTCGAGGCCGGCCCGTACTGCTCGTTTGCTCCTACCAGCGTCATCGCCGTCATGGCGGCAGCGGCCGGCATAGACGTCGCGGAGTTGTTCGCCGACCAGCTTCGCGAAATCGGTCTCGAAGAGGCACCATGCTTGACTGCACAACGCTGAAACCCCTCGGCGCCCTAATAACCGGGCTGTCGGTCGCCGCGTTGACCGATCAGGATGTGCACGACCTACGCTCGGTGCTGGCCCGCCGCGGCGTCATCGTCTTGAAGGACCAGGACGTCGACGACGCGGGGTTCCTGCACTTCCTGCGCCGCTTCGGCGATCCGGTCTTCACTGTCGGAGAGACTCCGGTGCCGGGATTCCCGGACCTCAATGTGGTCAGCAACGTGGGTCGCGACCGGCCGCCCCGCTCGACGTTTCACACCGACACCAGCTACGTGCGAAATCCGCCGGCCTACACCGCCTTACGCGCGGTCAAGATTCCGAGCCGCGGTGGGCAGACGCTGTTCACCGACCAGTATGCGGCGTACGACACACTGCCCGGCGAGGTCCGCAGCCGGCTCGACGGGCGCACCATCACGCACATCATGACGGGTTTGGACCTGGACCCGGACCAGGAGACAGACCACGAGACAACGGCACGGCACCCGGTCTGCCTGGTGCATCCGGAGTCGGGGCGGACCGCGCTGTACCTTTCGGCCCCGCAGCGCTGCGCCGCAGTCAGCGGCATGGCGCCAGAGCTGGCGGCCGAGACCGTCGATTTCCTGTTTCGGCACTCCACGCGACCGGACAACGTCTACCGCCACGAATGGTCGGAAGGGGACATCGTGATGTGGGACAACCGCTGCGTGCTGCACCGCGCCGACCACAGCGGGGTGATCGGCGATCGCGTCATGCATCGCGGTATGGTCGCCGATCACCGGTCACCGAAAAGTGAGCTGATATGGACCTGATATGGAAGAAGTAGAAGTTCTGGTCATCGGCGCGGGGCTGGCCGGCCTCCGCTGCGCCGGCGTGCTGACGGCCGCCGGTCGCGACGTGCTGGTCTGGGAGGCCAAGAGCGCGGTCGGTGGCCGGATCCGTACCGACATCGTCGACGGGTTCCGTTGCGACCGCGGCTTTCAGGTGCTCAATCCGGCGTACCCGGAGCTGCGCGAGGCGGTCGACCTCGCGCAACTGCGCCTGCAACCCTTCGGCGCCGGCGTGGTGGTGCGCTCCGAGGAAGGTTCACAGGTGTGGGTGCATCCGCTACGCTCCCCCGGTCGCGTGCCCGCGATGCTGTCCTCCGGCGCGATCACGCCCCGTGACATGCTGGCACTGGCCCGCTGGGCGGCCCCGGCCGTGCGACCGAAACACCTCAAGGAACACACCGATCGGGACATCAGCCTCAGCGAGGCGCTGGATCGGGCTGGCCTGCGCGGTGAGGTACGCAGGGTGATCGACCGCTTCTTTGCGGGTGTCCTGCTCGACACGACCGGGGCCACTTCGAACGCGTTCGCGTTACTGCTGGCGCGGATGTTCGCACTCGGGGTTCCCGCGCTGCCGGCCGACGGCATGCAGGCCCTGCCCGAGCAGTTGGCCGCTCGAGTCAAAGAGCGGATAGCGTTCGAGCGCCGAGCATTTCGCATCGATCCCGATGGAAAGGGATACCTAGTGCATGCGGAGGGTGCGCAAGTCCTGGCGAAGCATGTGGTGGTCGCGACGGACGCGGTTGCGGCCGCGTGGCTGACCACGGAGACGGCACCGCAGATGCATGGGGTCGTGACGGACTGGTGGGCAACCGAACAGGCCGTGCCCGGCCCACCGATGCTCCGGGTGGACGGCCGCAGCCGTCCCCGGGGACCGGTGCTGAACACGGCGGTTATAAGTGCCGCCGCCCCGTCGTACGCACCGCCGGGCCGACACCTCATCGCCGCCTCGGCGGTGGTCACCCGTGACGGCGCGGTGCCGTCGGAAAGCGAGATGCGCGGGCACGCGGCAGACATCATGCAAACCGACCGTCGCAACTGGAAACCTTTGATCCGGCACGTGATTCCGAAAGCGCTGCCGGCACAGCATCCGCCGTTGTCCGTGCGTCGCCCGATCCGCACGGCGGCGGGGATCTGGCTGTCCGGCGACCACCGCGACACCGCCTCGATTCAAGGTGCGCTGGTGAGCGGGCGCCGCACCGCCGAGGCTATCCTTGCGGCGCGATGATTCGCCGGGCCGCCTCGACGACGGCCGCGCGGTGCGCCGCCAGTACCTCGGGATCCGACGTCTGAGCGTCCGGGTGCGGTGACTGCGCCCAGGACAGTCCCACGCCGAACAGCACCACCAGCAACTCCATGGGCTGCCAGGTGGGGTCGACATAACCGGCGGCCTGAGCCTCCTCTATCGCGCGGATATCGCGGTCCGGCACGGAATCCCACTCGAGCGCGGGTGGCGGATCGAGGGTCAGCCCCTCCAGGTTGGCCCAGGTGATCATGCGCAGGTGCTCGGGACGCCGACAGGCGAGGTCAAAGATGTCACCGACGAATTCCGGTACCGCGTCGGGCCGGACCGCCACGGCCGCGAAGAATTCCGCACTGTCGGCCGCCACAACGCTGCGAAACAGTGTCTCCTTGTCCCGGAAATGGGCGTACAACCGCTCTTTGCTGGCACTTGCGGCTCGGGCGATGCGGTCGATCCGGGCACCGGCCAGCCCGAATTGAGCAAACTCCGATCGCGCGGCACCCAGGATCGTGTCGCGAAGTTCGTCTGTACTGCGCATCTCAGAAAGCTACCATACGAACTAGTTCGTTCGGTATACTGGCCGAGGACGAATTGGAGGAACGGCGATGACCGAGACACTTGAAGCTGTAATGAACCACCCCCGCCGGGTGCAGATCCTGAGTGAGGCGCTGCAGAAGATCCAGGGCGGTATCCAGCCCGTGGTCGACCTGTACCGGCCCTACGTCAGCGGGTTGGAGAAGCTGCCCGCCGATGGGCGATTCCTGTTGGTGGGCAACCATACTCAGCAGGCCTTCGCCGAGATTCTACTCGTTCCGCACTATGTGCGACGAGTGACGGGCACCCGGGTGCGGCCGTTGGCCGATCGCAAGTTCGGTGAGGCGAAAGGACTGGGAGGTGACCTCATCGCCGCCTACGGCGGCGTCGTCGGCGCCCCGGAGACCGCCCGTGAATTGATGCGCCACGACCAGACCATCCTGGTGTTCCCGGGCGGGGGCCGCGAGATCGCGAAATTCAAGGGCGAGGAATACCGGCTGAACTGGCAGGGCCGGTCCGGATTCGCGCGCCTGGCCGCCGAATATGACTACCCGATCGTGCCGGTCGGCCTGGTCGGCGGCGACGACGTCTACAAGAGCCTGGTCACGCGCGACAGCAAGCTGGGCCGTCTCAGCCAAGCCGTCAGCGAGAGATTCAGCGGCAGTGCCGACATGGCGATGCCCGTACTCCGAGGAATCGGCCCGACGCTCATCCCCCGCCCGCAGCGGATGTATCTGCGGTTCGGCGACCCGATCGACACCACCAAACCCAAGCGGGTGCCGGCCGATACCTGGGTCGGCACGGTCCGCGACACCACCCACCGGGAACTCGAAGGGATCCTGCGGGATCTGCTGGCGCTGCGGGCCGACGACCCGTTCCGGGAACTCAATCCCCTGGCGTGGTCGCGCGCGGTCGCGTGACCTATGCCGGGCGCGAGCCCGCCAGCGCTCGCCGTGCCACCAGGTCGAGCAGGTAACCGATCACCCCGATCACCACGATCACCGCGACCACCTGCCCGTACGCCAGCTGATCGCGGGCGTTGAGGATCTGGTAGCCGAGACCCGAACGCACACCTAGCATTTCGGCCGGTACCAACACGACCCAGGCGATACCCAACGCCACCCGCAGCCCGGTCTGCAGGTGGCCGCGGATCGCAGGCAGCACGACGACGGTCAGCTGCTCGAGGCGCGTGGCGCCGAACGATTTGGCGACCTGCAGATAGCCCGGATCAATGGCGTGCACACCGGCGGCGGTGTTGATCAGGATCGGCCACACCGATGCCGCGGCGATCAGGAAGATCACCGGCTCGTTGCCGATCCCGAAGAGCGCCACGGAGATCGGCGCCCACGACAACGGTGAGATCATCCGCAGGAACTGAACGACGGGACGGGTGGCGCGATCGGCCGTGTCGTTCAGCCCGATCAGCAACCCGGCGGGGATGCCGATGACAGCGCCGACCAGCAGCCCGATGAGCAGTCGCCACAGGCTGACTCCGGTGTCGGGTAGCAGCACGCCGCGGTTGAACAGGTCGAGCAGCGACTTCACCACTTTCACCGGCGTGGTCTCACGCAGCAGGGACTGCGACGGAGCCAGCACGGCGGTCGCCAGCCACCAGGCTCCGACCGCGGACGCGATCGCCAGGGCGGGAGGCCACCACTGCCGGATGGGCCGGGCCGGCGACGGCGCTTCGGCTGTCGAGGTGTTCAGAGTCATCGCGGTTGTACCTGTTCGATTCGGGTCAGATCGGCAGAGATTCCGAAGGCTGCGGGTCCGCCGTGAGCGGTCAGCGCGCGTCGCACGAAGGTGTCGTCGACCAGTTCGGTATGCACCGACGCGGGATCGATCCGGTCCAGGAAGGCGCGGTCGCCGTCGACGACGGTGTCGTGCATCGCCTCGACGAGCCGGCGCGTGAAGCTCGGGAAGGGAAAAGGCTGATAGCCCAATCGTTGTGGCTGCCAGTCCGGGTGTAGGAACCGGTAGTCCTGCGGGCGGTAGGTCAGCGCGGTCTTGATGGCCGGTTGGGGCTGCGGCAGATAGGTTCCCGCCGACAGGGCGGTCGCCGCCGCCACCCGGTCGGAGTTGATGCGCTGCTGCGCGCCGACTATCGAATTGACCAGCGAGGCAGCCGCTTCCGGGCGGTGCTCGATCAGGTCAGCGTGCGCCAACACCACGCAGCACGCATGGTCGCGCCAGACGTCGCCGAGAAACGTGTGGATGCGGCCGATCTTGCGTACCTGCGCCATCGCGTTGAACGGATCGGCGACCACGTAGCCACTGATAGAGCGGTTGGCCAAGGCCGGCACCATATCTGAGGGGCTCATGACGATCAGCTCGACCGTGCGCGCACTGCGCGAGGCGCTGCGGCGCACCACCGGCACCAGGTCGTGGGCGCGCAGCAATTGCTGAAGGATGATGTTGTGAATCGACCACCAGAACGGTATGGCCACCTGCGTGCCGGCGAGTTGCCCGAGATCGGTGATGCCGGGCGCGACGGTGAGGGCCGATCCGTTGGTGTGGTTCCAGCTGAGTACCCGCACCGGGCTGCGCAGCAGAAAACGCAGCTGGATTGCGGTTGGCATCAGCATGTGGACCGCGTCCACCTGACGGGTGACGAACGCTTCGGCGAGCGAAGCCCAGCTGCGGAACAGCACCGGTTTGGCAGAGCTGACCACGCCCGGCTGGTAGAGGCCGGCCGCGTGCGCGATCAGCAGTGGCGCCGCGTCGGTGATAGGCAGATACCCGATGCGCAGTTGCCCGCTGGTGTTGGTGCGGTCGATGCTGGCCGCGTGGGCGAGGTCGGCGATTCCGGCCAGCCCACCCGCGGCGGCCGCGCCGATCAGCAAGCGGCGCCGCGTGAACAGCGCGGTCACTGTTCGACCAGGCGGTACTGATCCAGGATCTCTTGTCGCAGTTGATCGTCGCCGCTGCGCACCGCGGCGGTGACGGCCGGTTGCCATTCCCGGCGGATCCTGCCGTCGGGCCCCAGTAGGACGACGCGGCTGGCCAGCAACAGGGCCTCGTCCACGTCGTGGGTGACCAGCACCACGGTCACCCCCAGCTCGGCGGCCAGGACGGCCAGCCAGGACTGCAGGTCCGCCCGGATGGCGGGGTCCAGGGCGCTGAACGGCTCGTCGAGCAGCAACAACCGCGGTCGGGTGGCTACGGCGCGGATGATCGCCACCCGCTGCGCCTGCCCGCCGGAGAGCTGATCGGGATAGCGGTCGGCCACCCGTTGCAGGTCGAAGCGCTGCAGCAATTCCTGGGCGTATTCCGGCTGGAATGTCGCTTTGTTGGCGGCGAATCGCCCGGCGATGGTCACGTTCTCACCGGCGGTCAGCCACGGCATCAGCAGGGCCTGCTGGAACACCACGCCGGTGTGCGGTCGCGCCACACCGTTGGCGCCGGACCACTCGACGGTGCCCGCGGTGAGCGTCTCGAGGCCCGCGATAACCCGCAACAGGGTGGACTTCCCGCTGCCGCTGCGCCCGAGAATCGCCAGGAATTCGCCGTCGTCGACGGTCAGGTTGATGTCGTTGAGGGCGTGGCTGTCGGCATCAAAGCGCTTGTGGCCACCGATTATTCGTACCGTGGCAGTTCCCACGTTCGTGTTCCTCTCGCATGGCCGACTTGTCTTGCAGTCCCCCGGCGCGCACCTGTGGAACACGCTGCCAGTGCCGGCAGCGGCACGTCCACGCGCGCCTCGGCGTTGCAGCCGACGCCGTGCTCGGCGACCGTGTGGGTGAAGGCCACCGAGCCGCCGTACCCTGACGGTCGCGGGCAGGGGCCTGACTGTCCTGATTCAGGTTGTCAAGCAACAGATTTCATCGATTCGAGGGTAACGCGGAGCCACGAGGCGGGCTGGTCGTACCCAGTGTCAGCCGCCGAGAGGATCGCCGGCCACCGGGATGTGATCGGGCTGATTGCAACCGCCCTACATCCGACCGCAACCGGCCCCATCCGGCCGGCAGATTCTTTCCCGCTGAGTCGACGCGGGCCTGTCGCAGCAATCGCCTCACGGGTAGTTTTTTCTCACACGGCCCGACCCTGGCTGGCGAGCGTCCCCTAATTGCCGGCCAGGGCGGCGTGTCGCCGGCAACACGCGGGCGCTCGCCAGCCACAGTTCGAAGGAGCAGCAATGGGGTTCATCCAGCCGAACCTGCCGGTCGTCGAGATGGCCGACTGGAGCAAACGTCCACGGTCCCAACGCGTGATCCCGATGATGCAGCACATCGCCGCCAATGGCTTCGGCACGCCGCTGATCATGCACGTGATGTACGGCGTGAAGATCGGGCTCTACATCCTGGGCGCCTGGGTATTCGCTTGGACCACAACGGGCATCGGCGGCTTCACCGACGTCGCCTCGTGGTGGACCGAGCCGATCGTCTTCCAGAAGGCCGTGCTGTACACGATGTTGTTCGAAGTCGTCGGCCTGGGCTGCTGTTTCGGGCCGCTGGCCGGGCGTTACTTCCCGCCTATCGGATCCGCCTTGTACTGGTTGCGCCCGGGGACCATCCGGCTGCCACCGTGGCCCGATCGGGTACCGCTGACCAAGGGCACCAACCGGACCCCTTTCGAGGCTGTGCTTTACGCAGCGCTGCTGGTCTTGCTCGTCACCGCGTTGGTGTCCGACGGCAACGGGCCGATTCCGGCTCTCGGCACGAACATCGGTGTGCTACCCCGGTGGCAGCCGATGGCGATCCTCGCGGTCCTGGCCGTGCTTGCCCTGCGCGACAAGATCATTTTCCTGGCCGCCCGCGGCGAGGTGTATGCGCCCCTGACGCTGGTGTTCCTGTTTTCCGGGGCCGACATCGTCGTCGGGGCCAAGGTCGTCTTCATGGTCATCTGGCTCGGCGCGGCAACGTCCAAGCTGAACAAGCATTTTCCTTTCGTCATCTCGACCATGCTGGCGAACAACCCGTTCATTCCGTCGGGATTCCTCAAGCGGTCCCTGTTCCGGCGATACCCGGATGATCTGCGGCCCAGTGCCTTATCGGGATTCATCGCGCACTTCTCCACCGCGATCGAGGGCCTGGTGCCGTTGGTGCTGCTGTTCTCGCATGGCGGATGGCCCACGGCCATCGCCGCATTCGTGATGATCGTGTTCCACCTGAACATCCTGCTGGCATTTCCGATGGGGGTTCCGCTGGAGTGGAACGTCTTCATGATGTTCGGGGTGCTGTGGCTGTTCGTCGCGCACGCGGGCGTCGGCCTATCCGACGCACACCAGCCCGTGTGGGTGGCACTGCTCTTCGCGGTGGTCGCCGGCACCGTCGTCATCGGAAACCTGTTCCCGCGCAAGGTTTCCTTCCTGCCCGGCATGCGGTACTACGCCGGTAATTGGGACACTACGGTGTGGTGCGTCAAGCCGTCGGCCGACGAGAAGATCCGCATCGGTTCGCGCGCTCTGGGGCCGATGCAGCACCTGCAGCTCGAGCGGTTGTACAAAAGCAAAGAGGCCACCCTGGTTCCCATCCACCTCGCCTACGCATTCCGCGGGATGAACACCCACGGGCGCGCCCTGTTCACCCTCGCGCACCGGGCGCTGGCCGGCTACGACGAGGACGACTACAACCTGTGTGAGGGTGAGGTGTTGTGCGCCATGGTGCTGGGCTGGAATTTCGGCGACGGGCATCTGCACAACGAATGCCTGATAGAGGCGCTGCAGGAGCGGTGCGGATTCGAACCGGGCGAGGTGCGCGTGGTGATCCTGGACTCCCAGCCCATCCAGACCCAGCGGCAGGAGTACCGGCTCGTCGACGCCGCGACGGGTGAGTTCGAACGCGGCTATGTGGAGGTCGCCGACATGGCCGATGCCCAGCCCTGGGACGACGACATCCCGATCCACGTCACCAGCCAGGCGCCGGGCATGAAGGGGCTGCCCGCATGACGGCCGCGCTGATCACCGGCGCCTCGACCGGACTGGGCCGCGAGCTGGCCGGTCTCTTCGCACGCGACGGTGTCGATGTGGTGGCGGTGTCCAGCGAACGCAGCACCGCGCAGTTGGACGAGCTGGCCGAGGAATTGCGCGCACGCTACGGCGTTCGCGTCGAGACGGTCACGATGGACCTGGCGGCACCCGGTGCCGGTGCCGACCTGGTCTCCCGCGTCGACGAACTCGGCGTCGACATCACGTACCTGGTCAATAACGCCGGAGTGGGGATCCTGGGTCTGAAGATCCAGGAATCCGACCCGGTCGCCGTTTCGAAGATGGTCCAGCTGAACGTGGTGACCCTCACGGAGCTGACGACGATGTATGCCGCGCGCATGGTGCGGGCCGGACGCGGGGCGATCCTCAACATCAGCTCGGTCGCCGCCTACGTCATCCCGCACGGGCTCGAGGCGGGCTATGCCGCCAGCAAGGCCTACGTCAGGAGCTTCTCGGAGTCGGTCGCCGACGATCTGCGTGGGACGGGCGTGACGTGCACGCATCTTGCGCCCGGCCCGACCCGCACCGAGTTCGGGCGCACCGCCGGCGTCGGGGACTGGTCGCGCCTGGACCGCTACATGATGGATGCGGCACCCGTGGCGGCGGCCGGCTATGCCGCGATGCGGACGGGGCAGGTCGCCGTAATGCCAGGATTTGGGCCGAAGGTGATGCGAGTGGCCTCGACCGTGTCGCCGTCGAGAAGGTTGACCGCGCTGGTGTCCGGCTACTTCGTGTCGCGGCACTGAGACTGCGGACTAATTGAGGTGCGCCCAGCGTGAGGCTGGTTTCACGTTCGGCGCCGAGGGTGAAGCTGGCTGCACGCTCGCGGCCCTCGCGGCACCCAGCAGGTGTCAGTGCTTGCGGATCCGGTAGATCACCACGACGACGGCGGCCGCGCCGAGCCCGGTGAGCGACACCGTCACGATGGGCTTGTTCAGGAATTCGATGACCTTGGCCTTGACGTCGTCGGCCAGGCGGCGAGGGTTGGCCCGCTCAGCAAGCGAGTCGACGGTTGCCGCCAGCTGCTCGCGGGCCTGGTCGATCTCCTGCTTGATGGTGTCGGGATCGCGGTCCGCCACGTGTCTGTCCTCCAAGTCAGGCTGGTGCACTGAGGAACTACCCTAGTGCCGACGCTTCGGCGACAAGAAAGGGATGCACCTTGACCGAGACCACGCGGCTGGCGCCAGGGGATAAAGCGCCCGCCTTCAACCTGCCCGACGCCGACGGCAACAACGTGAAGCTGTCCGACTACAAGGGCCGCCGGGTCGTCGTGTACTTCTACCCGGCCGCCTCGACGCCCGGCTGCACCAAACAAGCCTGCGACTTCCGCGACAGCCTGGCCGAACTCAACGAGGCCGGCATCGACGTCGTCGGCATCTCCCCCGACAAGCCGGAGAAGCTGGCGAAGTTCCGCGACGCCGAAGGGCTGACGTTCCCGCTGCTGTCCGACCCGGAGCGCAAGGTGCTCGCGGCGTACGGCGCGTTCGGCGAGAAGCAGATGTACGGCAAGACGGTGACCGGGGTGATCCGCTCGACGTTCGTCGTCGACGAGAAGGGCAAGGTCGAGGTCGCCCAGTACAACGTCAAGGCGACCGGGCACGTGGCGAAGTTGCGCCGGGATCTGTCGGTCTGACCCGGTGCCGCGCCCGGCAGCGGAATGAAATCGGACTTCAGTCCGTTTAGCCCGGCATGACGACTGACGAGCGCGTGATCGAGGTTCTCCAGCGAAATTTGACGGACGTCTTCGGCGAGGTCGACGCAGCCCGTCGGCGCGCCGCCGTCGACGAGTTGTATACCGACGATTGCGTGCTCTACGTTCCGGGCGATGTCCTCGTCGGACGTGACGCAGTGGACCGCTTCGCCGGAGCCCTGCGCGCGAGTCACCCGGACTTCGTCTATACCCACCGTGGCGAGCCGCAGGCCCTGCACAACGGAGGAATATTCGCCTGGGGGTCCGGACCGCACGGCGAGCCGCCCGCATACACCGGCCTCGACGTCGTCGTAGTGCGCGACGACAAGATCGCGACCCTCTACGTCTATCTCAACCCGAAACTCACGTAGCCAGGTTCGCCAGCAGCAGCGCCTCGGTTATCGCCGCGCGTTCCAGCACGCCCAGATCCAGGCTTTCGTTGATGCTGTGCGCCTGTGTCGCAGGGTCTTCCACACCGGTGACGAGGATTTTGGCCTGCGGGAACGCCTTCGCGAACTCGGCGATGAACGGGATCGACCCGCCCATGCCCATGTCGATGGCGTCCACGCCCCAGGCCCGCCGGAACGCCGCTCGCGCGGCGTCATAGACCGGTCCACTCGCGTCGATCTCGTACGGCTGCCCCATGTCGCCGCGGACCACGTTGACCTGCGCACCCCATGGGGCGTGTTGCTTGAGGTGGGCTTCCACCGCGTCCAGGTGCTGGGCCGCGTCGCCACCGGGCGCCACCCGAATGCTGACCTTCGCGCGCGCCCGCGGAATCAGGGTGTTCGAAGCCGCGGCCACCGGCGTGGTGTCAATCCCGATCACCGTGATCGCCGGCTTGGCCCACAACCGCTGCGGCACCGAACCGCAGCCGATCTCGGTCACCCCGTCCAGCAGACCCGACTCCTTGCGTACCCGGTCCGGCGGATATTCGACATCCGCTGCCTTACTCTCGTGCAACCCAGCGACCGCGACGTTGCCGTTGTCGTCATGCAGGCTGGCCAGCAGCCGTACCAGCACGCTCAGCGCATCAGGGACCACGCCACCCCAGAGCCCGGAGTGCAGGCCGTGATCCAGGGTGGCGACCTCCACCACGCAGTCGGCCATTCCGCGCAGCGACACCGTCAGCGCCGGAATCTCGGTGCTCCAATTGTCCGAGTCGGCGATCACGATCACGTCCGCCGCCAACTCCTCGCGGTGGGCGGCCAGGAACTGGCCCAACGTCGGCGAGCCCGACTCTTCCTCGCCCTCGACGAACACCGTCACGCCCACCGGCGGCCGGCCATCGTGTGCCCGGAACGCCGCCAAATGTGTTGCGATGCCGGCCTTGTCGTCGGCGGTGCCCCTGCCGTACAAGCGCCCGTCGCGCTCGGTCGGCTCGAAGGGCGGCGAGTGCCACTGGCCCCGGTCGCCTTCGGGTTGCACGTCGTGGTGGGCATACAGCAGCACGGTGGGAGCGCCCGCCGGCGCCGGATAGTGCGCGATGACCGCGGGCGCGCCACCCTCGCTGACGATCCGGACATCATCAAAACCGGCCTGCGACAACAGGTCCGACACCGCCTGGGCGCTGCGGTGCACCTCGTCGCGTCGAGCCGGGTCCGCCCACACCGATTCGATCCGCACCAGATCCTCGAGGTCGCGGCGTACCGACGGCAGCACCTCGCGCACCCGCTCAACCAGATCAGTCACGGGTTCGAGGCTAGCCAAGCCCACTTCAGTGGCGGCATTGCCCGCCGCCAGGTCTAGAGCGCCGGCGGTAGGGCCCCGATGGCCTGTGCGAATTGTTGCGGAAGGTAGGTCAGCAATCCGGGAATGATCCCGCCGAACTCTGCGCCGCCGAGTGGGAACGGCACGCCCGGTGTTATGTCGGTGACGAGTTGGCCGCCCTGCAGTGGGGTGAGAATTCCCCCCACCGGGAGGTAAGTCGTCGAATTGAGAACCCCACTGCCGCCCGGGAAACTGACGCCCGCGTTCAACGGCAGCACCGTTTGCCCGTTGAGGAAACCGTTGGCGATATTTGCGGGAGCGCCGAGGAATGTCGCCGCCGCCCCCGCGATATCGCCGGTTTGTACCGCTGCCGTCATCGACGCCAAGCTCGACTGCAACGCATCGCCGGTGGTGAGCACGGGACCTATCGCGTCGAGAGCAAGGACGACGGGCAACCCGACATGCAACGGGATGGGGAGGCTGCTCACGCCGAGATTGATCCACTGGGACGTGTCAGTCGCCGTCTCGATGACGTTGGTCATGTTTTGGGAGATCATCGCGGGGATCGAACCGGCCGGCAGCAGGCTGGTGAAGTTCTGCGCCATCTGTCCAGGGATCGAAAAGACCGGCGTCAAGTCGCCGAAGGCACCCGTCGCCGCGACGTTGACGAAGCCGGTGTCGAAGTCGAGTTCACCGGTGAAGCCGGTTAGGAACAGATTCACGAAACCGGTCGAGACATCGTTGACCGCGCCCTGAAAATCTCCCGCCTGCAGAGCCTGGCCAGCAGCCTCGAAACTGGCCGGCAACGCCTGCAATCCCGCCATGAAGTCTTTGCCAGCAGCCTGAAGTGACGTGGAGATCGTGTTCATATAACCGATCTGATTGTTGAGCACCAACTGCGCCAGGGTGCCGGGTTGGAAATTTGCGAACACCTGCAGGCCATTCTGAACGGCGAGCGGCAGATTGGCTATTGTGGCGGGCAGATTCTGGACTGCATTCGCGAACGAGGCAGCGGCCGTTTGCAAGTAACCACTCTGATTTGCGACTAATTGACGCAGGAACGGCATCGGATTCGACGAGAGGGCATTACCCAGGCTCTGCAGGTTGGCGGCGGTATTTGCGACAAGCGTCTGGTAGGGGGCCGCGACAGCACTGGCGAATGCCGCCAGTCCCTCCATGGGCGACGTCGCCGCACTGGCTCCGGAGCCGGCGAGCAACGCCGCAGCAGCCACTTCGGCACTGGCGTACTGCGTCGCACCTGAACTCAGCAGACTCATAAATTCGTTGTGGAACAACGCTGCTCGCGTGGTGAGTGCCTGAAAGTCCCGGCCATGAGCACCGAACAGTTGAGCGACCGCCGCCGAAACCTCGTCAGCCCCGGCAGGCAACACCGACGTCGTCGCGGCCGCGGCGGACGCGCTCGCCTCCCCCACGGCCGCTCGGATGCCGGCCAAGTCGTCGGCCGCCGCCTCAACCAGCTCCGGTACGGCGATCACGAATGACATCTACGTCTCCTTTGATTAGCTGAGAAAAGTGACCAGCGGTCGCTGAACGAAGATGAATTTAATGCGATTTTGCGTGCCCGCTATGGCTCTCAGCGAACTGACAGGAAGCTGTACTTAAGCACGAAGAATAGTTTTTGGCAGGGATTATCACCCTCAGGAAAACAGCTGAGGGTCGCTAATATGCTCGAACTGAGCTCGCATTTCCGCGAGCGAGCGGAGTTAGCTGGGAACCACTCTCGCCGATCTGGACGCGCAGTCGACGCGCGGCCCCCGGGTGACTCGTGGACCGACTCCTCGGGCGAACCCCCACTTAACTTACCGCTGAGTAACATTGGCAGGTTAACCGCTGTTCCATGCGTGCGCAATAGCCGTCGGCCGAAGCAGCCCAGCGAGCGACAGCCCACCGAAGCAGATCGGTCAGGCCTCCGCCGCTGGCTATGCTGAGCCCGTAATGGCGACTACCGGCCCTGACCCGACGACACCGCTGTGGCGGGCGGCACAGCTGTTCCGGCTGCTGAGCTGCCTCTATGCATTGGGTTTCCACGTCGCTATCAGTTCGGACCTGCGTCATCCCGCGCTGGGCTGGTCGTTGTTCGCCGTGCTCATCGGTTGGAGCGCGGCCTGCGCGTTCGCCTACCTGCGGGGTTTCGGACGGCGGCCGGCGTGGGTGATCGCCGAACTCGTGGTGGTGGTGGCGCTCATGCTGTCCACCGAGGTGGTCGCCTCCGGGCAGTGGGCGCATAACAATCAGACCTGGCCGACCACCTTGTGGGCCAGCAACGCCACCATCTCGGCGGCCCTGCAGTTCGGCCCTGCCGGCGGAATGCTGACCGGACTGGCGGTGACGGCCGCCAGTGAGTTCGTCAAGGGCTACATCAACGTCAACTTGGGACGCAACGCGACAATCATCGTCGAATTGGCGGCCGGCCTCGCGGTGGGGTTGGCAGCCAGCACGGCCCGCCGCGCCCACGACGAACTGCAGCGCGCGGTCCGCTTGTCGGCAGCAGTGGAAGAACGAGAACGCTTGTCCCGTCAGGTACATGACGGCGTCATTCAGGTCCTGGCGCTGGTCGCCAAACGCGGCCGCGAAATCGGTGGCGGCGCGGCCGAACTCGCCACACTGGCGGGTGAACAGGAACGGGCACTGCGCAGTTGGGTGACCTCCACCGAGATGGAGACCGAGACTGACCAGACCATCGATGTACGCGCCTTGCTCCGCCGCCGCGAAAACGAGCGCGTCTCGATGAGCCTGCCGGGCAACGCCGTTGTGCTGGACGGCAATGTCGCCACCGAATTGGATGCCGCCGTGGGCAACGCGCTGGACAACGTGCGAGCCCACGCCGGTCCTGCGGCGCGCGCCTTCGTATTGCTCGAGGACCTGGGCGATTCGGTCACGGTGAGCATCCGCGATGACGGGGTGGGCATCGCGCCGGGCCGCCTGCAGGAAGCGGTCGGTCAGGGACATGTCGGCATTTCGAAGTCGATTGTGGGACGGTTGATGTCGTTGGGTGGCAGCGCCGAGCTGCACACCGGCCCGGGAGAGGGAACGGAATGGGAATTGAGCGTGCCGCGTCATGACTGAGGCGGCCGAACCCACGGTGATGGTTGTCGACGACCACCCGATCTGGCGGGACGCGGTGGCCCGCGACCTGGCGGACGACGGATTCAACGTCGTCGCGACCGCCGACGGCGTCGCGTCGGCTCGTCGACGGGCCGCGGTGGTCAAACCGGATGTGGTGGTGATGGACATGCGCCTGGCCGACGGGGACGGTGTGGAGGCGACCATTCAGGTGCTCGAGGTTTCGCCGTCCACCAAAGTGCTGGTGCTCTCGGCCTCCGATGAACGCGACGACGTGCTGGAGGCCGTCAAGGCCGGAGCGGCCGGTTATCTGGTCAAGAGCGCCTCGAAGGCCGAACTGGCCGATGCGGTGCGGGCCACCGCGGCCGGGCGCGCCGTGTTCACCCCGAGCCTGGCCGGGCTGGTGCTGGGCGAATACCGGCGTATCGCGACGAACCCGAACCCCGGCCCGGCCACGCCCAGCCTGACCGAGCGAGAGACCGAGGTGTTGCGATTCGTCGCAAAAGGCTTGTCCGCCAAGCAGATCGCCGAGCGCCTCTCGTTGAGCCACCGGACGGTGGAAAACCATGTGCAGGCAACCTTCCGCAAGTTGCAGGTCGCCAACCGGGTGGAACTGACGCGCTACGCGATCGAGCACGGGCTCGACCAATAGCGGCATTCAGGTAGTCCTACTCATCCGATCGCATTGCGGCCCCGGCAGGGTGGGTCACCATGACCGAATCGCATCAGGCTGTGCTCAGCCGGCTTTCGCACGAGTTCGATGCCCTGGCCCGGCAAATGTCCCGGGTGTCGGGCGAACTCACGCAGTTGGACAGGCTGTTCGCCAACACTGAGGCCACCCCCGCGCCAACGCCCGCTCCGCAGCCAGCGCCCGCTCCGCCGCCGGCACCCGCGCCGCGCCCGGCGCCCGTGTTCGTACCACCACCGGCCGTCGCGCCCCAGCAGGCGTCGCCTCAGCAGGAGGCAGCGTCGTACTGGCAGAACTACTGGCAGTACTGGCAGCCCGCATCGGTTTCGCCGCCCGCACCCCGACCTCCGCGCCAATGCCCGCCGAGACCTGTTGCGCCCCCTCCCGCCCAGCGCTCGGACACCGGGTCCGACCACGCCGAATCCGGCTGGATCGGCAAGCTGCTCGCGGTCGCCGGAGTGGCCGTGACACTGATCGGTGTCGTGCTCCTGCTGGTGCTGGCCGCGCAGGCCGGGCTGCTTCGACCGGAGATCCGGGTAACCGGTGGCATCGCTTTGGCGGGTGCGTTGGTGGGGATCGCAGTCCGGTTGCGTGGACGGCCGGGCGGCCGAATCGGAGCAATTGCGTTGGCGGCCACGGGTATTGCCACCGCGTATCTGGATGTCATCGCCATCGTCACCATCTATAGGTGGGTGGCCGCACCGGTCGGGCTGGTCCTGGCCGCCGTCGTCGGCGGTGCGGGACTCGCCCTGGCCCGGCGCTGGGACTCCGAACACCTGGCACTGCTGGTGCTGGTGCCGTTGATCGGGCTGGCACCGGTGCTCACTCACGGAGTGGACCTGCTGCTGATCAGCTTCATGCTCGCGCTCTCCGCCGCCGCGCTGCCGGTGCAGCTGGGTAAGGATTGGACCTGGATGCACGCCGCCCGGATCGCGGCGACGACGCTGCCGTTGCTGGTCGCGTTGCCGGCGGCCCGCGACAACGCGTGGCTGCTCGGCGGTGCGTGCGCGGTGGCCGCAGTCTTGGCGATCGCCAGCGGTCTCATTCTGCTGCCGTCCACCAAGAACCCCAGCGCGCTGGCCATTTTGACCTCGGTCGGCACCGCCCCGGTGCTGGCCGCTGCAATCTCGGTAGATCGTGTGCTGGCCGCCGTCCTGGCGGCCGCGTTGGCGGCGGGCATGTTGGCGGCCGCGCTCGTTGGCCGGCACCCGCGGGTCGTCACCCAGATCTGGTTGGTCTGGTCGGCGATCTCGGGGCTGATCGCCCTCACCGTCGCCTGCACCGGTTACGTCGAAGGCCCGGTGCTGTTGGCACTGGCCATCGTCATCGCCATGGTGGGCCGCCAGGAGACCGTGGCCCGCTGGATTGCTTTGGGATTCGGCATCATCGGCTGCGGACTGTTCTATAGCTACGCGCCGCTCTACTCGTTGGTGCGGGCCACCGCGATGCCGGGTACGGTCGCGGCGTCCACTCTTGCCGCCAGCCTGCTCGTCATTGCCTTTGCGGTGGTGATGACCCGGGCGTGGCTGGACTCCGAAGCCGCGGGCTTGCTGGTGGCCACCGCGGCAGCGCTGATCGTCTACGCCGTGACGGCGTTCACCGTGACGGCCGGTGTCTTCATCGGTGGCACCGGCGGCGGATTCCTGGCCGGCCACATGGCCGCCACCATCTGCTGGATCGCCATGGCGGCAGCACTTTTCGTCCATGCGCTGCGCAGCGACCGGGAGCATCGCACCGAGTCGATCACTGCCGGTCTGGCGTTGACCGGCGCGGCCACGGGCAAGCTGTTCCTGTTCGACCTGGCCACCCTCGATGGCATCTTCCGGGTGGCGGCGTTCATCATCGTGGGCCTGGTGCTGCTGAGCATGGGCACCGGCTACGCCCGCAGTCTGGCTCGCTGACTCCCGCGAGCAGGCACAAAAGCGCCCTGGGACACATGTTCCAGGGCGCTTTTGTGTCCGACGCTCGGCCTACCTGTTTGCGTCGCGCAAGGCGGCGAGGGCGCGCTGATGAGCCCGGTGGCCCGCCTCGCGTAACGCCGCGTCCTCGGTGACCGGGTCGGCGAGCAACAGGCCGCCGCTGCCGGGTGAGCCGCCGGAGCCCAGCTTGTTCATCCGCTTGGGCAGCGGTGCGCCCCGATAGCTCAACGGGATTGAGCTTCCCAGCGGCTGATGCACCTCGATGTAGGCACCGTGCGGCAGGCGTTTGATGATGCCGGTCTCCACCCCGTGTTCGAGGACTGCGCGATCGCTGCGCTGCAACCCCACGGCCCACCGGTAGGTGATGAAGTAAACCAGCGGCGGCAGCAGCACCATGCCGATCCGCCCGATCCAGTTCGTCGCATTCAACGAGATATGGAACGTCAGCGCGATGATGTCGTTCATCGCCGCCAAGGTGAGCACCAGATAGAAGCTGATCGCCATGGCGCCAATTGCGGTGCGCACCGGCACATCACGTGGTCGCTGCAGCAGATTGTGATGCGCGTGATCGCCGGTGAACCGCTTCTCCAGGAACGGATAGACGGTCAGCAGAACAAAGACCAGGCCCATGATGAGAGCCACCCCCACCGCCGCCGGCACCGTATGGTGGCCGATATACAGCTCCCAGGCCGGCCACAGCCGCTGCAACCCGTCCGGCCACATCATGTAAAAGTCCGGCTGCGAACCGGCCGACACCTGAGAAGGCTTGTAAGGTCCCAGGTTCCAGATCGGGTTGATTTGCAGCAGCCCGCCCATCAGGCCCAGCACACCAACGATGGACGCGAAGAAGGCGCCGGACTTGACCGCGAACGTCGGCATGACCCTGACGCCGACGACGTTGTGCTCGGTGCGACCCGGGCCGGGGAATTGCGTGTGCTTCTGGAACCACACCAACGCCACATGCACTCCGATCAGCGCCAACAGAATCCCCGGAATCAGCAGGACGTGCAGCGCATACAGCCGCGGTATCAATACCGTGCCGGGAAAGTCGCCGCCGAACAGCGCCCAGTGCAACCAGGTGCCAATAACCGGCAATCCCAATGTGATTGAGGACAACGCCGCCCGCAGACCGATGCCGGAAAGCAGGTCATCGGGCAGCGAGTAGCCGAAGTAGCCCTCGAACATCGTCAGGATCAGCAACAGCGACCCGATCACCCAGTTGGCCTCGCGCGGTCGCCGGAAGGCACCGGTGAAGAACACCCGCGCCAGGTGCACCATGATCGACGCGGCGAACATCAGCGCCGCCCAGTGGTGGACCTGACGGACGAACAACCCACCCCGCACCTCGAACGAAATGTTCAGCGCCGTCTCATAGGCCCGCGACATCTCCACGCCGCGCAGCGGCTGATAGACGCCGTGATAGGTCACCTCGGCCATCGACGGGTCGAAGAACAACGTCAGGTACACGCCGGTGATCAGCAGCACGATGAAGCTGTACAGCGCGATCTCACCCAGCAGGAACGACCAGTGCGTCGGGAACACCTTGTTCAGCTGACGACGCAGCGTCGCCGACGGGTGGTATCGGGAGTCGATTGCGTGGGCAGTCATGGTGAACATCCCCTCACCACCGGACCGCGCCGTTGCGAGCCGGCTGTCGCGCGTATTACTACGTTCGGTAGTACCACCAAGAGTAGTACTTCAAGCGCCGCGTGTAAATGAATTCATTCACCTGCGGAGTACGGCGCGGCGGAAAGTGTTGCGCAGCAGTGCAACACAGCTACCGAGACTGCAAATCTGCAGCGAAAATACGAGTAGCGGCCGGCCAATTTACCGTCTCGGCGGGCACTCTCCGACCGCTACCAAGGCCCCCGCCCCACCGCGCGAGCAGACGCGAAATCGCATCGGAGCGCAAGCTCCACAGCGATTTCGCGTCTGCTCGCCTACGGGGTTTCCAGGATCGCGACCGCGGCCGCCGTGTCTGCCTCGTGCGTCAACGAGACATGGATCGTCACGTCGGCCAGATGCTTGGCGATCTCACCGCTCAACCGGACCCGCGGCCGGCCCCACATGTCGGTGACCACCTCGATGTCGCGGTGGATGTCCTCCGGCAGCACCGGCCGCTGGGCGAAGCGGGACCCGGACCACGCCTTGATCACCGCCTCCTTGGCTGCCCAGCGGGCCGCCAGGTGACGCGCCGCCGACGAACTCTTGTCAGAGGCGTCGCGGCGCTCACCCGGCGTGAAAGTCTCCGCGAAGACCGTTCCCGGTTGATCGACCTGCTCGGCGAAATCAGGTATGGAGACGAGGTCAATCCCGATTCCGACGATTCCCATGGGTGGCCAGGTTAACGGATCCGGCGAGTCACCCGGCAGAGGCCTGGTAGGCATCGTCGTCGCCCAACCGGGCGGCCGGGTTCAGCAGCATGGAAGCCTCCTGCCGCTTCTCCGGCGCGTCGTGGTCGAAACGACGGTCCGGCGGCCGCTGGTACATCGGCTCGCCGCCGGCGATCGCCGAGGCCAGTCGGCGCTGACCGGCCAGCAGCCGTGCGTCGGCACGACGCTGGTAGTCCGCTCGCTGCCCGGGATCCAGCGAGGCGATGAACGCCTGCGGGTGCACCAGCGCAACCAGACCCGACACGTGGCCGAATCCGAGACTGGTCAGCATTCCGGCCTTTAGCGGGAACCTGTCGCCGAGTCGCAAGGTGTCACGCACCCAGACGAAGTGCGACGAACCGGCCAGCTCGTCGTCGACGCAATCCAGGCTGCGGTTGGGCGGGATCACCCCGTCCCGCAGCATCTGGCACAGCCCCATCGTCTGGAAGACGGCGGCACCGCCCTTGGCGTGTCCGGTCAGGCTCTTCTGCGACACCACGAACAGCGGCGCCCCGGCCGACCGTCCCAGCGAGTCCGCGAGCCGCTCATGCAGTTCCGTCTCGTTCGGGTCGTTGGCAAGCGTCGACGTGTCGTGCTTGGAGATGACCGCGATGTCGTCGGCGGTCACACCCAGCTTGCCCAAAGCGCGCGCCAAAGCGGAGTCCTTGCCGCCGCGGCCCGCGCCCAGCGCGCCGAGACCCGGTGCCGGGATCGAGGTGTGCACTCCGTCGCCGAAGGACTGCGCGTAAGCCACGACTGCGAGCACCGGCAGTCCCATGCGCAGAGCGAGATCGCCGCGCGCCAGCAGGATGGTGCCCCCGCCCTGGGCCTCGACGAAGCCGAGCCGTCGCCGGTCGTTGGGCCGCGAGAACTTCGAGTCCTCGATGCCGCGCCCGCGCATCATCGACGTGTCGGCGGTGGCGGCCATGTCACCGAAGCCGATGATGGCCTCCAGCGTGAGGTCGTCCAGACCGCCGGCCACCACCAACTCGGCCTTGCCGAGCCGGATCTTGTCGACGCCCTCCTCGACCGACACCGCGGCCGTAGCGCAGGCGGCAACCGGGTGGATCATCGACCCGTAGCTGCCGACGTAGGACTGAACCACATGCGCCGCGACCACATTCGGCAGCACTTCCTGCAAGATGTCGTTCGGCTTGTTACGGCCGAGCAGGTTCCCGTGGTACATGGTCTGCATCGATGTCATGCCGCCCATGCCGGTGCCCTGCGTGCTGGCCACCAGGCTCGGGTGCACGTAGCGCATCACCTCGGCCGGGCTGAATCCGGCGGACAGGAAGGCATCCACGGTGGTCACGATGTTCCACAGCGCCACCCGGTCGATCGAGGTGGCCATGTCCGGGCTGATCCCCCACACGGTGGGGTCGAACCCGGTCGGGATCTGCGCCCCGACGACCCGCGACAACTTGGTCTTGCGCGGGACGCGGACTTCGGTGCCGGCCTTGCGGGTGACCTGCCAGTCCCCCGAGTCAGGCGCCGGACGGATCACGGTGTGCTCCGGGTCGAACTCGGCGAAGGATCGGGCCTCGGCTTCCGAAGACACCACGAAGGTGAAGTCCTTGTCCAGGAAGACCGACACCAGCAGCGGCGAGGCGTGATCGGGGTCGATCGCGCCGTCGTCGACGAACTCGCGGATGCCGCAACGTTCCACCACGGTGTCGTGATACCGCTCGACCAGTTCGGACTCGTCCACCAGGTCACCGGATTGTGTGTCGTACCAACCCGGTTGGGGGTCGTCCTCCCACCGGATCAGGCCGGTGGTCCAGGCGAGTTCGAGTACACCGGCGGCCGAAAGTTCGTTCTCGACCTCCATCTCGAAGCGGGTGCGCGACGATCCGTACGGCCCGAGTTCGGCGCCGCCGACGATCACCACCAGGTCGGCCGGGTCGACGTCGAGGTCGGCCCAGGCCGGCGGCGGTGCCGGGGTGTATCCGCGCGGCGGGGACGGCAGTGCCGCGATGGTGCCCTCGGCTGCGGCGTCGTCGTCGGCGTGAGACTCGGCGGTCATCTCCTCGCGGGCCTTGGCCGCCAGTTCGGCCATGTCGAGGTTGGCCTCGGCCAGGCCGCCGGTCAGGTCCGCCTTGATCGGCGAACTGGCCGCGGCGACTTTGGATTCCACGTCGCACAGGCCGAGCAGCAACCCGGCCATCTCCTCGGTCGAGTAGGTGGTGACACCGGCTTCTTCGACTGCGGTGACGATGGCGTCGTTGTGACCCATCAGCCCGGTGCCGCGGGTCCAGCCGATCAGCGCGTGCGCGAGGCTGACCCGTTCCGCCCAAGACGTTTCGGCGTGCCAGCGGCTGACCACGGCGTCCAGCGCCGACTTGGCCTCGCCGTAGGCGCCGTCCCCGCCGAACATTCCGCGGTTGGGCGAGCCCGGTAGCACCACGTGCAGGCGCGAGGCGATGTCACGTTCGGCGCCGATCTTCGACAGCCCGCTGATGAGCCGTTGGACGGCCCACAGCAACACCTTCATCTCCATCTCGGCGCGCGCGCCCACCTCGGACAGGTCGCCGACGACACGCGGTGCCGCGAACGGGAACAGCAGCGTCGGGGTCTGCGCATCCTTGATGTGAATCGACTGCGGCCCAAGGCTTTCGCTCTGCTCGTTACCGATCCATTCGACCAGCGCGTCGATGTCGGAGTAGGACGCCATGTTGGCCGGCACCACCCACAGTGCCGCGCCAAAGCGGGCGTGGTCGCGGTAGAGCGTGCGGTAGAACGCCAGTCGCTCGTCGTTGAGCTTGGAGGTCGTCGCGATGACGGTGGCGCCGCCGTCGAGCAGCCGCGCCGCCACCGAGGCGGCGATCGAGCCCTTGGAAGCGCCTGTCACGACGGCGATTTCGTTGCTGTGCGGGCCGGGGTTCGGGTTCTCCGCGCCGGCGGCGATGCGGCCGTACAGCGAGGCGTGGATCTGCCTGCCCGCGGCCAGCGACTTGCCCTGCCACCAGGTGGCCTGGGTGGCGACGACGTGCCCGGCGCCTTCGAAGCGTTCGGACAGCCGCAACCAGTCGGCGTCGATGTCACCCTCGTCGGTGAGCCACAGCTTGACCAGGTCCTCGCGGGCGCTGGCCCAGCGGTCGTCGAAGACGACGGCCTTCTTGCCGTCGAACGTCGGCGCCACCAATCGTGGCCAGTCCGCGCCCAATTCGGCGGTGACGAGGTCGATGAGCTCGGCGTCGGTGGCGGCGGAAGGTGCGGTGACCGGGTCGTCGAGACCGAGCTGACCCAGCACCAGGCGGGCCGCCGAGGCCAGCACGCCGTCGCGACCGGTGATCTGGTCGGTGAACTCGCTCAGCGCCGCGGCGTCGACGGTCGCACCGCCACCTCCGCCCGCGGACGGCAACGACACCGGGATGCCGAGCCGCGCGCCGACCGCGCCTACCGCGGCGTCGATGACCTTGTCGACCGAGGCGGCGTCGGCCAGTGCCCCTTCGTGCAGGTGTCCCATGGCACCGCCGCGAACGCTGGTTCCTTCCCGGGTGCCCAGCGCCACCTCGACGGTGACGTGCTTGGCCCACCCCTCGCCCAGCTCCCAGGTCTTCGTCACGCGTTCGGCGATCGCCGCCGGCCGCTTGCCCGACGGTCCGAGCACCGTACGCAGCTGGTCGTTGATGGCGTCGGAAAGCACTGGGCCGAAGGGCTTGTAGGTGCGAGCCAGCTTGGTGACCTGCGCCCGCAGGCCGGCCAGGTCGGCCTCCGCGGCGCCGTCGATGGCGCCCAGGTTCAGCTCGGAGCCGAGGTCGACCAGCAGCTGGTTGCGCCGCGACGACGCGCCGTCGGTGATGGACTCGATGGAGTCCAGCGGCTCGATCTGGTCCAGGCGCATCTTGGCCGAGATAGCGATCAGGGCCAAAGTGGCGTCGGCAGCGTCGAATCCGATGTCGTCGGGGCGGGGGCCACCCGACGGCGCGGCTGGCGCCGGCGCCGGGGCGGCCGCCGCGGCCTCAGCCGGTGCAGCATCCGACGCGGCCGCGTCGGAATCCTCAGCCACCTCGTCTTCCGGCTCCGGGTCGGTGTCGGTGGCGAACAGCACCGCCGCGTCGCGCTCGGCGTTGAGCACTTCGATTGTGCTGTGCGCATATTCGGGCAGCTTCAGGGTGTTGGTGGCCAGGCCGGCGACGGTCGGCGCCGTCTTCACACCGATCTCGACGAACCGCTCCACGCCCAGGCCGCCGGCGGCCTCCTCGATGAAGAGCAGGTCCTGGGTTTCGATCCAGCGCACCGGGCTGGCGAACTGCCAGGCCAACAGTTCGATCAGGACCTTGCGGGCCAGGTCGCGCGGGCGCTCGTTACGCCAGGTGTCGTAATCGGCGAGGATCTCGTCGAGCGGTTCGGCGGGCACCAGGTCCCGGATCTCCTGAATGAAGTCGCGGTCCAGGGTGAACGGCCGCGGCACCAGGTTGGGGATGTAGCGCCCGATGATCACGTCGGGGTCCTTGTCCCGCGGCATCAGGCGCTCCAGCGAGCGCCGGAACTCGGCCACCCCGACCCGCAGCACCCGCGAGTGGAAGGGCACGTCGATACCCGGTACCAGGATGAATGAGCGCTTGCCGCCAGTCATTTCGCGGCGCCGCTCCACCTCGGCCTCCAGCGCCTCCAGGCCGCGCACGGTGCCGGCGATCGCGTACTGCGAACCCCGCAGGTTGAAGTTGACGATTTCCAGGAATTCCCCGGTGCGCTCGGCGATTCCGGCGACGAAGTCGGTGACCTCGTCGTCGGGCAGGTCGATCTGCGAGGGCCGGATCGCCGCCAGGCGGTAGTTGGAACGACCCAACTCGTCGCGCGGCACGATGTCGTGCATCTTGGAGCCGCGGTGGAACACGGCCTCCAGCAACGCATCCAGTTCGAAGACGCCGCTGACACAGGCCAGCGCGGTGTACTCGCCGACCGAGTGGCCACAGGTGATCGCGGTTTCCACGAAGGCGCCCTGCTCGCGCATCTCGGCGACCTGCGCGGCCGCCACCGTCGCCATCGCGACCTGGGTGAACTGCGTCAAGAACAGCACACCGTCCGGGTGGTGGTAGTGCACACCGCTGGCGATGATGCTGGTCGGGTTGTCCCGAACCACGTGCAGCACGGAGAAGCCGAGCGTGTCACGGGTGAACCGGTCGGCCTCGTCCCACACCTTGCGGGCCGCCTTGGACCGGGCCCGGACGTCCATGCCCATGCCCTTGTGCTGGATGCCCTGGCCGGGGAACGCGTAGACCGTCTTCGGCGATGCCAGCCGCGCGGTCGCCGACATCACCAGGTCGGATCCGATGCGGGCGGCAACCTCCAAAACCTCGGCGCCCTGGTCGATTCCAACCCGGTCCACCCGGAAGTCCACCTCGTCGCCGGGGCGCACCATGCCGAGGAAACGGGCGGTCCAGCCGATCAGCCGGGCCGGCGGCCGGGCCTGCCCGTCGGTGGCGGTCACCGCGTGCTGTGCGGCGGCGGACAGCCACATGCCGTGCACGATCGGCGATTCCAGCCCGGCCAGCAGGGCGGCGGCCTTGTCGGTGTGGATGGGGTTGTGGTCGCCGGACACCTCGGCGAACGGGCGCATGTCGACCGGGGCGCCGATCGAGACATCGCGGCGGCGCCGGCGTGGGGTGTCGGTGGCGTTCTCGGAGACCGCGCCACCGGCCCGGGCGGGGTCGGTGAGTTCGGCGGTGCCGGTGCGGCCCAGGATCGCGAACCGCTCTTCCATGGTGGCGACGGCGGCACCGTCACTCGCCGTGACGGCGACGGTGACCGGCACCACGCGACCCATGTCGGTGTCGGTCGCGTCCAAAGCGGTTGCGGCGATGGTCAATTGAGCCGGTTCCTTGGGCAACTGACCGGCCAGCTGGACGGCGTGGTCCAGGTGCACCAGGCTGAGCAGGCCTTCCACCACTGGGACGCCGGCGTCAGTCACCGCCGCGCCGATGGCCGCGAACACGGCGGGCCAGCAGTGCCCGACGAGCGCGTCAGGAACCGTGGTGAGGCTCGGCGCCAGCGGCTCACCGAAGGTGGCGGTGACGCCGGTGTGGTCGGCGACCCGTTCGGGGTCCCAGTCCACCGTCAGCGTGGCGGTGCCGTTGACGACCTCGGGGAGCGACTCCGGCCCGTCCACGCCGGCCGCGATGGCCAGCACGGAACGCATTGCGGCGGTGGCGTCTTCGGTGGACACCACCGGGATGCCGCCGTCGATCGTGTTGGCGGGCAGGGTGAATTGAATGTCGATCCAGGTGCCCGACACTGGCACGCTCAGGGTGACGCTGTCACCGCCGGCCGTCACCTGCAACCGGGATCCGGTGGATGTGTGTGTGGCGGTGCGGCTTTCGTGTACCTGCCAGTCGCCGGGCTCGGCGATGCGGTGCACCGGGTTGATGGTGGTGCGGCCTGCCCACAGCACGTCGGGCGCGTCGAGCACCACGGCCAGCGGTCCGCGGATGTCGGCGCGGCCCAGCCTGCGTGCGGTGACGTCGTGTGGCTTGGCGCCGGTGCCCAAGACCTCATCGATCGCGGCCTGCTCGAAGCGGTCGAGTAGCTCACCGACGGGTTCGTCCAACCGGGTGATGCCGGCGACCGCCGCGGGCCCGGGGATGATGCACACCTGGTCGGCGTCGTAGCGGGCGTCGTGGGCCTGCCATAGCGAGTCGCTGCGCCACCAGCGCCGGACGTCCTTGTCGATGACCGGCACGAAGTTGACCGGCTTGCCCAGGGTCTTGCACAGCGAGATGAAGAACGGAACGTCGGCCGGGTGCAACTGCACGGTTTCGGCGTCCGGGTAGTGGGCTACCAGGGTGGCGATGGCGCGCTCGGGGTCTTCAAGCAGCGCCGGGTCGCCGAACTGGGTTTCGATGGGGCCGAAATCCTGTGCGTGCAAACGCGCTTCGGCGCGCTTGAGCATGTCTGCGAACCGGTCACGCCACGTGTCGGCCAGCCACGGGCTACCCGGGGCGGCGGTGTCCGCGGTCGAATTGCCTTCTCCGATGGAGAGTTCGACGTAACGCCGCAACCACTGCAGGTACGTCATGTCGGCGACGTCGCCGAAGTACGGCTTGGCGGTCTTGGCCATCGCGGCGATGATCTCGTCGCGCCGTTCCGCGACCGCATCCGAATCGCCGGCCACCTCGTCGAGCAGCTGGCCGCAGCGCGATGCGCTGTTGTCGATCTCGTGAATGTCGGCGCCCAGCTGACTACGGCTGGAAGCCATGCCGCCCTGGGCTTTTCCGGCGCTGATCCACTGATCGGTGCCACCGGTCTCCACCAGCATCTGCTTCACCGAGGGCGACGTGGTGGACTCCAGCGTCGCCATCGCGGCGGTGCCGACCAGGATGCCGTCGATCGGCATCAACGGGAAGCCGTAGTCCTGCGCCCAGCGCCCGGACAGGTAGTCGGCGGCGCGTTCCGGCGTGCCGATGCCGCCGCCCACGCAGACGGTGATGTTGGCGCGGGAGCGCAGCTCCGAGTACGTCGCCAGCAGCAGGTCGTCCAGGTCCTCCCAGGAGTGGTGGCCACCGGCACGGCCGCCCTCGACGTGCATGATCACCGGCCGGGTGGGTACCTCGGTGGCGATGCGGATCACCGAGCGGATCTGCTCGATGGTTCCGGGCTTGAAGACGACGTGGCTGATGCCGATGTCGTTGAGTTCCTCGATCAGCTCGACTGCGTCCTCGAGGTCGGGGATGCCGGCGCTGACGACCACGCCGTCGATGGCGGCGCCGGACTGGCGCGCCTTCTGCACCAGGCGCTTGCCGCCCAGCTGCAACTTCCACAGGTACGGGTCCAGGAACAGCGCATTGAACTGATAAGTGCGGCCGGGTTCGAGCAACCCGGACAGCTCCGCGACACGGGCGGCGAAGATCTCCTCGGTGACCTGCCCGCCGCCGGCGAGCTCGGCCCAGTGTCCGGCATTGGCCGCCGCGGCCACGATCTTGGCGTCGACGGTGGTCGGGGTCATGCCGGCCAGCAGGATGGGCGACCGGCCGGTCAGCCGGGTGAACTTGGTCGACAGCTTGACCCTGCCGTCGGGCAGGCGCACGACGGTCGGCGCGTAGCTCGACCACGCGCGGGCCACCTCAGGAGTGGCACCGACCGTGAACAGGTTGCGCTGACCGCCGCGGGTGGCCGCCGGCACGATGCCGATACCCAGACCGCGGATCACCGGCGCCGTCAGCCGGGTCAGGATGTCGCCCGGACCCAGGTCAAGAATCCAGCGCGCGCCGGCGTCATTCACCTTGGTGATCTCGTCGACCCAGTCGACCTTGCTGACCAGGATGGCGTTAGCCAGGTGGCAGGCCAGCTCGACATCGAGTCCGACCGTTTCGGCCCAGCGGCCGACGATGTCGATGCCGTCGGACAACCGCGGGGTATGGAAGCCCACCTCGACCTTGACCGGATCGAAGACCGGCGCGAAGACGTCGCCGCCGCGCACCTTGTTCTTCCGGTCGGCTTCTTCTTTCTCGGAGATCTGCTGGCAGTAGAGCTCGAACCGGGACAGCTGCTCGGGGGTTCCGGTGATGACGACCGACCGGCGGCCGTTGCGGATCGACAGCACCGGCGGGAGCACCGTGCGCACGTCCTGGGCGAACTCGTCGAGTAGCTGACTGATCCGCTCCGGGTCGGCGTTGGTGACCGACACCATCGGCGGGCGATCGCCGAGCACCGAGATACCGCGGCGGCGCGCCACCAGCGTTCCGGCCGCGCCGATGAGCTGGCCCATGGCCAGCAGCTCGACGTCGCGGGCGCCGCCTGCCTTGAGCGCCTCGACCGCCAGCACGCCCGCCGAGTGACCCGCCAGCGCAACCGGCGGAGTTTCGGCGAGGTCCATACCCTGACGGGCCAGTGCACGGATGGCGGCGATCTGGGTCAGCAGCACGCCCGGTATGGATACCGCCGCCGAGGTCAGGTGCTTTTCCGAGGGAACCGTGTCTTCGGCCGCCAGCGCACGGACCCACTGCAGCGGCTCGAAGCCGATCGGACGCACCACGACCAGCTCTTTGGCGACCGGCTCGAGCAGCAGCTGCACCTCACCGACCAACTCGGCCAGTTCGGGTTCGATGCCGGCCCCGGAGACCAGCTCCTCGAGTGTCTCCAACCAGGCGCTGCCCTGGCCACCGAACGCCACCGCGTAGGGCTCGCCCGCTGTCAGCCGATCGACCAGAGCATGGGCGTTGTGCGGTCCACTGCCGTCGCGGTCTGCCGAGAGCCTGTCGTGCTCGTGGATCGTCACCTTTTAATCTCCTGTATGCGTCTGTGTCGCGCGTCTGCGTGGGCCTCGTGTCGGTTCGTTCGGGCCGGCCCTTGCCAGAAGGCCCCGTCACAATCCGGGCGATTCCACACCGAATCGCAGCCGATAGTCGTCTGACCGGTGCTTCGTCGGCGCCTGATCCCTCCGTGACGAGGCGTCATCTACCTGCATCGGACCCCATAAGAGTGTCATAAGGGTCTGTACGTTTTCTTGACGTCGGAAGGTTACTGACGAGTTCTACGCGCGGGTAACCGTGTCACGGGTAACACCGGCTCTGACAACTGGCACGAGCGTCTCGAACAAACGTCCTGCATGTAGGTGGTTACGGTCGAGTAGCTATAACAGCGCTGTTCAAAGCAGCATTGTTACCAAATCGTTATGCGAAAAAATTCAGCTGTGTCGGCCCGCATCTGAGTCTCGCGCCTCGGGCGCGCGGATTCATCGGCGTAGCCGACAATGGGTACTGAGCGAACGAGTGTTTGCTGGAATGTTTGTCGAAGTCTTAGAAACCGGTCTGCTCACGCCCACTGGCCGAACTGCGGCTTGAGAATCTCGTTGACGTCGACCCCGATGCCGCCCACCGACCGTTTATCGATCTCCACCTGATGCAGATGCGCGGCTGGATGGGTGTACCCCTTGGGCGAGCCCCAGTTGTGCTGCCAGAAATAGCTGCCCAATCCGTCGTGCACGGCCCAGTCGATGGTCTTGGAGTTCGCGTATACGCCCGTGCGCTGATGCCCGATCACCGACTCCCAAGAGCGCAGATACGGCACGATCTGGTTCTTGTACTGCTCCAGCGACGGGTCGTCGTCAATCGACGCGTAGATCGGGGCGCCGGCGGGACCGCCCGCCGCGGCGTGCAGTTCAGCACCACGCTTGGCGTGCTGCATGCCGGCCGCGGCGCCACCCAGCCAATCGGAGGTGGTCCCCTTGCCGAACTGGTAGCAGGACACGATCTTCAGACCGCTTCCGTGCAGGTCCTGGGCTTCGGCGAGTTGAATGGGCTTACCCAGCATCCAGTTGCCGCCGGGCCGGCGATCGGAGACATAGCGGATGGCCCCGACCGCACCCGCGGCCCTGATCTGACTGGCCGGGATGACACCGGCCGCGTAATCCAGCAAGGTCCCGAGCGCAGCGGACGCCGGTGTCGCGCACACAGACGCCGCAGCGACGCCGAGCCCGAGCAGGCCCGGTGTCGCGGCGGCGAGTTTCAGCACGTCACGTCGCGATAGCGGCACATGCCACAGGGTAGCCAACAACCTCAGCAGACTCAGGGATCTCAATAGTCACAGCTATGTCACTTTGCCGCATCGGCTGCCAGGTAAGGGCTACGTTTCCCTTTCACTATAAAGTTAGTAAAGTTAGACGACGGCGACCGCTGGACCGGGGGTTCGGATGCAACACGATCAGCTCATCGACCTCACCCGTCGTGCCCTGAAACTGGCGCGGGACAAGACAACCGATCTCGCGCCCGCCCAGTACCTGATGGACGCCCGCGAGTACACCTCGACCGAGCGGCACGAGCGTGACCGCGCCATGGTAATGGCCAGCCCGCAACTGGTCGGCTACGTTTCGGAGTTGCCGCGGGCGGGTTCGTACTGCACCAAGACGGTGATGGGCCGGTCCATCCTGCTGACCAGAACCGCCGACGGTTCGGTGAAGGCCTTCGACAACGTCTGCCTGCACCGGCAGGCGCAGGTGGTCGAGGGATGCGGGGTGGCCAAGCGGTTCTCCTGCCCCTACCACGCCTGGACATACGACAACACCGGCCGCCTGGTCACCGTCCCGGGCCGCGAAGGCTTTCCCGATGTGACGCCGAAATCGGATGGGTTGACCGAGCTGCCCGCCACCGAATTCGCCGGATTCCTCTGGGTGGCAATGGATCCCGGGTCGGACCTGGATGTGGCCGCACACCTGGGACCACTGGCCGACGAACTCGACTCGTGGGGCATCGGTCGCTGGTCACCGCTGGGCGAGAAGGTGCTCGACTCCGCTATCAACTGGAAGCTGGCCATTGACACGTTCGCCGAGAACTACCACTTCGCCACCGTGCACCAGCAGACGTTTGCGACGATCGCGCGCAGCAACTGCACCGTGTTCGACGCCTACGGGCCGCATCACCGATTGATCTTCCCGCTCAACACGATCCTGGACCTCGACGACACGTCCGAGGACAAGTGGGTCCCGTTGAACAACCTGGTCGTCATCTACGCGTTGTTCCCGAACATCGTGATCTCGGTGACGATCGCCAATGGTGAGTTGTTCCGCGTCTACCCCGGCGACCGGCCGGGCCGATCGATCACCGTTCACCAGAACTCGACTCCGCTGGACATGTCGGAGGAGTCCGTGGCCGCAGGCGCACAGGCCGTTTTCGAATACGCCCACGCCACCGTGCGCGACGAGGACTACCGGTTGGTTGAGGGCCTGCAGGCGAACCTGGAATCCGGTGCTCGGCAACGACTTACGTTCGGCCGCAACGAACCTGGGTTACAGCATCGTCATATCGCCTGGGAACGGGCGCTGGACGAGGCCTGCTCAGACACCTGACAACGCCGCGCTGAGATCATCGAGAACGGTTGCCGCGGTGCCCTGTTGGTTGTCACGCAACTTCGCCACCAACGCCAGCGCCTCGTCGCGACGGCCCGCCGCGACCAGCGACGTTAACTCATCCACCGCGGTCTGCGCGGCGGGGTCATCAGCGACCGCGGCGGCCAGCACGTCGATCAACTCCCAGTCCCGGTACATCGCCAGCGAACGCTCGTTGAACGCGAAGCCGGTTACAGGCTCGCCGCCTAAGGTTCCGCGGTAGCGGTACGGCCCTTCCATGTATTCGATCGGTAGCCCGTGCGCGGGGGCGGCCACCAGCGGTTCGCCGACGATATCCATTTCCAGTGCCGCACAGGCGATCCGGTGGCGATCGGGCATGTATCGGGCCTTGCTCGGCGGCCGGATGAGGGTCCGGATGGCGTCGGGCCAGCGGACGTAGCTGCTGATCGTGACGTCGAAGTCCTCGGCGCACTGCGCCGGCCGCCCGTCGGGATAGCTCGTAGTGATGCCGGTAAACGGTTGCAGCGCATTGCCTTCGGTACGCAGGAACTGACGCCATATGCTCATGTCCACGCCGTTGTCGAAGTTGATGGTGCGCCATTCGTGCGACCGGGTGCGCGGGGGCTCACCGGTTCCGCCGCCGGCGTACTTCGGAAACCACTGCCGGTCCACATGCCCGGCGCTACCGCTGACTTGCTCGGTAGTCGCACCCCAGCGCAGGGTCCCGGTCATGGCCATGCCGGTCTGGAAGTAGGAGTAGGTGTCGTCCTGGCCGAAGCAGGCGATCTTGCCGTTGTAGGTCGAGGCACCCAGAGGGGTCGGCGCCCGGGTGGGGGTGACGGTCAGGTCCAGTCGCATGGCCTGACCGGCCTGGTCGGTGCCCACCAGGCTGATGTCATAGGCGTAAGGCTGCAGTGCGCCGTCGGCGTCGCGCACCGTCGTCCAGCGCGCGGTACCCGCACCGGTGTCATAAGACACGTCGAGATATCCGATCGCGCTGGACAATTTGGGCTTCGCGTCCGGTTCCGTACTGGCCGGGGGCATGTCGTAATCGGTATAGGTGCCGTACTCACCGGTGTCGAGGTCGAACAACGCCAGGGTGTAGAAGTCGGCGACGATGCTGCCGCCGGGCCGGTTCCGGTTGAAGATGGTCAGGAACGCGAAAGAGCGGTCGGGCGCGTCGAGTTCACCGGCGATGAACCAGGTGTCGGACTCCTGGTCTGGGTGCTGACCCTCCGCCTCGGGAAAGTCGAGTTGACTGTCACCGGGCACCAATGCAAACGGGTAGCTTCGCCAATCGCTGCTCACGTCACGCCTCGCCTTGAGGGAAAACCCGGGAAACCCCGCTTTTTTGGCTATGTTAGCATCAATAGCGAAATAGCCCTTCGCCTGCCCTGAGGTGGTTGCCCAGATGTCGGCAAGCCTTCGTTCCTACGACGAACTCTTCATCGGCGGCAGGTGGCGCAAACCGTCGAATGCTGAGCGTCTGTCGGTCATTTCTCCGCACACCGAGGAGCCGATCGCCCACGTACCCGCCGGAACTCCGGATGATGTCGACGCCGCCGTCACCGCCGCCCGTCGCGCTTTTGACGAAGGCCCGTGGCCGCGGCTGCGACCGCAGGAGCGGATGGACAAGGTCGGAGAACTGGCGGCGATTTACGGCCGGCACATAGAGGAGATGGCCGACCTGATCACCGCGCAGATGGGGTCACCACGCAGTTTCAGCCGGCTCGGTCAAGCGGCCGGGGCTGCCTCAATGATCCATCTGGCAATTGCGGCCGCGCGCGATTTTCCCTGGATGGAGCGCCGTCAGGGCGTGCTGGGCGAGGCGCACCTGCGTCGCGCGCCCGTCGGTGTGGTCGGGGCGATCGTGCCGTGGAACGTACCCCAATGCCTGATCATGCCCAAGTTGATTCCCGCGCTGATCGCCGGGTGCAGCGTGATCATCAAGCCGGCGCCCGAAACCCCTTTGGACGCTTTGTGGTTGGCCGAGATGATCGAACACCTCGAGCTGCCCGAAGGCGTCGTGTCGGTCGTGACCGGCGGCCCGGATGTCGGCGAGGCCCTGGTCCGGCATCCCGGCGTGGACAAAGTCGCGTTCACCGGCTCCAGTGCAACCGGGCGTCGCATCGCGGCCCTGTGCGGCGAACAGCTGAAACGGGTGAGCCTGGAACTCGGTGGCAAGTCCGCGGCCATCGTCCTGGATGACGCCGACATCGGCAAGACCGTGGCCGGACTGAAAACCGCCGGCCTGATGAACAATGGCCAGGCCTGCGTCGCGCAGACCCGCATCCTGGTCAGCCGAGACCGTCACGACGAACTGGTCGACGCACTGGCTGACATGATGTCGAGCCTCACCGTCGGTGATCCCACCGACGAGAAGACCGACATCGGACCCCTTGTCGCGCAACGGCAGCAGCGCCGGGTGCAGGATTACATCCGGTCCGGGCAACAGCAAGGTGCCCGACTGGTGACCGGCGGCGCGGACGCTCCGGCGCCGCGTGGCTGGTACGTGCGCCCGACGCTGTTCACCGACGCCACCAACGACATGCGGATCGCCCGCGAGGAGATCTTCGGCCCCGTTCTGACGGTGCTGACATACACCGATGAGGACGAGGCGGTACGAATCGCCAACGACAGCGACTACGGTCTGGCCGGCTCGGTGTGGACCGCCGACACCGCACACGGCCTCGACATCGCGGCGCGGGTGCGCACAGGCACCTACGGCATCAACATGTACATGCTCGACATCAGCACCCCGTTCGGCGGCTTCAAGCACTCCGGGATCGGCCGCGAGTTCGGGCCCGAGGGCCTGGACGAGTACGTGGAGCTGCAGTCGGTCGCCTGCAACGGAAAGTTGCCGCCGCTCAACGGGGTTGGGGAAGCTGCACAGTGATCTCGACCGGGCAGCACAACGTGTCGTGCTGGTTGCGCACCTCGATCTGCAGGTCGACGAGGTAGCGCGGCGGATCCACGGTGGTGTCGCAGCGTTTGGCCACCGCACGCCCGCGACCCACCATCGTGTCGCCGGCGTAGATGGAGCCCAGCAGTCGCATTGACCGTCGCACCACCCGACTGCTGGGGCCGGCCCAGTCGGTGGCGATCCGGTCGGCGAATCCCGCCAGGTGCATGGTATTGACGAAAATCGTTGGATTGCCCTGGCTTTGCGCGTAGGCCGGGTCGAAGTGGCCAGGGAAGTAGTCCCAGGTGGCACCGGCGTTCTCGATCACCCGCTGGTAGGTGATGTCGTCGAGGGTCTCGGGCAGCTCCGTGGGAATGCTGATCGCATTCCAGTCCAGTGCGCTCATGGGGCCGGCTCAGGCGTGAATCGAAACAGCGTGTTGCGCGAAGTGGCGACGACCGCGCCGTCTTGGCGGCGATAGGTCTCCAGCGTCTCTACGAAGTGCCCCACCCCGAGCCGGGTCCGCTTCTCCGGCGAAACCGACACCAACTCTTCCACCGCAGTGAGCCGATCCCCTTCCAGGATGGGGTGCAGTAACTCAACGTCGTTGGCGGCGTTGATGAATGTGGTGCCCGGCAACGGAACACGCAGGGCCAGGGAGGCGGATGGCCGGTCGCGTCCTTGTTTCTGGAAGGGTAGCCAGGGCGGCGGAATCAGCCAGCCCATCAACAACGCCGGTGGCGCCGGCATGCCACCCCACTGCTCGCGGGCGAATTCGGCATCCCAGTACGAGCGGTTGCCGTCCCGAACCATCGCGGCGAACAACTGAATGCGCGCCCCACTGATCGGCGTTGCCGCCGTGCGGGGTTCGCCCGCCGTGCCAACCATCCGCAACGCGTCTTCGTAGGTGCCGAACGTCAGCTGGTAACTCAGCTCCACGGAAGGATTCACATGACCACTCACATCACAAGGTGGCGACTCGGCACCGAATCCCACACGAGCTCGCGCGAGGTGAAGTACCAACCACCCCGCTCGTAGGTCAGCTGATCCCGGTAGGCGCCGGTGGCCTGCAGCGTGGTGTCGTTGTGCACGGTGGCGAAAAGTATTGCCACACAGTGTTGGGTCGCGTGCACGCCGTCGATGTGGATCTCATGATCAACCGAGACCAGGCGCTGTCCGTCGCCGCCGTCGAAGGCCGACCACAGGTCGGTGAACGACTCGCCTCCGCGAGAATAACGGGCGCCGGAATGGCGGAAGGTGGCGACCCACGCCTCGCGGTTGCCCTCCGAGTAAGCCCGGTTGTGCCGCGCGGTCAGGTCCAGGATGCCCGCGCGTCCCGTCGCGGCCTGCAGCATCTGCTGCTCCTGATAGGTCATTGTCATCATTACTCCAACCTGTCTTTCACCGACTCAGTACGTATCCGTGGCGTTCACGATCCCATGCCCCCGCCGACAAACCGCGGGCACGCAACAGGTCTTTGCGTATGCGCCCGATAACGTTTTTCGGAAGTTCATCAACGATGTCGACGTATCGGGGCACGCAGAAATAGGGCATCCGGGCGGAACAGTAGTCCAGCAACTCTGCGAAATCGACTGCAGTGCCTGGTGTTAACGTCACGACCAACAAGATGTCGTCTTCACCGAGATCACTCGGGACGGCGACCGCGGCGGCTTCGGCCACGGCCGCGTGGCTCGTCACCACCGCCTCCACTTCCACCGACGACACGTTCTCGCCGCGCCGGCGCAGTGAGTCCTTGACCCGGTCTACGTACGTCAGGTTTCCGTGGCTGTCCAGCGAGCCGAGGTCACCGGTGCGGAACCAGTCCGGGTGAGGATCAACCTGCAGGCGGGGGTCATCGGGGTCATTGTCCCCGCGCACGTAACCCTGACTCATCACATGGGCGTACCTGGGCCGGCAAGTGATCTCACCGACGGATCCGACGGGCAGCTGCGCGCCGGCGGTGCCCACGATGCGCGTCTCGAAATTCGGGTTGACCCGGCCGGAGGTGCCCGGGATCCCGTCGTAGGAGACGCCGGTGACCGCGACGGGAAAGGCCTCCGTCATGCCGTACATGGTGACAACGGCGCAGTCGTAACGCTTTTCGATTTCCCGGTAGGAGGCCGCGTCAATGGGCGCCGCCGAGATGAAGCGCAACGGTAATTGTGCGTCGCGCGGGTCGCTCGGCAGATTCTGCAGCATCGACACCATCGCCCCGGCGCCTACGAAGCCGACTGCACCATGTGTCCGCACCTCGTCCCAAACCTCGTGGGGGTGAAACGCGCCGGCGAGCACCGTTGTTCCGCCGACCAGCATCGGCGCCAGCACACTGGGCGCCGCACTGAGGTGGAACAGCGGCATCGCGGTCCACAGCACCTCCCCGGCCACGAACTCCCAGGCCGCGACCGCCGTAGCCGCAACGGTGAACAGGTACTGCCACGATGTCGCGACAGCCTTCGACGGGCCGGTGGTGCCCGAGGTGTAGAACAGCGCCACCGTTTCGGGGGTGCCAGTTGCCGGCACTGAAATGTCTTGACGCAGCGCTTCGACTATCGAATCATCGCCTACCACAATTGTTTTGGCATCGGCGACTTCCTCGATGCGATGTTGGCGCTCCACATCGGTGATCACCAGCTTGGCCCGGGACAACTGCAGAGCGTGCAGCAGGAATTCGCCCTTGTTGGCCGCGTTCACCGCGGCGCTCACCGCACCGATCCGGGCCGCCCCCAGCCAGAAATAGATCCATTCCGGGCAGGTGGCGGTGAACAACGCAACACAGTCGCCCGGGCCGATGCCCTTTTCCAGCAACAGGTTCGCCGCTGCGCAGGAACGTTGCCGTAGTTGTTCGAAGGTGATGTCGGTGCCGGCCACCGACAGCATTAACCGGTCGGGATACTGCTCGGCGCGGCGATCGAGCACCGCCGACACGGTGAAGCTGTCGATACCGAAGTCAGCGGGCCGCGGGGGTCCCATCAGGCTCCGGCAGCCGCCGGGTCCGGCTCGCCGTCGGCGGTGTAGCCGAAGTCGTTGGGCGACGGTTGTTTACCCGGGTAGAAGCGGTGCGCCCAGCGCCGCAGTGCGGCGTAATCGTGTGCCTCTTCCGGTGCCAGGTTGGGCTTCTCCAGGTACTTCATGTTCTCCCAGGTGAAGAAGTCCTGCTTGATCACTTCCTGTTGCAGGGCAAGGAATTTGGCCGCACGACCGGTCGGCGCGTCACCGCTGTCCCCCGACTCGCGGATGGAGGCCTGGGTGTAGAAGTAGTCGGTGTAGTCCTCGTCGACGGGGGTCTGCCCGGTCACCTGACAGGTGGCGACCAGGTCGCTCGGGAAGCGGACGACACCCAGCCCCAACGAGTAGTTGTCGTAGATGATCTTGGCGTCCACCGGACCGTTCGGGGTCAACCAGGTCTTGGCCCGGCCGCCGCCGAAGTGGGCATTGACCGTGGCGTGCAGGTGGTAGCCGGACACCTCGAAGGAGGCGGTGTTGGCGGGATTGGCCGCTTTGTGCACGTACTGCACGTGATACGGGTCGGCCGCGTTCTCGATGATCATCTGCGCATGTACCTTGACCCGGTTGACCATCCGGGTGTGCGGGTGTAGCGGGTAGTACTCGTCGGTTTCCAGTTCGGGCAGCACTGGCGGTTGCCAGTACGGGGCGCGGCCGTGCCGTTCGTGCCAGACCAGGATGAAGCCGTACCACTCGGTGGCCGGGTAAGTGCGGATGCGGACGTTGTTCTTGCAGCCGATCTTGCTGTACGGGATCAGCGCGTTGGTGCCGTCGCCGCGCCATTGCCAGCCGTGCCACGGGCAGACGATGTGTTCGCCCTCCACCGTGCCGCCGACGCCCATGTTGGCACCCAGGTGCTGGCAGTAGGCATCCAGCACGTGCACCCTGCCGGACTTGGTGCGGAACAGCACCAACTCCTCGCCGAAGTAGTGCACCCGCTTGACCTCGCCGGCAGCGAGGTCAGAGGCGAAGCCGACGATGAACCAACCGGTCGGGAAACGGTAGGTGGACAGCGCGATCCCGGAGGGTCCGAACTCCTGTTCCGAAGGGTCTTCGGTTTCGGACGCTGCCAGGTCTGAAGCCAGGTCTGAAGATATTTCCGTCACCAGTTCTCCGTTTCCCACGCGGCGGCGCGGCGATGAGGCCGCCCACACTTCACCGCGGTTCGGCGCGTAGCTCTATTTTTACTATTTTAGACATTGAACGTCAACGCGGGTGTGTCGCGGCCGTCGCGGAGACCAACTCCGCCGGTCTACCCGCGACGTGTGGGCGGTTTCGGCACGGGGTAGTCCCTGCCGCGTTCACCCACGACGAAATCCTTTGAGCCAAGGGCGTTTCAGTCGGCAGCGGCCGCGGACTTGTCGGTGCCCCTTCGTAGAATCGGGGGCATGTCATCGAGCACGTGCGAGGAGATCGCCGAGGTTCTCGGCGGGCTCGAGGCATGCGCGGAACGCTTGTGCGAGTTGACGTTCGAGGCACCCGACACCGCGGGACTGTTGGGGATCATCGACGCCATATCCCGGGTGGTGCGCACGTTGCGCGTACCCGGGCATGCGGTCATCAACCAACTGGACACCCGGGCCACCAACGCGGAGTTGGGCGGCTCCCTGGGCCAGGCATTGGCCGACCGGCTGCGGATCACCAAAACCGACGCCCACCGGCTGATCGCCGAGGCCGCCGACCTGGGCCCGCGCCGCGCCCTGACCGGCCAACCCCTGTCCCCGGTGCTGCCCGCCACCGCCGCCGCCCAACGCCGCGGACACCTCAGCGACGCCAACCTCGCGGTCATCCGCAAATTCTTCGCCAAGCTGCCCGACACCGTCGATGCCACCACCCGCGCCTACGCCGAAGACAAACTCGCCCTGGCCGCCACCGGATTCCGCCCCGACGAACTCAGCGAATACGCCCAGGTACTCAAAGACTGCCTCAAACCCGACGGCGACTTCTCACCCGACGAACCCGAACCCACCCGCACCCGCGGCATCACCCTGGGCCGCCAACAACCCGACGGCATGTCCCAGATCCGCGGACTGATCACCCCCGAACTCCGCGCCACCCTCGAACCCGTGATCGCCAAACTCGCCGCCCCCGGCATGTGCAACCCCGACGACCCCACCCCCGTCATCGACGGACGCGCCCCCGCCGAAGCCGTCGACCGCGACACCCGCACCGCCGCCCAACGCACCCACGACGCCCTGCAAACCGCGCTGCGCACCCTGCTGAAATCCGGGAAACTCGGCCAACACCACGGCCTGCCCACCACCATCATCATCACCACCACCCTGGCCGAACTCGAAGCCGGCGCCGGACGCGCCCTGACCGCCGGCGGCACCCTGCTACCCATGTCCGACGTCATCCGGCTGGCCTCCCCAGCCCACCACTACTTAACGATCTTCCACAAAGACAAAACCCTGGCCCTCTACCACGGCAAACGCCTAGCCAACCCCGAACAACGCCTGGCCCTCCTCGGCAAAGACCGCGGCTGCACCCGCCCCGGCTGCACCGTGCCCGGCTACTGGACCCAGGCCCACCACCTCGAAGGCTGGATGAACACCCGCCGCACCCACATCGACGAACTCGGCCTGGCCTGCCCACCCGACAACCGACTCGTCGAGCTCCACAAATACACCACCCGCCGCAACATCGACGGCATCGTCGAATGGCGCCCACCCAAACACTTGGACGTCGGACGACCCCGCACCAACTGCATGCACCACCCCGAACGACCACTCACACCCGAGGCGGACGAACCCTAGGTTGACGGCCAAGCACCGCCGTCAGTCGACGATGCGCAGTGCCGCCCTCGGACACTGTTCGACCGCGGCCCGCACGTCGACCTCGCGATCCGGTGGCACCGGACCATCAGCGATCTGGACCACGTCCTCATCTCCCAGCTCGAAGATGTCCGCGGCGATGGATTCACAAAAACCATTGGCCTCGCACATATCTGCGTCGACGATCACGCGCATCGGATGCCCCTTCCTCCTCAGAGCCCGACCGGCCGGTTCCCGATCACCTTGCCGGCGGCAAGATGCGCGAGTTCGCCCTCGGTCAGCCCACACTGGTCGCGCAGTACGTCTTCATTGTGCTCGCCGAGCGTCGGCGGCGGACGCAACAGCCATTGTTGTTGGCCGGTCAGCAGAGCAAACGGTGGAGTCGGATACAGGCCCGGCCCCGTTCGCGGGTGCTCCAGCGACTCGAAAAAGCCCCGCGCGCGCAGCTGAGGATTCTCGGTGACCAACGACGGCGAACCCACCGGCGCGACCGGAACACCGGCCGCAGCTAGCAACTCCACCGTCGCATCGAGCGGTTGTGCGGCGAACCAGTCCTGCAGCACATGGTCGATCTCGTCTGCCCGCTCACGGCGCCCGGCATCGGTGGTCAACCCCTCATCGCTCAACGCGCCGATCACATTCACCAGGGACGCCCACTGCCGGTCATCGCCCACGCTGACCGCGATCCAGTCGTCGTCCCCCGCGCACCGGTAAATGTTTTGCAGCGCGCCGCCCTGTCCGCGATTTCCCCTCCGGCTCAGCGTTTTACCGAATACCTCGGCTTCGATCGGCTGTACCGCCGTGGTGTTCAGCACGGTCTCCAGCATCGGCAACTCGACCTGCTGGCCGGTGCCGGTCCGCTCGGCGAAATGCAGCGCGGCCAGTACCGCGAACGCGGCGTGCACCCCGGCCAGGGGGTCGCAGGCGCCGCGCGGCGTCACCGGAGGGGTTTCGGGCAACCCGGTCACCCAGGTGAGCCCGCCGAGCTGCTCCATGGTGGGGGCGAATCCCACCCGCTCGCGCCATGGTCCGGCCAGCCCGAAGGCCGGCATCCGGGTGACGACCAAGCGCGGGTTGATCTTCAGCAGCACATCGGCGGTGAGACCGAAATGGTCCATCACACGAGGCGAGAAGTTTTCGATCACCACATCGGCGCCGGCCACCAAGGTGCGGAACAGACCCCGGCCTTCGTCGCTTCCCAAATCCAGTGTGACGGAACGCTTGTTGGTGTTCATCGCGTGGAAGACCCAGCCGTACTCCCACCAGTCGTCCACGTCGGTGCGCATGCCTCCGGAATAGCGGATGCCGTCGGGGCGCTGGATGGACTCCACCTTCACGACGTCGGCACCGAACGCCGCGAGCAGGTGGGTGGCGGCCGGCCCGGCCCAGAAAGCGGTCAGGTCGACGATGCGGACACCCTGCAGCGGCAGCTCGGCTCCCGCGGTCGAGGTCGCGTATTCGCGCGGCTGCCAGGGCGATTCGTCGTTACCGGCACCGAGAGCGGGCGTCTCGCGCACTGGGGCGGGCCCGCATTCCGCCATCAGCCACGGCGCGCGAGGCTGGTGGAACCCCGCGGGATTCTCGATGAACACGCCGCGTTCGGTCATGTACTCCATGTCGCGGATGGTGGCGCCGTTGCCCAGAGCCGCGATGGGCAGCCGGAAGAGCTGGCCCAGCTCGACGATCTCGGCGACCGTGCGCTCGGCCATCCACGGACCGATCGATTCGTAGATGAAGTCGCGGTACTCCCAGCGGCCGATCTGGAATCGGAGTTGCGGAATCTCCTCGAATTGCGGGCATTCGACCATCGCCGCAAAGTCCAGCCACTGCTGACCGGTAACCATGGTGATGCCGACGTAGCCGTCCTTGGCCGGGACAATCGACGGCACTTCGAGGGTGCGGCGGACCGGTGGAACCCGCAGCAGCTGGGAATGCAGCCATTCGCTGCTCTGCATCGCGGTAATCGCCTCGAGCATCGACAAGTCCAGATGCTCGCCCGGACCGCCGCGCTGCACGCGGCGCAGCATTGCCAGGGCGCCGAACGCCGCGTACACGCCACCCATGTACTCCCCGAGATCGCCGCCGATCGAGATCGGCGGACCCGCCGGGTCGCCGCGGAAACCGGTGCAGCCCGACCACGCCTGCAGCGTGAACTCGGTGGCGGCGCGGTCGGCGAACGGACCGGACCAGCCGAAATCGGAAATGGTGACGACGATGGCACGGGGCGCATCGGCGAGCAGTCGCTGCGGATCGATGCCCAGGTCCGCGGCGCGCGAGGGAGATAAGGCCAGGATGACGACGTCGGCCCCGGCCAGGTCGGCTTTCATTCGCTGTGATTCCGGCGACACACTCAGGCTGCTCTTGCCGGCATTGAGATAGCAGAACAACGGCGACGCCTGACCCGCCGGCACCGGCGAGCACGTCGCCGAAAACCCGCGCAACGGATCCCCTTGCGGCGGTTCTACTTTGCGGACCTGAGCGCCCGCGTCCACCAAGAGCTTGCCGCAGTAGCTGCCGGCCAGTCGGTCACTGATCTCGACGACCCGCAGCTCTTCGAGGGGCGTCGGCCGGTTATCGGCCTCGTGACTCACGCGGCTATTTATACCATTACTGCTAAAATAGCTAAGCCAACCGAGTTCGCGGGTCAGTCACCGTGCGCTCTCTCCTGCTGCAGGTTGCGAGGAACCGGATGACCGCCTTGGGTATTGGACCCGACGCCCGTCGCCGGCTATCGGCGCCCAGGATTGCCGAAATCGTAGCCGACGAGTTGCGCCGCCAGATCATCGACGGTGAACTGGCGGACGGAGATCTGCTGCCGCGCCAGGAAGTGCTTGTCGAGCAGTTCAAGGTCAGCCTGGTCTCGCTGCGCGAAGCCCTGCGAATCCTGGAGACCGAGGGGTTGGTCTCGGTACGTCGGGGCAACCGCGGCGGTGCCGTCGTACACGCCCCCGCCAAGACCAGCGCCGCCTACATGCTGGGTCTGGTCTTGCAGAGCGAGTCCGTCGCCGTCAGCGACCTCGGCGCCGCGTTGCAGGAGCTGGAACCTGCGTGCGCCGCGCTGGCCGCCCAACGACCGGACCGCGCGGACACTTTGGTGCCCGAACTCAAACGGGTCAACGACGCTATGGCCGAGAACCTGGAAGACGGGCGGTTATTCACCGAGATCGGCCGCGAATTCCACAATCTCATCGTCCGCGGCTGCGGCAACCACACCATCATTGCCGTCGTCGGCAGCCTGGAAACGTTGTGGAGCAGCCACGAACAACAGTGGGCCGACGAGAGCTCGGCGCGCGGAACCTATCCGTCGCTGGCCAAGCGGCGCGCGGCGCTCAACACTCACATCAAGCTCACCGAGACGATCGCCGAGGGCGACGTCGACCGGGCCCGGCGCATCGCCGGCCGCCACCTGGCCGACACGCAGACCTACGTGCTCTCCGGCCGACCGGAACAACGGATCTACGCACTGTCCCCGCAGGCGCTGTCGCGTCCGCGGGACGTCCGGCGCCCTTGACGACCCCGCGGACCGCGCTGGTCACCGGCGGCAGCGGTGGCATCGGAAAAGCGTGTGCTGCCAAGCTGAGTCAACTCGGGTACGACGTCGTGGTGGTGGCGCGCCGGCCGGGACCACTGCGTGCCGCGGCCGAGGAGATCGGTGCCCGCGCGGTCGTCGCCGATGCGTCCGACCCGGACGGATTCGCGGCTGCGATAGACACCCTCGAGCACATCGATCTCGTTGTGCACGCCTCCGGCGCACTGGGTGGAACCTATGCGCGCAAACAGACATTCGAGCAGTGGCGCACCATCATCTCGGCCAACCTGGATTCCTGCTTCGTGGTGACCTCCGCGGTACTGCCCCGGATGCGCCCGGGCTCACGCCTGATCTTCATCTCATCATCGGCGTCCCACGAACCCATGATGGCCCGGACCGCATACTCGGCGTCCAAGGCCGGCATGAACGCGTTCGCCCGTGCCTTGGCGATGGAAGTCGACCGGGACGGCATCGCTGTGCACCTGGTGACTCCGGGCCCGGTGGAAACCGAGATGCTGCAAGATGTTCCGTTCGAGATGTATGCGATTCAAGTGTCCGACATCGCCAACGCGGTCGCATGGCTGGACACCGTCGAACCCTCGGTCGACCTGCCGGAGATCAGGCTCAGCGCGGTGCAGCGCGGACCGTTCGCCCGTCCGCCGGTGGTGCCTACCGAAGTGCACCGCCGCCGTTCGGAAAGTTCCTGATCACCGATTCACCGAATTCCCGGAGCGTCTGCGGTGCCGCGAAGTCGGCGAACCAGACGTAGCAGCGTTCCACACCCTGCGCGGCCAGTCCCGCGAAATGGGCGATCAGCTCGTCGGCGTCGCCGCACACCAGACCCGGTCCGAGGTGACCGAATCGCCGGACGCTGACCTCCCGCACGGCATCGGGATCGGTCCCGGCCCGTGCGAAGCCGACCATCTGCTGAATTGAGATCCGGGCCGATCCGGTGGAACCGGCCAGTCGGGGCAGCCGATCGAGGTGATTGGCCTGCAGGTTCCACCAATCCGCATACTCGGCAACGAGTTTCATCATCCGGCGACCGCTGCCACCGAGGACCAGCGGGATCGGATGCGCCGGCCCCGGATTCTGGCCGCCGGCCCAGTATTCGGTGATCGACTCGAGATGGCGTCCGAGTTGCTCGACCCGGGCCACCGGATCCTGCTGGCCGACTTCGAATTTGGTGAACTCCGCGGGCCAGGAGCCGGATCCCAGGCCGAGGTCGAAGCGCCCGTCAGAAGCCGCCGACAGGGTGACAGCCTGCTTGGCCAACACCGCCGGCTGGCGGAACGCATCGCAGAGCACCAGGTGACCGATACGTAGGCGCTGCGTCTTGGCGGCGACCCAGCCGGCAATGCTCATTGCCTCCCAGATGTTTTCATCCGGCTGCCCGGGGGCCTCGAGATGATCGATGAAGGCGATGCCGTCGAACCCGGCCGCCTCGGCACACTGCGCCCGGTCCACGATGTCGGCGACCGGCAAGCGCACCTGCGGCAGGAACAGATACCACTCGACCATCGACCCCAACCCTTATCCCGTCGGCCGCGATTGCGTGCCGGTCGCTAGTTTACTATTTTTATTATGTTAGGGGTCTTATGGATGTTGGTCTGACTTCGGAGCAGCTGGCGCTGCGCGACACCGTGCGTGGCATCCTGCGCGCCGAGTGTCCACCCGATGCCGCCCGCCAGGCCTGCGCGGATCCGGACCGCTGGCGCACCCTGTGGAAGACGTTCGTCGACCTGGGCTGGACCGAACTGGCCGCATACGACGCCGGGGGCGAGTTCGGGCCGGTCGAGCTGGCGGTGGTGCTCGAGGAATGCGGCGCCGCCATCGCACCGGTTCCCTTGCTGAGCAGCGTGGGCCTGGCTGCCGGGGTGTTACGTGCAGCCGGCCCGGAGACCAATGAGGCGCTTGCCGAGATCACCTCGGGCGTCGTCGCCACCCTGGCGGCGCACTCCCCCGGCACGCGGCTGCCAGGGCCGACCATGACGCTGCGCGACGGCCGGTTGCGTGGACGGGCAATAGCCGTCCCCCATGCGGGGCGCGCGGAACTGATCGTGACCCTGGCCGATGCCGCTGAGCGGGGCCTGGTGGCCGCGGTCGCGCGCGCCGGCGACGGGGTGACCGTCGTGGCCGCCGAGTCGACCGATCCCGCTCAGCCCGTCGCCGAGGTCGAGATTGACGCGGCCCCCCTGGCCGTCGCGCCGGTGGAATCTGTCGACTCCGCGCTGGCGGCGCCGCTGGTGGCGCTCGCCGCAGACTTGGTCGGCGTGGCAAGTGCCGCCCTGCAACGCTCCGTCGAGCACGCCAAGACACGGCGTCAGTTCGGCAGCCCTATCGGCGCTTTCCAGGGTGTCAAACACGCCCTGGCCGACAACTACGTCAGCGTCGAGCGCGCCCGCAGCCTGACCTACGCGGCCGCGGCGGCGTTGGACCAACGGGGCGCGTGGACCGCCGCGGCCCTGGCCAAAGCCGCTGCCGCCGATGCCGCGAGCTCCTGTGCGCGCACCATGGTCCAGGTGCATGGCGCGCTCGGTCAGACCTGGGAACACGACGCCCACCTCTACGTCCGACACGCCTGGCAGGGCGCGGCCCAATTGGGCGACAGTCGCGCGCTGTACCACGAGGTGGGCCGCCGGTTTGCGGAGGGCGCGAAATGACCTCCGTTATCGACGAATTCGGCATCTGGCTGCGCGACTTTTTGCCCGACGACTACTACGACCGCTACCGCGATTACCGCTGGGACATCCCGTTGCGGCGTGACTATCAACGAGCCGCGTTCGAGGCCGGCTGGCTGCAACCCACCTGGCCCCGCGAGCACGGCGGCCGGTCGCTGGGTCTGCGCGATGCGATGGAGATCCGCATCGAAGCCGCGGTGCGGTCGGCACCCAAGCTGCCCAACATCCAGGGCCCCGGCGTCGCGGCGCCCGGGATTCGGCAATTCGGCACGTCCGAACAGATCGAGCGCCTGCTGGTGCCGCTGCTGCGCGGCGACGAATGGTGGGCGCTGGGCATGTCCGAGCCCGAGGCCGGATCCGACTTCGCCGGCCTGCGCACCCGCGCCGAGCGCGACGGCCCCGTGTTCCGGGTCAACGGTCACAAGATCTGGACCACCCAGGCCCACGAGTCGCGCTGGTGCACCTTGTATGCGCGCACCGATCCGGAGGCGCCCAAACACCGCGGTATCTCCTGCCTGATCCTCGACCTGCAGTCACCCGGGGTGCGGATCGAGCCGGTCCGGATGGCGTCGATCTCCGATGAGACGTTCTGCGAGGTCTTCCTCGACGACGTCGAGGTGCCGGTGCAGAACCTGCTCGGTCCGCTGCACGGCGGCTGGCAGGTCGCCATGTCGTCGTTGCACCATGAACGCCAAATGATCTGGATCATGAACTGGGTCGAAATCCAGCGCGGCCTGGACTCGGTCCGCAGGAACGCATCGGAGGACATCTACGCCGAACTGGGTGCCCTGCTCGCCGACGCGGAAGCGCTGCGGGCCACCGGATACCGCGCCCTGGACAACGAGCTCGCCGGCCGGCCCAGCCCGGAAGCCGACACCATGAAGTTGCTCGGATCGGTGACCTTGCAGCGAGTTTGGGAGCTCAGCGCGGCGGCGGCAGGACCAGCTTCGGCCGCGGATCCCGACCTGCTGTTCGAGCGGCAGGACGCCCTGGCCGCGACCATTTACGGCGGGACCTCCGAGGTTCAGCGCAACATCATCGCCGAGCGGCTGCTCGGGCTGCCGAAGGGATGACGAGGATGGATGACCAGGATGGATGACCAGGATGGACTATGACCTCGGCGACGACGCCGGTGAACTGCGAAATCGGTTGCGGCAGTTGATTGCCGAACACATCCCGGCCGACTTCCTGGGTGCGTGCACCGACGATCCCGACGATCTGGCCACCACCGAATCCTTCTGCAAGCTACTCGCCTCCGAGGGGTTGCTGGCGCTGGCGTGGCCGAAAGAGCATGGCGGCGGCGGTGGTTCGATCTGGCAGCAGACGGTGCTGCGCGAAGAGATGTGGGCGAACTACGAGCCCCGCGGACCGCAGTACATGGGCATCAACTGGGTCGGTCCGGCGATCATGCGCTACGGGACCGCCGAGCAGAAGGCCAAGCATCTGTCCGGGATTGCGTCCGGCGAGGTGATCTGGTGCCAGGGCTTCTCCGAACCCGAAGCCGGAACCGACCTCGCGTCGCTGCGCACCCGCGCCGTCCCCGATGGTGACGGGTGGCGGATCACCGGCCAGAAGGTTTGGACCTCGTATGCCCGGATGGCGTCCTGGTGTGTGCTGGCCGCGTGCACCCACCCGGATGCACCGAAATCCAAGCGGCTGAGCCTGTTTCTGATTCCGATGGACCGGCCCGGCTTCACTGTCCGCGGCATCCCGTCCATGCTGGGGCCTCATCACCTCAACGAGGTGTTCCTCGACGATCTGCCCGCGTATCCCGGTGACATGCTCGGCGAGCCGGGTGACGGCTGGCGGGTGATGCGCGAGGCGTTGGCATTCGAGCGCGTCGGTATCGCCCGCTACGCCCGCTGCGAGTCGCTGCTGCACCGGATGCAGGCCGAACTCGGCGCAGATTGGGACCGGTTGCCCGAATCGATTCGGGTTCGGTGGGTTCGGGCGCTCGTCGATTTGCGGGTGGCCCGGTTGATGGCTTACCGCGCCGTGTCGCTGCAGGACGACCCCGCGGCCGGCGCGGCGGCCAGCGCCGCCCGCATCGCCACCACCACGTGCGACCAACTGGTCGCCGAGTTGCTTTTCGATGTGCTGGGCCCGACGGCGCTGGACAGCGGCAGCTCCGCGGCACTATACGGCGCGGTCGACGACCACTGGCGTTACGCGCAGGCCGCCACCGTGGCCTCGGGCACCATCGAAGTGCAGCGGATGATGGTGGCACGTGACGTGTTGGGAGAACACCGGTGAATACCGAACTGCCACAAGATATCACCGACTTCGCAGCCGTTGCGATCAAGCGGCTGGCCCGGCTGGGCGGGCCGCCAGCCGCGCTGCGTGCGGAGACCGACGACGGTGTCCGGCTCGCGGCGCGCGACGCACTGACCGAGGTCGGCGCATTCGACCTCGACGTCCGGTCCGGATCCGACGACCTGCTGGCGGCCGCGGTGCTCTGCCAGGCCGCCGGAGCGACAGCCCTGCCGTATCCGCTCGTCGAAGAACTGCTGACGATCGACGGTGCCCGGCTGAGCCTGGTGAACCCGCAGGCGCCGCGCATCGACCATGGCGACCTGACCGGCGCCTGGCTCGCCGCGGACCTCGACGGCACGCGTTACCAGGTCCGGCCCGCGCCGCGGACCACCGCCAAGCTGGGACCATTCCTGGTTCCGGCCACTTTGTCGGCACCCGACGGCACGGTGCCGGCCGCCGACGTTAACCTTCATCTCGTGCTGGGATCATGGCGGATTCTGGGTGCGGTGCAGCAGGCGCTGGACATCGCCACGCAGCATGTGCAGGCGCGGGTGCAGTTCGGCAAGCCCCTCGCCGATTTCCAGGCCGTCCGGTTCACCGTCGCCGATGCCGCGGTCGCGGTGCGCGGACTGCACGAACTCGCCAAGTACACCCTGTGCCGGCCGGAAACGGTTCCCGCGCAGACCCTTTCGGCAGATGCCCTGGTGCTGCGGTTGAAGGCGGCGGAGACGGCGCGCCAGGTGTTGCGCACCGCACATCAACTGCTGGGCGCCCTGGGCTTCTGCGACGAATCCGACGTCAGCGTGCTCGACCGGCACACGCAGCCGCTGATCCGGTTGCCGCTAAGTCCGGAGGCGCTGGCCCTGCGGCTGATCCCGGACGTGCAGGACGGATCATTCGAGACGCTGTTCAACGGACGTGTCCCGGCATGAACCAGCCCGTCACCGCCCCCGTCCCCAGCCCCGCCACCAGCGAGGTGCCTGCCAACCCGTTCGAGGACGGTGTCCCGTTCGCGACCAAGCTGACCGAGCTGGCCGAGCAACAGCCTGACGACACCGCGGTCACGGTCGTGGCGCTGGACGGCAGCGTGCAGGCGCTCACCTTCGGCGAACTCGGTGCCCGCGCCAATCAGTGGGGCCGGGCGCTGGCGGCTCGCGGCGCGGAGACGGGTTCGCTGGTGGCCATCGCCATTCCGAACTCGCTGCACCTGGTGCTGGCGACGCTGGGCTGCTGGAAGGTCGGTGCCGTTCCGATTCCGATGCACTGGGACCTGCCCGAGTGGGAACGCGAGCGGGTTCGGGCGGTGATCAACCCCGCCGTCGTGGTCGATGACGTCAGCCGCTGGGAGCTGGACGCGTACGCCGCCACCGCGCCGGCGACTCCGCTGCCGACAGCGGTCTCCCCCACCGCCAACGGCATCTGTTCCAGCGGGTCCACCGGCGTGCCCAAGGTGATACTCAACCTGGCGCCGTCGCTGTGGATCCCCCAGCAGGGTGAGCCTTTCCTGGAGAACTGGACGCCGGTGCCCAAGCCGCAGCGGATCATGGTGCCCGCCCCGATGTATCACACCAACGGGTTCGCCCCGCTGCTGATGCTGTTGGGCGGCGACCACCTGGTGATCCTCGAAAAGTTCCATGCGCCAACATTTGTGGACACGATCGAGCGGTACCGCATCACGAATTTCACGGCGACGCCGACGATGTTGTCCCGCGTCGCCGCGCTGCCGGACATCGGTCGGCGCGACCTGTCCAGCATCGTGTTCATCCTGCAGGGCGCCGCGGTGATGCCACCATCGCTGCTGCACACCTGGTTCGAGCTGCTCAGCCCGGAACAGATCGTGATGGCCTACGGCATGACCGAGAACCTGGGGCTCACCGCATTGCGCGGCGACGAGTGGCTCAGTCATCCGGGCAGCGTGGGACGCGGATTCCGGGACACCGAAATACGGATTCTGGACGCCGATAAGCGGCCCCTGGGACCGGGCGAGCAAGGCGACATCTATCTGCGCGCGCCGATGAGCGCCGGCTACCGGTACCTGGGTGGGGCGCCGCCGCTGCCGTCGACGGAAGACGGGTTCCGCTCGGCCGGCGACATCGGTCACTTGGACGCGGACGGCTATCTGCACATCACCGACCGGCGCGCCGACATGATCATCAGCGGCGGCGCCAATGTCTTTCCGGCAGAAGTGGAGTCGGCGCTCATCGGACACCCCGGCATCGCCGATGTCGTCGTCATCGGGTTGTCCGATACGCGGTGGGGACGGCGGGTCCACGCGGTCATTCATGCCGCGCACCCATTGACCGAGCAGCAGGTGATCGAGTACGCCAAGAGTCGCCTTGCGCCCTACAAGGTTCCGAAGACAGTCGAATTCGTCGAGGGCATCCCCCGCACCGCAGCCACCAAGGTGAACCGCTCCGCGATGGTGGCGGCGCGGGGCGGGTAACCGAGCCTGCCACGACGAAGCGGCACGCCGAGCGTGAAATCGCCGACGCCTACCCGACGCGTCGCGTCGCAGAATTCACGCTCGCCGCGAGGAGAGATTCCGTCAGCCGCGCGAAGCCCGGTCCGACCGCTTCGTATGCGCGAACCCGTCCGCGATGGACGCAGCCAATTCCAGAAATGACTGCCGCGTGCGGCCGCCCATCAGATCCAGGACGATCTCCGACCCCTGGGCCAGATGGTCGTCGAACGGGATCACGTGCACCGCGCGAATCCGGGTGAGGAACTGCGCGGCCAGTCTGTCCAGGTCTACCGACGACCTCCCGGGCCGTGACGCGCTGATGACCACCGTCGCGTTGGGCACCAGATGTCCGCGGCCATGGTGTTCCAGCCAGTCCAGCGTGGCGAACGCGCTGCGCGCGGCGTCGATGGCCGGCGAGGCGACCAGCACGATCGCGTCGGCCTCGTCCAGCACGGCCGACATCGCCGAGTGCACCAACCCGGTGCCGCAGTCGGTGAGGATCAGGTTGTAGAACCGCTGCAACAGGCGGATCACCACCCGGTAGTCGGCCTCGGAGAACGCCTCGGAGGTCGCCGGATCACGTTCGGAGGCAAGGATTTCCAGTCGGCTGGTGCTCTGTGAGGTGTGCCGGCGGATGTCGGAGTAGCGAAAGATGTTGTCGTCCAGCAACAGATCCCGCACCGTCGAGCGGCTCTGATCGGGACCACGTTGGGCCAAGGTGCCGAAGTCGGGATTGGCGTCGACGGCGATGACCCGGTCACCGCGGATCGCCGCGAAGGTTGACCCCAACCCGACCGTCGTCGTGGTCTTGCCGACGCCGCCCTTCATCGACAGCACCGCGATGCTGTAGTCGCCGCGTACCGGTTGGCTCACCCGCGCCACCAGCTTCTGGCGGGTGTTCTCCTGTTCGGACTCTTTGGGATTCAGGCCGGTGACGCGGTGCACCACCTTGCGCCAGCCGCGCTGGGGCAGCGGCCGGACGCGGCGCACCAGTCCCAGGTCGGTGTGCGAGGGCATCCGCGGGTCCTGGTGGTGCTGCGGCGGAGCGCTCGGGGCGGCCCGGGTGAACGGGGTCGCCACCGGCGGCGGCGCGGGCGGGTTCAGCCTGGGATCCGCAGGCGGCTGGGTAACCACCGGCGGCGGCGCCGGCGCCGGTGGTGGTGCCGGCGGCGGCGGTGGTGGCGGCGCTTCGGGAACGGGGCGTCCGGGAATCGGCGCGGGGCGCACCGGCGGTTGCTCCGGGATCTCGATGACGGCTGTGGGTTCCGGGGCCGGGGGTTCTGGTAGCGGCGGTGGCTCACTGAATACCGGTGGCCTGCTGAACACCGGGGCCGGACGAGGCCGTGGCGCGTCCGCCGGCGGTTCCGGCACTGGACGCCGCGGCAGCGGGGGAAGATTCATCACCCGGGTGCCTTCGGTGGTCGGAGCCGGACGCACCGGTTCTGGTTCCACCTCGGCCACGGGTTCCGGCTCAGGTTCGGGTTCCAGCTCGGCCGCGGGTTCCGGCTCGGGTTCAGGCTCGGGCTCGGGCGCCGGCTCTGACGCCGGTTCTGAAGATGGCGGCACGTCCATCACCTTCGTCCCCGCTGTCGACGGGCCCGTCGCTACCGGCACGTCCTCGACAACAGTCGGGGCCTCGGACTCGGCAGCCTCCTGGGCCAGCTTGGCCCGAATCTCGCGGACCGGAATCGGATTCGTGTCCGCGTCGCTGCTGCGCTTGAATCCCGTTTTCGGCGCGTCGGATTCGCTCACTATCGGGTTCTCGAAATCAATTGGCCGGTGGTCATACCGAGCACATTCTCCAACGCTGCCCGCATGTCGCCGAGTTCGATCCGCATCAGCTCGGTTTCACCGAGATCCTCCACGTCGATGTCGTCGCGTTCGCTCAAGCGATACTCCCGCTCCTCCTCGGCCGATTCGATGACATTGCGAACGAAACGTCCATTGCCCACCAGGTCGATCTCGCGGCGCAGCGCACCGGTGTCGTCCGCCGACTGGTTGCGGTAGAGAACCTCGCAGGCCGAGACGAGTTCGTCGTACGCCCCTTCGGTCAGCTCGGAATCCCTGGTCTTGGCTATCAGCCGGCCGATGTCGCCGAGCTCGGTCGGGTTGTAGGAGGCGAACCGGATCCGCTTGGTGAACCGCGACGCCATGCCCTCGTTGGACGCCAGGAACCGGTCGATCTCCGCGTCGTATCCGGCGATGATGACCACCAACCGGTCCCGGTCGTTCTCCATCCGGGCCAACAGCGTGTCGACTGCCTCACGGCCGAAGGCGTCACCACCGGACAGGCCGGTCTGAATCAGCGTGTACGCCTCGTCGATGAACAGCACCCCGTCCATCGCCGAATCGATCAGCGCCGACGTCTTGATCGCCGTACTACCGAGATGTTCGCCGACGAAATCACTGCGCTTGGCCTCGATCACCGACGGTGTCTTCAGCAGACCGAGTCCGCAGTACACCTGCGCGACGACCCGGGCGATGGTGGTCTTGCCGGTGCCCGGCGGCCCCGTGAACGCCAGGTGCAGGCTGCGCGCGGCCGCACTCAGTCCTTTCCCTTCGCGCACTTTGGCCAACTTCGCGGCCGAGCGCAGTTTTGCCACTTGCAGCTTGACGTCGGTCAGGCCGATCTGGCGGTCCAGCTCGATCTGGGCGGCGCGCAGATATTCATTGCCGCGCTCGGAGAGGCTTTCGGCACTGACTTCCCGGGCGCTGCGCGCGGTGGACGGATCCCATCTGTCGGTGCGGGAGTCGATGTCGTCCCGGGTGCTGACGATGAGGCGGTACTTCGGGTCGTGCAGGGCGGCCGCATTGGCCTCGAAGCCGGGCTCCTCGCTGTAGATGCGCTCGAAGATGATCCGCGCCTCGGGCTCTTTGCCCATCTCGCGCAGGGTCAGCCCCTTGCAAAACTCCGCGGCCCGGCTCGCGGCCGGAATCGGCCCGTCGATCGCCTGATCCAGCCGACGGATCGCCTCGCCGAACAAGCCCATCTGCGCACAGGCCGAACCCACCATCAGGTGGCATCCGGCACTGACGTACTCGTCGCTGAATGAGGCTGAATTAGCCAGTGCCGTAAGGACATCCGGCCAGCGCTGAGTGGTGAAGTGCAGGACCGCCCGGATGTAGGCGCAGATCTCGTTGTTCTCGGCGTCGCCGTCGGGCATGGACCGTCGCAGGGTTCCGAGTTCGTCGAGCACCCGCTCGGCCTCGTCATAGTCCTTGCCCGCGATCATGCTCGCCGCGTATGCGAGCCACACCTCGGTGAGAGTGCTCAGGGTGTAATCCAGGTAGAGGCCGGTCTGGAACCGGCCGCTGAGTGCATGCCGGGGCAGCCCGAGCCGGCGCTGCTCGCGGTTGAGGTTGTCCTTGCTGGTCCGCCACAGGTTGTAGAGCACCTCGCTACTGACGTCGCCGGCGGCGGCGCGCCCCAGCCAGGCGTCGCTCATCTGCGGGTCATGCTCGGTGGCACGCTTGAAAGCCAGTGCGGCATAAGCGACATCGCGGTCGGTTTCCAGCCCGTCGATGGGTATCCCCAGTGACAGCACGCCGGCGTCGAAGACCCGCTGCGCGTCCCTGGTGCCAGGCATCTACTCGGTTTCCTCACTACTACCGCGCGGTGGTCTTGCCGCACATACAAACCCGCTGCCCCTCGAGTGTCCCGCGTAATCATGCACGTAAACGTCAGGTGCCACGACATGGCGGTAGAAAGTTATTGTACCGATCTGGCGACTTTGAATTCGTCGTCAAATCCAGTCAGCAAAATCGAGGGCCGCATGCCACAACAGCAACAGCCGCAACAGCGGCCACCGGTGCGCTCGCGCACCGGGACCATCGCCGTCGTCACCACCGAGCGGGGATTGCCCACGGCCCTCAAGCTCGACCGCTCCGAACTCGCCCGCCCCCCTCAGGAGCTGGCGAACGAGATTCTGGCGCTGTGCCGGTTGTCGGCGTTGCGCGCGCAGGTCGCATTCCGCCGGGAGCTCGCCGGCAAGGGCTACACCTCGGCGACGCTTCGCCAGATTGGCCTGCCTACCGAGGAAGATCTCGCCCGGGCCGAGGAGGAACTGTTCGGCGCAGACGACGACGAACTCCCGGCCAGCTGGATGAGGTCGGTATGACCAGCCTGGCGCAGTCCGTGATCGCGCGGGCCATCAAACAACGCGACCTGATGCAGGCGATGACCGAGCAATCCAAGACCATCACCGCGCGGGTCACCAGCCGCGACCGCGCAGTGAGTGCCGAGGTAGACGGACTCGGCAGCCTGACCGGATTGTGGCTCGGCCCCCCGGCGAGCCGCCTGGACACCGACGCGCTGGCCACCCTGATCGTTGAAACCGCACATGCCGCAGCCCGGGTGGCGGCCGAGCGGTACAACTTCCTCCTCAAGGAGTTCACCACCCGCATGGAGGAACTGCAGAACGCCCCGCTGACCCGCTCGGATGGCACCGTTATCGAACCGAGATAGTCGATTTTCGGCTCTTATTGCACATATGTCGAGCACCACCGGCTGCCTTATTGCACACATGTGAACTGCGGCCATTCCGAAAGTCTGCTTAAATTTCGTGCAATTTATTGGTGGAGACCGCGCTTAAGGTTGAGAGACCAGCGCTAGCGGCAGCTCAGCAGGAATCCTGGGGGAAAGAAGCCGACGATGACATTTGAATTGCAGCCCGAGTTCATGGAGGCGCTCACCGACGCGCAGGAGGCCGCGGGCACCGCGATCACCACGGCGTTCAGCGCGGTGACCCCGGCGCAACTGAGTTCGTTCTCGATGGCGCTCGGCCCGATCGCGGCGGCGAACATGATCCCGGCGATGTTCGAATCCACCGCGAACAATGTCGCCAGCGGGATGATGACGGCCGCCAAGCACGGCATGCTCGGCGTCGCAAGCCACATCGTCGGCGCGACTCACACCGCCGTCGACGCCACCGACGTCTAGACAGCCGGCGTGGGCACCACCGACCCGGCGCCGCAGCCGGCGCCGATTCCTGACTTCGATCACACCCCGGTCGTCAACCAGATGGAAAACGACCTGCAGGCGTGGCTGAACCGGCCCGTCCAGGACATTCTGAACCAGTTCAACATGGGACAGCTGCCGACCGGCGGCCCGGACTTCTCGGGCATTCCCGGTGAGGACATCCCGGCCGAACTCACCGGTGCCGCCGGCCCCGGCGGCATGGGCAGCAACTTCACCAGCGGGCTCCTCAAACCCGTCACGGACATGCTCGGCACGTTGGGACCGGGTCTGTTCCAGGGTCTGAATCCGACACAGATGTTCGGCGGGATCACGCAGGCCTTCCAGCAGGCCGCGGGCGGTGTGCAGCAGGCCATGAGCCAGATGATGGGCGGCATGGGCGGGCAAGGCTGGTCCGGCGCAGGCGCCGGCGCCGCGGCCGCCAAGACCGGCGAGACCCTGGCGAACGGCGCCGCCGTCGCGGCGCAGGGCACGGCGCTGGGCGGCGAGTACAGTGCGGCCGCGGCCAACGTCGCACAGGGCCAGGCGCGATTGCTGGAGATTCTGCAGCAGTGCCAGCACGAACTCGAGGGCCTTGCCGCCGGGCTGCCGTGGACCGCCGCGAACATGGTCGAGTCCGCCTCTCGGGCCAGCGCGCTGGCCACCGAATGCATCACCGAGCTGGAAAGCACGTTGACCAGCCAGGCCGCCGCAACCACCGCCACCGGCGCTCCGGTCGCCGTCGCGCAGGGCCCCCAGATGGCCATGGGAATGCTCGGTCCGATGATGTCGGTCGGGATGAGCATGATCGGCCCCGCGATGCAGATGGGCATGATGCCGCTGACGATGGGCGTCCAGGCCGGCACCCAGGCCCTGCAGGCGGGCATGCAAGCCGGCACCGGGCTGATATCGAGCATCGGCCAGGCCGGGCAGGGCGCCGGCGCCGCCTCGCCCGCTTCGGCCCTCGGTCACACCGGCCGGATGGTCAGCGCGACCCACCCCAGCGGCGGCGGACACGGCGGTGGCGGCGGCGTCGGGGCGACCACTCCGGCCCGCAACCCGGCCGCCTCGCCCATGGTGCAGAACGAGAACAGCGGGGCCGCCGCGGCACGATCCATCGGCGCCGCGCGAGCGTCGGTCGGCGGCGGCGCCGCCGGCATGGGTATGGGCGGCGCGGGAATGATGGGCGGCGCGGCCGGGGCGCACGGTGGCAAAGCGGGCGCCGGCGGCAACCACACCGCAGCCTCATTCCTGCACACGACCGATCAGGGCGGCGAGATCGTGGGCGACCTCGGCCACGCCAGCCCGGCCGTAATCGGCGACACCACAATCGATCCCGACGACAGCCCCGACATCAAACTTCGAATCTAGGAGCACTGACATGACCGACTACAACCGCCTGTCGATCCGGCCCGACGAGGTCACCGACGTCACCCGGCAGCTCGACGAGCTCGCCAACCGCATGCAGCACGTGCTGGAAACCGAGCGGGCGAACCTGACCACCATCGCCTCGGGCCAGGACGAGGTGTCGCAGCGCGTCGCGCACACCCTCAACGAGGTGCACGGGTCGTTCACCAAGGCATCCGACCAGGGCGCCAACGAGATCCGCGAGGTGTCGGCGACGATGCGCACGCACGCGGGACGCATCTCCGAAACCGATCTTGCTGACTGAGTAAACCAACCGGCGGTACCGGATAAGAGGCCGAAAGGGGGTGTACGGCAATGGGATTCAGCAACGTGGTGTGGGAATCGCGCAGCACCGAGCAGCTGGCGCGCGACCTGACCGAGGGGCCCGGCCCGTCCTCGGTCGGTGAGGCCGGTGCGGCCTGGATTCGGGTGGCCAACGAGTTCGCCAGGATCTCGGCCGACTACGACCGGCTGGTCGAAAGCGTCCGGGGGTCGTGGGAAAGCAACGCCTCCGAGGCCGCGGTCCGCAAACTCGAGACGTTCGGCAAGTGGTTGCAGGCGGCCAGCCTGAGCGCGGCCGCCAACGGCCGGCGGGCCGAGGAGGCTGCCGTCGCCAATACCGTCGCCATCCTCTCCATGCCCAGCGTGTCCGAAGCCATCGAAGCCAAAGCGGCACAAGACATGATGGCGTCCCTATCCGCGTACAACGGTGCGATAGTGCAGGGCAGCTTCGCCGAGTTCGAGGAGGCCGCTTCCGCGCAGCAGGCGGACGCCGCTGCAGTGATGCATCGCTACGAGGACGCCGTCGCCGAACTCGCCGAGCCGTGGGACCAGCCGGTTCCGCCGCAGGTCACCAATTCCGCTGCGCTCAAAGGCGAGAAGGACGGCAAGTCCGGCGGCGGATCGCGCGGCGGCGGTGGCGGCGGAGGTGGTGCGGCGCGACAGCTGTCGCCGATGCTGGCCACGCCGGTGGCGGGCAGCGCCGAGGCCAAAGAACTGAAGAAGACCAGCTTCAAATCCGACGGCTCCGGTGGCAGCGGAATGGGCCGTGGCGCAGGCGGTTACGCCCCGATGGGCGGGAACCGGCGCGACGGCAGCGGCCAATCGTACGAGTCGTTCCGCGAGGCGGGCACGCTGGAAGGGGCTGGGGAGGCGGGCGCCGGCCTATCCGACGGTGGCCAGACCTGGTTGCCGGCCGCACAGCAGAGCGATGCTCCGTTCGAGGTGTCGCACGTCAGCTGGGGCCCCAACACCGCGATCTTCGACGACCTGGCCGCGCCCGATCCGCAGCAACCGGAGGGCTTCGCCGAGGAACCCGAGCGCACGCTGCAGCAGGTGTCCGATCGGTGGGTCTCCCCGCCGGTGATCGGCGCTGAGCAGGAGGTGACCCTGTGACCGCCGCCGTGACGTCGGGGTTCACCCTGACCGACGACGAACTGCAGGTCGTCGGTGAGCGGGCCGGCGTGCAGGGGTTCCCCACCGTGCTGGATGTGCGGCCGCGGTACGAACGCGTCGACACCCTCGAGGCCGCCTTCGACGCGGCAACCCGCAGCCTCATCGCACGCGGCCTGATCGCCGACGGCGCGATCGATCCTGATCTGGTGCCGCTGTTGCGGGCGCTGCGCCGGCCGGAGCGCGAGCTCGCGATGCGGCTGGTCACCCCGGACGGCATTGCCCGGGTGAGTGTGATCCGTTGCGGCGCTTCGGGTGTGGTGGCGCGACGGGCGGGCAACAATATCAGCCTGCAGGCGGCAGACGATGCCGCGAGTCTCTCGTGGGCCACGCACGCGCTGATCGGTGCGCTGCCGCGGGCGGAAGCCGCCGAGGTCACGCCGGTCGGAGCGCCCACGGACATCGTCACCCGCAACCTCATCGGCACTCATGACGCACGGCTGCTGGCCGACCGGGTCCGCGCGCTGGGTGCCGAGCCGCGCGCGGCAATGGTTCTGGGAGCGGCACTTTCGTCGCGGATGGCGTTCGCCGAGATCGTGTACTACGCACTGTGCCCCGAACAGGACCGGTTCACCCGACGCGCGGCGGCGGTGGGGGTGTTCTACACCAGGAAGGGTCGCATCGTCGCGGCGCCGAGTGCCTCACCGAGCGGCCAGCTGTGGACCACGTTGAAGCCTGGCTCGGATCACTCGGTCGGCCAGGCGATCAGTCAGCTTGTCGAGTTATCGACGGACCAGTGGGAGGCGTCATTGGTTTAGCACGGTATTTCGATGAGACCAGACCCGTCGTGCCCGACGATCCAGGGCACCCGACAAAGGAGTAGACATGGCAGTTCCCGGACAATTTGAAGTCACCGAAGACGCACCACCACAGGTCAAGTCGATCCACGAGCACCTGGTCGAGACCGACCGACTGCTGCGCAAGATGGAAGATGAAGTCAATCTGATGGTCGGCCCGAACTGGGCCGGCAACCAGGCTCAGGTGTTCCACGGACGCATGACCGAGCACCTCGAGCACCTGACGCAAATCCAGCACCGCACAAAGAATCTCGCGGAAAGCTCGATGCAATACATCCAGGCCCACCAGAACCTCGACGGCTAGGAATTCAGGAGAAGATCATGACGCACAGCATCAAGTACAACTTCGCGGCGAACTACGAATCGCTGGACCTGATCGGCAGCATCACCTCCGACGCCGAGCAGATGCGCAACGAAGTCGACCAACTGTTCAACGCGCTCACTTCGGGGGCTTACACCGGCCACGCCCCGGAAGAGATCCACGCGCTGCGCACGCAGTTCTCCAACGAGATGGACGAGATCATCAACGATCTGCACACCACTCGGGCGCGTGCCGTCGACCAGAACCAGCAGGTTCAGGACCTCGACAACAGTCAGGCTGCCAACATCAGCTGCTGATCGTTCCGGCGATCTGACCGTGGCCCGGGCTCACTGGATTCGGTGAGTCCGGGCTTCGTCATTCGACTTGCACCCGCAGTCGGGTGAATCGGCGAATTCGAGACTCAGGGTTGTTCCCGCGGCGCGCGCAGCCGCCCGAAGTTCTCCGCCACCGAGCCAGCCAGTTCGAGGTACGCCTGCCTGGTCGCGAGGTTCAATCGGCCGAAATCGACGTCAGCACCCTCGGCCAGATGCGGATCGAACGGGATGAGATGAATAGAGCGGCAACGTGATTGGAAGTGCTCGTAGACCTTGTCCAGCTTGAGCGCGGCCGAACCCGGGCGGGAGGCACTCAGCACCACGTGCGCTTCCCGCACCAGACCCGAATGTCCGTGCTGCATCAGCCAATCCAGCGTGGCCGACGCGCTGCGGGCCGCGTCGATGGCGGGCGAGCTGACCAGCACGATGGTGTGCGCCAGGTCCAAAACCGCGGACATGGCCGAATGCATGATGCCGGTGCCGCAGTCGGTCAGGATGATGTTGTAGTAGTGCCGCAAGATGTCCACCGTGCGCCGGTAGTCGTCCGCGCCAAAGACCTCGGACACCGCCGGGTCCTGTTCGCTGGCAAGCACTTCGAGGCGGCTGGTCGCCATCAAGGTGTGATTGCGAACGTCGGCGTAGCGGTTGATGTTGGGATCCGACAAGAGGTCACGCACGGTCGATCGCGTCGACAGGTCGCCGACCCGCTCCCCCAGCGTGCCGCGGTCGGGATTCGCGTCGACCGCGATCACCCGATCGTGCCGCACCGTGGCCAGTGCTGAGCCCAATCCGAAAGTGGTGGTGGTCTTTCCAACGCCACCCTTGATCGAGAGCACGGCGATGCGGAAGTCACCGACGATCGGCTGGCGGATCTCGGCGAGCAGATGATCTTGCTGACGTTCCTTCCGCGACGCTCCGGGATTGACATGGCCGCCCGTGGCGTTGTGCACCGCACGGCGCCAACCCGACGGCGGCGCAAAGCGATCCGGGTGGGTGATCTCCGCCTCGTCGATCGACGGCGGCATCCGGAAGGGCTGGTATCCCGGCGGGGGGCCTCCGACGGGTGGCTGGGGGCGGCCCGGCGGTGGTGTCGGCTGCGCGGCCCCCGGCGGTGCCGGCTGCGCGGCCCGCGGCGGTGCTGTGGACGCCGCCGGCCTTGGTGAGGGCGGGACACGCCGGCCGGGCGGCGGACCCGGCCACCAAGGCGGCGGCGGGAACGGTCCAGGTGGTGGCGGTGGCGGCCAGGGAGGCCGGCCGCCCGCGCGGGGTCGTCTTCTGGCCTGAGCCGGCGGCGTGGACGGTTGTGGGCCGGGTATTAACGGCCCCTGTTGGGTTGGCGGCTCGGGCGCCCGCGCCGGCTCGTGTTGCGCGACAGGAGCGTCCATCACCACCTCTTCGATCTCCGCCGCCATGGCGGAGCTCGGCGTCTGCCATGGCGGTGGTGCCGGCCGGCGGGGCCCTCTGGTCCGTTCCTCGGCAGCGGGCGCGGCTCGCTCGACGTCCTGCGTCGGCGATTCAGCCTCGAAAGACTCGGCGGGCGCCTCGAAAGATTCTGTGGGCGCGACAGATTCGGCGGGGGCGACAGACTCGGTGGGGGCGGCCTCGAACCGGGCATCGTCGGGCTCCGGCTCAGCCGCAGGCTGCTGGACTTCACTCACCGGGTCTGTCGGCAGCCATTGTGTCGGCACCGCCTCGTCGGCGTGCTCCTCGCTTGCCAGCGACTCGAATTCGTCCGTTGGTTCAGCGGGCAATCGATCCGAAACTTCTGCGTCCCGTGCGTCGTCGGCGATGAGGTCAACCTCCGCTTCCTGCGGGGCGGCCGTGGCCTGCGCCCTCTTGGCGGCCATCTGCTCAAGCAGGGCCGCGGCTCTCAACTCGATGTCGTCGAGTTCACCGGATTCAGACTCCTGCGTCGACGTTTCCGAATCGACGGCGACGGTTTCGACAGGCTCGGGTTCCGGCAGCGGCGCTGGCTCCCACTGCGGTTCGGCAGCGACCGGCACAGGCTCAGGCTGCACTGGCGCGGGCTCAGGCTCCACCGGCACCGGCACCGGCACCGGCACCGGCTCCACCTGGAAAGTCCAATCCTGCTCGGTCGAAACCTCAACCACCGGCTCGGGTTCCGGCAGCGCCTCAGCCAGCTCCGGCTCCCACTGCGTTTCCGCCGCAACCGGCGCGGGCTCAGGCTCCACCGGCACAGGCTCCGGCTCCACCTCGAAAGTCCAATCCTGCTCCGTCGAAACCTCAACCACCGGCTCGGGTTCCGGCAGCGCCTCAGCCAGCTCTGGCTCCCACTGCGTTTCCGCCGCAACCGGCGCGGGCTCAGGCTCCACCGGCACGGGCTCCGCCACCGCCTCAGGAAGCTCCGGCTCCTCCCAACGCTGGGAGTCCGGCTCGGATTCCACCGAAAACGCCTCAGTTTCAACAGGTTCGAGCGGGTACTCGACATCTGAATAGAGTTCTGGCAACCCGCCGCTCACGTCAGGCTCGAGAGCCGAGTCCGCTGAAGCAAGTTCACTCGGCGTCTCGTTCACCGGCTCAGGGTCCGGTGCAGCCGAAATCTCCTCAGCCGCATCGAATTCGGATTCATGCGCTGACTCGGACGGCGCCTCAGGTCTTACCAATGACTCGGCGAGCAGGGAATCGTATTGCCATTCCAGCCGCGTCAGCGCCTCCGACACCCACTCGACCGACTCCGGGGTTGCCTCGGGCTCCGGTGCGACCGGCAGCTCTTCCGCGGCGGACAGCGGCTCCGGTTCTGCGAGGGGCGCGGCGTCGACGATGTCATCCGCCGGTCCGTCGGGTGGTGTCGGCTCAGGCTGCGCCGGAAGCTCAGCAACTGGCGGCTCAGGCTGCGCCGGAAGCTCAGCAACCGGCGGCTCAAGCTCAGGCTCAGGCTCTGGCGGAAGCTCAGCAACCGGCGGCACCGGCTGGGGCTCCAGTTGCTGCAAGCGCCTGATGCGGTCGTACGGCACCGCTACCCGCCTGGGCCGGGACTCCGCCGTCTCGTCCGTCGCGGCCGCCGGGGTCTCGGTCTCGACGTCGGGCGTGTGTCGCGACACCGGGACGCGGTCCCGCTTGGGTGGCGACGGCACGTCCTCGGCCAGGGTGCGCGACGGCCCGGTCTGCTCGGCTTTCTCGTCCGGTTTGGCCGGTCGGTCGCGACGTTCGTCGGCCTCGTCGTGCCGCTTCCCCCGGCCGATCTGGACACGGCGGCGCTTCTTCTCTCCGGGCAACCAGGGAGGGCGCGCCAATGACCCGCGGTCGTCGTCAGGCGTTTGATTCGACTCAGGCGTTTGTTTCGACTCGGGCGTTTGCTTCGGCAATGTCGTCCCCCCTTTCCGCCACTAGAACCAGTTATTCGCCGTATTCAATTCTACGTAGCGCAAATCGCATAATTTCCGGTTCGATTAGCGCCGCAACTTCGGCTGCCCCGATTCTCGCCGTCTTCTGGCCACCGAGAAAGCCCACGCCACCGCAGCCAGCGCTACCGCACCCGCCGTCACCGAGAGCACGATGATGCGCGCCCGCTGGCTGCCCGGGTCGACGTGCGGTCTGCCGGCTATAGGCTTCGCGGCCTCGGGGTTGGGCGCCTCATTCGGCGCCGGAAGGCGATAGGTCAACGCGGCTATCGGGTCGACGACGCCGTACCCGGTGGCCTCGTTGGGGCCGGCACCCGGGGTATGGGCGGTGCGCTTGACCAGATCGATCACCTGACCGGCGTTCAGTTCGGGAAAGCGGGATCGGATCAGAGCCACCACACCGGACACGAACGGCGCCGCGAAGCTGGTGCCGTTGATCGGCGCCAATCCTTGCTGGCTCATCACGGCATTGATCAGTCCGGGACCGCCGGAGTCCAGCGAGATGATCCGTTCGCCCGGCGCCGCCACGCCTACCCAGGGACCGTGCAGGCTGAAATCGGCGGGCTCCCCGGACGTCGTCAGCGCCCCGACGGTCAGCACGTAGTCGCTGAACCAGGCCGGGCTGGCGATGGTGCGCACCGAATCCCATCCGCTCTTCAGCGGCATGTTCGGGTCGGGCATCGCATTCTGGGCCTTGCACAGTCCCTGGTTGTTGAAGTTGCCCGCCGCGGCCACCACCACCACGTTGCGCTCGTAGGCGTAGCGCACCGCGCGCCCGAGTTGAGCGTCGTCCAAGCCGCCACCGACCGGGCTGCACGCCACCTCGGACAGGTTGATGACGGTGGCGCCCAGATTGACCGCCCGCGTGATCGCGTACGCCAGCGTGACGGTGTTGCCGTAGCCCGGCGAGTTGGCGTTGGGGTCGTTGGCCTGGCCGGAACCGCCCTCTTTGATGCCGTAGACGGTGCTGTTCTGGCGGATCGAGAGGATCGTCGCCTCGGGCGCGACCCCCGCGAAGCCGTCGGCCGGGCTGGGCGCACCGGCGATGAGCCCTGCCACCAAGGTTCCGTGGGCGTCGCAGTCCTGCAGGCCGTCGGAATTGGACACGTAGTCGCCGCCGCCCTCCAACAGCGGCAACCGTGGGTGCCGGTTCACCCCGGTGTCGATCACCGCGACCTTCTGGCCGGCGCCGCGGGAGAACCGCCAGGCGGCGGTGTAGTTCAGCATGGCCTCGGCGCTGGTCTGCAGGGTGAAGTCGGTTTGCGGCAGTACCCCGGTCGGGACTCCGCAGATCGCTTTGAGGTCGGTCGGCTCAGGGGGACCCACCGGGCCGTTGGGTGGCGGTCCGGGTTCGACGACCGGCGGCTGAATCGCCCATGCCGGCACGGGATCGGCCAGCACCGTCAGCAGCACCGCGCCCAGGACCGCAACGAACCGGTTCATCAGATTCCCAGGCGCTGGTAGACGCCCACCACCCAGAGCGCCAACGGGATCAGCGATCCGGCCGCCAGGTAATCCGCATAGGAAAGGAGCGTGTCCACTCGACGCGGCGCGCCGTTGGTCGGCATCATCAGGCCGGCGCACGCGGCACCCACCGCGACGGACAGCAGCACGCCGAGCGCCGCCAGCGGCATGGGCGCTGATCCGTTCTGCGCCGTCACACAGGTGCTCACCAGAATCACCACGGCCGGAATCGCCACCGCGGCGCGTTCGAACCAGCTGTGGAACGTCCGGCTGCGCAACGCCAGCGCGGCGGCGACCGCCAGCGCGAACACGACCGCAGGCCAGTCGACGACGGTGCGCAGCAGCAACATCACACAAACCGCTGCGGCCGCGGCCAATCCGGTCAGCAGCCCCGCTCGCGTGACCGAAGCGGACTTAGCCCTGTTCCACACCGCTTCCGCGGTCGGCATCGCAGTTCCCGAATCTCCGTTGTCGGTCGCGGCCGACGGCTCGAACGGATTCTCGAAATCCCAGTCCTCGCGCTTGGTTTCGACGGTGACGGTCGGGGTCTCGAACCGCCCCAGCCGTGACGTCAACCGCCGCACCACCAGACATCCGAGCGTCGCCACCACCGCTCCGGTCACGGTGACGATGTCGGCACGAGCGTGCAGGGCGCGAGCCACCAGCACGACACCGACCAACCCGAACGTCAATGCTGCGGCCAGATACGCCCAGCGCCCCGTCCCGATCACCCGGTCGTACACCGCGCACAGCACCGACACCGACCCGCAGGCAGCGGCCAGCCCTGAGTAGCCGTACTGGCCCAGCACCGCGAAGGCGATCCCGGCCGTGATCGGAATCGCCGCCGACCCCAGCGCCGCGGCCACATCGTGCAAGCCGTACGAGCGGTGCGCCATCGTGGCCCCGCCGACCAGCGCCAGCACCACCGCGCCGGCCACACCGACGATCAGGTACCGATTCACCGCGCCGGTCGCAGCGATCAAACAGTAGACCATCGCTAGCGAAGCCAGATGCCCCCCGGCGAACGCCATCCAGCGCGCCGACACCGAATCCCAAGCGGCATAGGCGGATTTGTTCAAGCGGCCGACCGCGTCCACTACATCGTCGTAGAGGGTGGGCGGCGTCAGCGCCTGTCGCGGCGTAAGCCGCAGCAGCTCCCCGTTGACCACCCCGGCATCACGCAGCGTCTGGTCGGGTCGCAGCTCGGCACCGCTGTGGAAACGGCTGAGCACCCAGAACGTCCGGCGCTCGTCCTTCGAGTCCTCTTCTGCGTCGCGGGAACTGATCAGGCGCGCCACTTCGGGGACGAAACCGGACACCGGAACATCAAGTGGCAGTGCGATATCCAGCTGCGTCCGGCCTCCAAAGACCGACACCCGGATGTGATCGGGGGCGGCCGAGACCACCCGGACCCGTCTCAGTTCACTGACGCCGGTCACAGGTCGGCCATTCTGGACAGCTGGATCACTCCACTCTTGGCGGTGCGAGAGATCAGCATTCCGCGACCCGGAGGCATTTCGCTGGCTTTGTAGCCGAACAGCGCTCCTTCGTCCTTGGTTCCGCTCATCACCAGAGCGTTACAGGACAGATCCTTGAGCCGGCCGACGAAGGGGTCCATCATCGCGCGTCCGGCTCCGCCGATCCGCCGGGCGACGACGATGCGCAGGCCGATGTCACGCGCCTGCGGCAGGAATTCGACCAGCGGGCTCAACGGGCTGCTGATGGATCCCGTCGCCACGAGGTCGTAGTCGTCGATCATCACGAAGATGTCCGGACCCGACCACCACGATCGCTCCTTGAGTTGCTGCTGGGTGATGTCGCTGGGCGGGATCCGCTCCCGCAACGTCTCGGCGAGGGCGCCCATCAGTTCCGTGCAGGACTGGGACGCGGTGGCGTAGCCGCCCAGATAGTCGTTCGCGACGACGCCGAGCATCGAGCGGCGGTAGTCGACGAGCACGATCTTGCACTGCTCCGGGCTCGCGTTCTCCATCACGCCGGTGGCGATGTTGCGCAGCAGACCGGTCTTGCCGCATTCCGCTTCCCCGAACACGACCAGATGTGGTTGCGCGTCGAAATCGAGTACAACGGGCATCAATTCGGCCTCGTTGATGCCGATGGCGAAGCGGGCCTTGCCGAGCATTCGGGCCGATCCCGCCACCCGGACCACCGCCGCACGGTCCACCTTGTGCGGCAGCATCCGCACGCGTGGCGCCTGCCGTTTGCCGTAGTGCGTCCGCATCGCCTTGACCGCGGCCGACACTCCGTCGGGCAGATCCTCGACCCCTGAACTGGAGTCCAGCCGTGGCAGCGCAATCAGGATGTGCAGCCGTTCGTGACTCATCCCCCGGCCCGGCCGGCCGACCGGGATCAGCTCGTTGAACCTGCGGCCCACGTCGCTGTCGAGCGCATCACCCAGCTTCAGCTCGATGCGGGTGCCGAGCATGTCCTTGACGGCAGCACGCATCTCCATCCAGCGCGTCGCCGAGATCACCAGGTGGATGCCGTACGAAAGACCCTGGACAGCAAGCGAGTTGAGGGTCGGCTCCAGCATCTCGAAGTCGCTGCGGATCGATGCCCAGCCGTCGATCACCAGGAACAGGTCACCGAACTTGTCCTTGCTCAACGGATCCCGTGCCGCCACCTCGGGTGGCAGCGTCGCCAGGTGCGCTTTGCGCTGGCGGAAGTCGCGCATCGACTCGATGCCCAGATCGCGGAACCGCACCTCGCGGGCACGCAACACCCCGGCCACTTCGGCCACGGTTCGCCGGATCCCGTCGGCGTCCATCCGGCCGGCGACCCCGCCCACGTGCGGCAGGTTGACCAGGCTGGTCAGCGTGCCGCCACCGAAATCCAGGCAGAAGAACTGCACCTGCTCGGGCGTGTGGGTGGCCGCGGCCGACATGATCAAGGTGCGCAACGCCGTCGACTTACCCGACTGCGGCCCACCGACCACCGCCACGTTGCCCTGGGCGCCGGACAGGTCGACCATCAACACGTCGCGACGCTGATCATAGGGCCGGTCCACCACCCCCATCGGTAGCCACAGCCGTCCGTCGAGGTTCTCGGGGGCGGACCAGTTCGCATCGGGCAGTAGCTGATTCACCGCGGGGCTTTCGTCCAGCGGCGGCAGCCACACCTCGTGGGCCGGGCGGCCGTGGCCCCGCAGACGAGATACCACGACGTCGAGCAGAGTCGTCCGCACCGGCGACGACGAGATGCTGGGAGCATCAGGCTCGGCCACCGGGGCCGCCGGCAACGCATCCTTCTTGACCGGTGTCGCGGTGAACAGCTTGGGCGCCAGCGCGCCCGATTGCCTGCCGCGGCCGGACTGCGCCCGGCGCGGCCGGACGTATTCACCGGAGACGTAGCAGGTGTTGAACCGAACCGGCTCGGAGGCATCGCATTTGAGGAACGCCGACCCGGGAACGCTGGGCAGGTGGTAGGCGTCCGGCACGCCGAGGACGCTGCGCGACTCCCCGGCCGAGAAGGTCTTGAGCCCGATCCGGTAGGACAGGTGGGAATCCAGCCCGCGCAGCTTGCCTTCCTCGAGGCGCTGCGATGCCAGCAGCAGGTGCACGTGCAACGACCGGCCCAGTCGGCCGATCATCACGAAAAGCTCGGCGAAATCCGGCTTCTGCGAGAGCAGTTCGGAGAACTCGTCGACGATCACGAACAGCGCCGGCAGCGGATCGAGCTCGGCGCCGTTGGCCCGGGCGCGCTCGTATTCGTTGACGTTGGGAAAGTTGCCGGCCGACCGCAGCAACTCCTGACGGCGGTTCAGCTCACCGGCCAGTGCGTCGCGCATACGGTCGACCAGGATCAGCTCGTCCTCGAGGTTGGTGATGATCGCCGCGATGTGCGGCACCCCTTCCAACCCGAGAAACGTTGCGCCACCTTTGAAGTCGACCAGCACCATGTTGAGCACCTCGGGCGAGTGCGAGGTGACCATCGACAACACCAGCGTGCGCAGGAACTCCGACTTGCCCGAACCGGTGGCGCCGATGCACAACCCGTGCGGGCCCATGCCGGATTCCGCGGACTCCTTGATATCCAGTTCCAGCGGCTGGCCGTTGGGTGTGTATCCGATCGGCACGCGTAAACGTTCGCGTGGAGAGCGTTTTCGCCAGACCTGCTCGGGAACGATCTCGGCGGCATCGGGAATCTTGAGCAGGGCCATCAGGCCCGGGTCGGTGGCGCGTGCGTCGGCCTCCAGGTTGACGATGTGCGCGGCGCTGGCCAGGCGGTAACGACCGATCCGGCGAGCCGTCGCCTCGGCTTCGGCGACGGTGATCGTATCCGGGGTGGCGAATCGTTCGACACCGACCGCGGTGCGCGCGCCGACGTCATCCCCTTCGACCGTGAGTTGCAACCCGCGCCGGTTGGCCGGGGCGTCGGCGCCGTTGAGGTCCAGCAGCGTGACGCTGTCCAGTCCGGCATCAGTCACCAGCCGCTCTGACCCGGTGATGTATCCGTCGTCGATCACCACCACGAGGTGCTTGAGACCCTTGGTCGGCTCGGCGTTGCGGCTGAACCGGCCCCGCTCCCCCAAATCCGTTGCGAGCGAACGCTCCAACAGCTCCAGCCCCGGGAACAGCAATCGCATCGAACCGATTCCGTCGCGGGCGGAGGCGTGCTGGGCGTGCGGCAACCACTTGACCCAGCTCCAGTTCTCGCCGTCGGGGTTGGCCGTCACCACCGCGACCTGCACGTGGTCCGGTCCGTGAAATGCGCACAGCTCCAAGATCATTGACCGCACCAACTGCCGTGCCAGCTTGCGGTCGCCCTCGAAGGTGATGGCCGGGAACGCGCGTAGCGAGACCGCCGTGGGCAACGCGTGCACCACCGAATGCGTCTTGACGAACCTGCGCAGCGCGACCGTCGACACCGGCTCCAGATCCTCGGGCGGCCCGGTCTCCGGCGCGAGGAGCCGGGTGGCCAGGCGGTGGGTGCCGAGACCGACGCGAACATGGCAGAAGTCGTTGTCGGTGGGGCGCCGCTCCCACATCCGGCGGGTGCCCACCACGTCGGCCAGCGCCCGCGGATCGGGGTGGCTCCACTCCAGCGCCGTGCGCTGGCCCGCTCCGGTCATATCGGCGTCGTCGCGCAGGTTGGCCAGGTAGCTGAAGTAGTCCTTGCGTTCTTCGTTCAGTTCAGCGGCGGCCTTACCGGAGCGGCCACCACCGCCGATGAACATGCCGGCCATGGACATGACCATCATCATCGGGAAGATCAGGAACATCGGGTTCTTCATCAGGTCCCGGCCCCCGACGGTCACCATCAGCGCGATCATCCCGACGACGGCGACGATCATCACAAAGGGCAGCAGCCGCATCAGGAGGTTGCCGGGTATTACCCGCGGCACCTCAGGCGGCGGCTGCAGGTTGACTTCACCGCCGGGCATCCGTGGCGGTGAAACCCGCAGGCGGCGCACGAAACCCTGCGTACTCAACGCCTCATCCCTTGAAATCCCCCCAAATCACGCGTAATTCCAAAATTGGCTCAGATTTGCCCCTCGGCGCCTAGGTAATGTCACCAGCAAATGACACAACCCGCAGGAGGCCGACAGCGATGACTCTACCGCCGTCGCTGTCTGAATTAGACGCAGAATCCGAGGCCGAGCCCACGCTCAGCCGGGTCACCCTGGTGGTCGGCGATCTGCGGCTTGACGTCGGGTTACCGCCCAACAACAGCATTGCCGGGTTCATCGACGAAGTGATCGACATCGCCAACGAGCAGCTCGCGGCGCACCCCGGCGGTGACGACCTCATGTTCGACACGACCGAGGGAAAGTGGACCCTCGCCCGTCTCGGTGAAGACGCGATCGATCCGGGCCGCTCGCTGAGCGAAGCCAACATCTACGACGGCGAGTTGCTGGTGATCCGGGAGATGGATCAGCCCGCCCGCCCGCTGCTCTTCGACGACATCCAGGAAGCCCCAGCCGACGAGGCCACCCACCAACACCATGCAGCACTCGGCTGGCTCTCGCGCGACGCACGTCTGATCACCTGCTTCGGCGTCGGCCTGGCCGCCACCGTCACCGTCGCTTTCCTGCTGCCGCGCCGAACCGCGGAGTTATACGTGCCGGCGACCGCGCTCGGCATCGGCGTCCTCGCGGTGATCATCGCCTGCCTCATCGCCTATCGTTCTGCCGGCGCCCGGCGCTCGGAGTGGCTGGCCGCCGTCGCCACTCCCCTGTTGTTCGGCGGCGCCCTGTACGTGGTTCCCGACGGCTTCGGCGCGAAGTCGCTGCCGATGGCCTTCGGCTTGACCGGGCTCGGGTCGCTGCTGGTGTTGCTGATCACCGGCCGGGGTCGCGCGCTGCACACCGCGGTGATCTCGCTGGCGGTCATCGGTGGAACGGCGGGCGTGGCCGACCTATTGTGGAATCCGGCGCCGCGGGCCATCGGAGCGGTACTGGCGACGGTGTCGGTGATCGTCGTCTACCTCTCGCCCCGGGTGACCATCCTGCTGGCCAAGCTGCCGGTGCCGCGGGTTCCGACCGCGGGAGAGCCGCTGGACGACATCGAGACCCAGGGCGGCACCACCGTCGAAGGTGTCAATGCCGTAGGCAAACAGGTGATCCCGACCGAGGAAGGCATGACGGTACGGGTTCGGCGAGCCAGCCAGTACCTGACCGGCATTCTGGCCGCCGCCGCGATCACGGCGACCGCCGGCTGCTACCTCGCGCTTGACTTCAGCAGCGGATTTTATTGGCAGGGAACAGTTTTCGTCGCCGCAGTGGCCACCGTGCTGTGCCTGCGTGGACGCAGCCACCACGACCTGGTGCAGTCGGCGACGCTGGTCGCCGCCGGCATGACGATCGCGCTGCTGTCCATCGTCAAGGTGACGGCCGACCTCGACGGCCGGCAGTTCTATGCCACGCTGGCCCTGGGGATGCTGATGGTGCTGATCATCGCCTGCGGTGTCGTCGCGCCGCGGCTGGAGTTCTCACCGGTGATGCGCCGCCAGGTCGAGATCCTGGAATACCTCGCCATCGTCCTGGTGTTCCCGCTGTGTTTCTGGATCGTGCGGCTGTACGCGGTATTCCGCGAGCTGCGCCTGTAGAGCGTTCACGACTTCGGCGGTTCGACCTTCGAGCCGCGTGGGTCGGCGCCCATTCCGTCGTGCGCGACCAGCGCGGCCTCCTGGGACAAGTCGGGGCCGGCCGGCAACAGGGACACGACAGGCCACGGCGCCAGCTGCGGGACGTCGGCGTCGACCCGGGGATCGTGCACGCCGCTGACTCCCAGCGCGGCAGCCGTGGGCAGGTCCTTGATGTGGTAGCGCACCCCGGCGTCGGAGACGTAGAACAGTTGCCCCAGGGCGCGGCTGTCCGCTTCGGCGCCGGTGGCCTGGATGTACTCGCCGGTGCCGGGCTTGACATACACCGAGTCGACGCCCGGCCCGTTGCCATCCCCGGTGGCCAGACCGACGGGCTGGGCACCGTCGGGAATGGGCAGCCGATGCCCGACCAGCAAACCGACCGTAGCTTGGGCGGCGGAGTTCGCCCGTTCCCATGCCATGCACACCACCCGGTCCGGTTCGGCGTTGACGATCTGCGGCGACACGCTCGGGTAGTGGTCGACAGGCAGCGTGTGCACGATGGGAACCTGGCTCACCAGCGACGGTGGCACTTCGCGCGCTCCCTGCGAGGCGGCCTCGGTGGGGTTGCTGTACCGGATGATGTCGGCGGCGGCCGAGGAAACCGGTTGCAGTCCGTTGGGCAGCACGACGTAGAGCTGCTCACCGCGCGAGTCGACGGTCTTGACGATCGAGCCCACCGGATATCCGGCGGGCAAACCGGGAATGGGGCTGCCGGCACCGGCGATGGTCACCGGCCGGATGGGCGGTGCCAAGGGAAAAGCGTTGAGCAGCGCACCCGAGATCGGTCTGGTCGCCGCGTTCTGCAGGTGCAACGCGTTGAGCACCACCGCGTCGTTGGGGTCGATCAACGCGCGCACGCCGTCGAAGATCAGATAGACGGCGTCGCCGGATTTCACCAACAGCATCTGCGCGGGCGCGGCGCGGCGGATGTCCTCGTTGAGCGTCAGATCGCCCGCGATCACCGTGGTCTGCACGCTGGCCACGCCCGTGCTCCTGGCAACGTCCGGGGTCTGCACCGAGTCACACGCCGTCCACCCCGACGTCCGCATGTCCGCCCCACCGTGAATGCTGTTGGGCGCGCCGATGATTCCCACCATGGGACCGCGCGGCAGCTGGTTGAGCCATTTGTCGCTGACCGATTTGGGAGCGTCCGGCTTCCCGGTGATCAGCCGCGCGGACGCGAGGTTGAGCACCGGATGCAGGCGGTCACCGATGCGGACGTACAGTCCGCCGTTGGACGTGCTGAGCAGAATCTGCGCATCACCGATGTTGGGCGACGGCTTGAAGAAGGCCAGCACCCCGGCCGCCCCGGTGATCAGGACGGCAATCACCAGGCCCACCAGCAGCGAGCGAATCTGGCCGCGCATCGGGTCGTGGATCATCCGGGAGTCAGCGCGAATCAGCGCGTGCTCCAACCGGCGGATCAAGAACCGATACCCATTGACCTGCGCACGCGTAGTCACTTGCGCGGGCATATCCACCCCCATCAGCGTCGGGCAAGCACCGAGCCTGGGTAGCGTATAACAGCGTCAGCGGGCAAATCCGCGCCAATTTTCGCCCGCCGCTCTGGATAGGATCGCTCTGTGCCGCGTCGTCCAACCCTCGCAGCGGAATTGCCCGCGCGCCGGGCCGCGACCTCGGAACAGAACCAGTTGCGCTCAACGACTGACATCGGCGCCGCTCGCCTGCTGCCCCTGCCCGACCTGCTGGTCCTGCAACTGATCGTCGCTGCCGGGACGGTCGCGGCACCACTGCTCGGCTTCCCCGGTTGGCAGGGCAGCCTCGCCGGACTGGCCCTGGCGCTGATCCTGGTGGTCCGGTTGCGTGGCACCACGCTGCCGCGGTTGGTCGCGCTGCGTACCGGATTCTGGTGGCAGCGCCGTAAACGCACCCGGAAGACGACACCGGCCGAACCCTTCGACGTGCCGATGGCCGACGGCGCACTGATCGGATTTCGTTGGGACGGAAACACTTTGATGTCCCTTCTGCAGATCGAAGAGAATCCGCAGGCGATGACGATCATGGAGCCGGGCATGACGGTCTCCGGGGAGACCGTGCCGGTGCAGGCTCTGGTGGACTGCCTACAGCAGTTCGACATCACCCTGGATTCGATCGACGTGATCAGCCAGGGCGCCCGGTCGCAAGGACACAGCCAGGTGGCCGCCGTGTACGACGCGGTTCTGGGGCCGCTGCCCGCCATCGCCCAGCGCAACGTGTGGATCGCGGTCCGGCTCGACCCGTCCCGATGTGCCGCCGCTGTGCGCCGGCGCGGCGGCGGCCGCAACGGCGTCATCCGCGCGGCCACCACCGCGACCCGACGGGTGGCGAACAGGCTGACCGAGGGCGGCCTGCGCACCCGGGTTTTGACGGCCGGCGAAATCGGCCAGGCCACAAACCAATTGACCGACGGTGTGGATCTGAGCACCGTCGAGGAGACCTGGCGCACCTGCCGGGAAGGTCGATTCCGGTTGCGCAGCTTCGCAATCAAGCCGCGCATGCTCACCACTGCTGGGCTCGGGCTGCTGTGGACCATCCCCAGCTACTCGACCACCATGACGCTGTCGTTGCGCCGCGACGATCCGCGCGGCCCGATCCAGGTTCGCGGGCTGGCCCGGTTCGACACCCACGGCCGGGCCCGCATCCAACTGCGCGGCCTGACCCATCTGCGTGGGCGGCAGTTCTCCGCGCTCGCGGCCAGCCTGCCGGTGCCTCCGCCGTCGCGTCCAGTTCAACACTGGTCGTACTCAAGCCTTTCCGCGACCCGTGCGGGCACCGCCGACCGCGACTTCCAGCACCTGGATGTGCCGGCCTCCGGTTGCGGGCAGGTGATCGGTGCCGACGATCACGGCCGCGCGGTTGCTCTGTCGCTGTTCGGCCCGCAGATCCGGCGGGTGGAGATCGCCGGCACTTTGCATCTGGCGCAGCAGGTGGTGCTGCGCTCGCTGGCACTGGGGGCGCATGTGCTGGTGCACAGTCGTCGTCCGGCCAAGTGGCGCACCATGGTCGACGAGGTCGACGACCATGATCTGCTGTGGGTCTCCGATTTCAACCGCGGGTCCATGCAGGCCGGCGCCGATCGCAACTACTCGGTGGAGATGTTCGACGGAGTGGCCGAGCAATCGGTCCGGGTGGGGGTGACGGCAATCGTGGTGGTCCCGCCCACTACGCCGGTAACGGCCAACGCCGATGTCGCGCTGGAGTCGCTCAACGTCGACAGCGATACCGTCAAAGTGAGCACCCGCACCGGCTCCTCGGTAGTCACCATGGTGGCCACCGACGAAGAAATGCGTTACCTCAAGGCGTCGTTCGCCGCGGAAGACTGAGCCTTTCAAAGAGCCTTTCAAAGGAGTGAGCATGGCCTACCCCGGCAGCCACGGCTATTACCCGGCCGAGCACACCAACGCCGGTTACGACGGCTATTCGTCTCCCGAGTCGTCATGGTCTCCCGAGTCGTCATGGTCTCCCGAGCCGGAGACCCGCGGCAAGGTGTCCCACCGCCAATTGACCTGGGCGGTCGCGTTGTTGGGTCTGTGCTCCTACCTGGTGAGTTTCGGGCCGATGCTCAACGGTTTCGGAATCGACTGGGATGTGCGATTCGCCGTGTTGGCGGGTCTGTTTGCCGCATTCGGGTTACTGCCCCGGCAGGTGTCAAGTTCCGGGCAGGCCGGCAGGCTCGTCGCGGCGCTGGCCGCCATCGGATTCCTCGACGCGCTGTCGCGGGTTGTCGTGCTGCCCGAAGGCGTCCAGCCCGGCTGGGCCATGTGGGTCGTGCTGGTGCTCAACGGTTTACAGGCCGGCGCCGCCGTCGGCGCCCTGATCATGCAGCCGAGCGCATCGGACGAGCAGCAGGCCTGGTATGCGGCCTACGCCGAGCAATATGCGCAGGCCGCCGCGCAGTATTACGGCGAGTACGCCGAGGGTGAGCAGCCTGACGCTGCCATCGAAAGCGCGACCGCGCACGCCCAGCAGATGCAACAGGTAACCGCCCCGGAACCGCGCCGGGCAGCGGCGCCCCAGCAGGCGAGTTACGACGAGTTCGTCGCCGATCACCCACAACCCGGGCAGGCACCCACCCCGCACGCCGCCTCGCCGGCCGCCGGCCTGCCCAACGTGGGGCACTCGGCGGCGGCGCCCGCCCAGCAGACGGTCAGCGAGCCGGAGTACCGGACGTCTAACTGACCGAGAGTTGCCCGATCAATGTCGTGATCGCGCTTGCGACCTCATCCGGCAGCGGGCGGTCGGCCTCCGCATCGATCAGAAGTTCGGCGGGCAGACCAGCTGCGGCCGCGGCCTCGTCGATGGTGAGTTCCGCGCGGTGGCGAGCCTGATAGAGCCGTTGTCCCAATGTCGCGTCCGGCGACTGTGCCGCCTTTGCCATCACGTCGTTGTAGGTGCGCCGCACCGTGCTCAACGCCAGCACCACCGAGGGGGTGCCTTTGGCGTTGCGGGCCGCGCTGGCCGCCACGTTCTCCAGCTTGCGCAAGTCGGCCAGGATCTTGGTGACCTTCGGGGTGAACGCGGGATCCGACGGTTCGGGCAGATCGGCAGTGGCCGCGCTGATGGTGTGCATCGCCAGTTCGACGGCCTCAGCCATCAGCGGCGCCCGAACGGTATCGGTGAGCGACTCGGTTGCCTCGTCGGTGACGGCCGGCATCTCGGACGGCGCGGTCGCGAGGCCTGGAATCGGTATGACGGCGGATCCGCTCCGAATGCGGGCGATCGTGCCCGGAGACCACTGCAACGCTTTCTCGAGCTTGGCCAGCGTCCCGCGCCGCGGCCAGCTGCGCCCTTTCTCGAACGCGATCAGGGTGCCCGCGTTGATGATCTTGTCCTTGGCCAGGCCGCGCTGCGTGATCTCGAGTTCGTTGCGGCGCGCCGCCACGGCATGCCCGGCACGCGCGACACCCGGATCGAGGTCGGCGTCCCACCACTCGTCCTCGTCGGACTCGGGTAGGTCGATCACGCCGGTGACATCGTCGGCCTCGGGTGTCAACGTGATCGGAAAGCCTTCGGGATTGGCCAGGTGCAGGGTGGTCGCGCCGGAGACCAGCACCGAACTGCGGCGCACGCCGTCCAGGTACATGCCGTTGGTGCTGGTGTCGATGGCCTGCCAGCCTTCGCGGTGCGGTTCCAGGCGCACATGCCACCGTGATATCCGGTCGTCGGAAAGCCGAACGGTGGCGGAGTTGTCCCGGCCGATGATGGCGATGCCCGACCGCGGGTCCAACGTGTGAACCTCATCGCCGAGTCGCACCAGCAGAGCCGGTGGCCACTTGTACACGGCCTGGTCAGACGTCACAGCGCTTCTCCCCCGGCTCGAACCCCGAAGTTTCGGGCACGTCGCTACAGCCTTCCTTCGGCACTACGTTTGTAGATGCTACATCTTTCCCGCTACGGGTTTGCAGCCGACACGGCCCCCAAACCTCTCTTCAACCGCTTTATCTGCGGTTTTCACCCACACGGGACTTCTGCCGGGTAATAATCCGGACAAGACGTGTGCCACGCTTCAGTTGTAGTACACATGTCTAACACCGGCAAGATCCAGACAAAGTTGTAGCTGCTACGTTTTAGATGTTGCACTAATGCTAGATTTGTGGTTATGTCGTCGCAACGGCGGCGCATGCGCGCCCGGACAGGGAGGAAAGCGATGACTGCTGCGGCAATTCCGTTGTCCACACCGCTGAACGAATACGTTCCGGCGTGCACTTCCGAGCCCGAGCGGTGGACAACCACTGAACCCGACGAGGACGCCAAGGCGCTCTGCCTGGCTTGCCCGCGACGGTGGCTGTGCGCCAGCGAGGCGTACCAGGTCACCGGCGTAGAGGGACTATGGGCGGGAGTCGTCATCCCCGAATCCGGACGGGCGCGGGACTTCGCGCTGCGCCGCTTGCGGGCCCTGGCCGAACGCGGCGGTTATCACGTCCGCCCGCGTCGTCGCGGGCGCCCGCGCGGTTCGCGCAACTGATTCCCGGACACAAACTCATGCATATTTGTCCGGCGGCGGCACCGTAAACTATCGGCACAGCTCAAGCTGATCGTTATGGGGGAATTCGTGAGCGGTCTCGGCGACCTGTTCGGGGGGGTGGGTTCGGAAGGACCCGACCTGGAGCGTTTGCTGTCGAATCTGCAGGAATTCACCGGCGCGGCAGCGCAATCCGCTCAGCGGATGGCGATCGAAACCGCAGACGGCTGGTCGAAGGACGACCTGGCCCACGCCTGGGTGAATGCCCAGGGGGTCATCGTGCAGGTCGAGTTCGACGACAAGTTGTTCGCCGCGGCTTCCAGCGCCGAGGCGGCCGCTGCGGTGGTGCAGGCCGCGCAGGCCGCGGCGGCCAGGATGCGGGCCAAGACTGACGAATTTCAGAGCGGATTGTGGCAGCAGGTGGCCCAGTTCGGCGTGCAGCCGATCAACGAGCTCGACGAGTTCAAGGCGCTGCAACCACAGGTGCCGCTGTCGGCGCCGGGCTCGCGGGACAGGCGTACCGCCGCCGAACCCGGCGCAGGGGGCAACCACGACCACATCGACCCGCAGGACTGGCGACCGAGTATCCGCGACACGGACTAACCCGCAACGGCACTGCTCGTCGAGCGAATCAAGGAGAGGCACATGGCAGAACACTTCGAGTACGACGACGGAACCGCCCGCGCTGGGATCAGCCAATTCGATGAAATCGGGGCATCGCTGGGCTCCTTGATCGACAGTCTGAGCAGCGAGCTGTCCGGAGACTCACCGTGGTCGCACGACAAAATCGGTTCGAGTTTCGCCGGTAAATTCGATCCGGATCGTTCGAAAGTGATCAGCAATGCGGGCGATCTGCGCAAGGCGGTACAGAGCGTGGCGCCGACACTTACCGACGCGGCAAATAGCATCGTCGCTCAGGACGGCGGTAAGGCCGGCTGAGCGCCGCCGCGAACTGACCGGAACCATCCCCGTGAAACGCGTTCGGGTTCGATTACCTCTCTCGGGCAAGTGACCCGTGGGCATCGAAATTCCCGGCTGGTTACGGTGGGTGGGCGACCTCATCGGCGAGCCGTTTCCGGAAGGCGACGAGACGGCGTGCCGCCGCCAGGCCGACCGGTGGCGGTACTACGCGGATCAATTGGAATCGCACAAAGACGGACTGGCCGCCGCCACGCGGACGACTTTGTCCGGGTTCACCTCCGGTGCGCTGCACGACACGCTGGACGGGCTACTCAAACCGTACGCGTCGTCAATCGACCAGACCGCCGGGCAGTTGCGTCAGATGGCGGACGCGGTCGACAACGTGGCGACCGAAATCGAGTTCGCCAAAGAGATGTTCATCGCGAATCTTGCTGCGCTGGCGGCGACTCTGGTCGCGCTCGCCGCGTCGGCATGGATCAACTGGGGCGCTCCCGTCGAAGCTGCCGCGGCCATCGCCGGCATCGAACTTATTATCAGCCAGGGCATTCGGGCCGCAGCCGCCAAAGTAGCGTCCGAGGCCCTGGCCCGAGTCATCGCGCAACTCGTCACCCGCGCACTCGGTGGGGCAGCGGTCAATGCCGGCATCTCAGCAGGGCTCAATGCGGGCATTCAGGGCCAGCAGATAGCACAAGGCAACCGACACGAATTCGACTGGGAGTCCTGGCAGAACGACGTCAAATCCGGTGCCATCTCCGGTGCCGTCATGGGCCCAATCCTCAAGGGCGCGCACGATTTCGACGCCGGCTCCGCCCTCGGTAACCGCGTCAAGAATTTCGGCGCGTCATTCGTCGGCAACGCCGGTGGCGCGGCGGCAGCGCAACAGGCCCTGACCGGGCATGTCAATCTCGCCGATGCCCTCGGCGCGGGGGCGGTCTTCGGGGCGGTGGACGGGGTGCGCAGTCCCGGCGTACACGGTGGCGGCCCAGAAATGACCGCATTGACGGGTGACCGGCCGGCAGCACCATTAGTCGAACCCTTGCCCGCGACCCAACATCAGCAAACGCCGATTGAATCTACCCCGACCCCCGCGGGTCGCTCCGGCGACGTGAGCGGCGCGCGGCCCCCGGATGTCGACGTGCCGCTCAATCTGGGCTCACCTTCGCACGATGCAATTCCGTTGAACCCGAGCGGAATTACCGGCGCGGACCCCAGTGCCCCGCATCACTCCGCCCCTCCCTCGACCGATGCCCCGACGGCCGGCTCGCCTTCCGGCGCGCAGCCGGCAGCCGGCCACGCCGCATCCGCTCCGACGGGGCCACAGACGGCGCCATCGACCGGCCCTGCCGGCCCGTCGACGGGTGGTCCCCACGCTGCGGGAACTCGCGCGGGAGTTTCCGACGTCGCCGCAGCACCGGCCGCTCGCACCTTCGAGGCCGTCGCACCGGCTCGTGAGATTGCCACGCCGCCGAGCCACGAATTCACCAGAGAGTCGACACCTTCACGGGACGGCTCGGCCCTGCGTGAGATGCCGGCTCCGCGCGACACACCGCCGCCACGCGATGCCCCGGCCCCGCACGACACCCCACCGGCACGCGACGCGCAGCCGCCACGCGACGCGCAACCGCCACGCGACGCGCAGCCGCGACGGGACGGAGCGCCGCCCCGCGACGGAGCGCCGTCACGCGATGGCCAAGCGCCGCGAGATGCCCAGTCGCCCAAGGACGCAACGCCGCACCGAGGCGAGACCGCCGAGGAAAGATCGCGTCCTGCGGCACAGGCGAGCCGCGTCGGGGGTGAGCCTCCTGCCGACACCGTCCGGCGCGCAGAATCCGCTGCCGATCGAGGCAGCGGTGCCACCGGACCGCGGGAGAACCGTCCCGATCCACATTCGCCGCACGCTGCCGAAGCCACCCCATCGGTCTTTGCTGCCGCGATGTCACCCGACGCCGGTCGGCCGATGCCGTCCGATAACCTGCGCGCCGCGGATCCACTTGGCGCGCAACAAGAGCCGACATCCGAGCCGTCACCCCGCCGTCCCGACGCCGACGTGGCACGCGGTGGTGACGATCTCCCGCCACCGGGGCCAGGCCCCATCGACCCGACCGGCTTCGACAATCCGGCCAACCACCGCACCTACGGGCCCAATGAGCTTGCGCCGCTTGAAGACCCGATGCACCAGGCCGCGCTGGAACAGGCTTTGCAAGGTCCGGACGGCGACTACCGGGTGGGCGCCGACCCACGCACCAACGCTTACGGTGACCTTGTCAATGACGGCGGCCCCACCGTCGACGGACGCGCTAACAATTGCCTGGATTGCGCGCTGGCGGGGCTGGCGTCGTTCTACGGTGACCCCACGGTCTCGGTCCCCCGGTTCCTCGACCAGCGGCCCGACGGCACGACCGACTTGATCAGCGGAGAGGCGAGCGGGCTGGATCGGGCGCGGGCCTGGTTGCGCGACGACCTGCACCTGTCCGATCAGAATCTCTCCGTGCGCGAGCAGTATGCCGCGCTGCACCGGGAAATTACGCTGTCGGGGCCGGGCTCGTCGGCGCTGGTGGTCAGCGAGTGGCATGCGCGCGACGCGGCGGGCAGCCTCCTGTACCACCCGGACGGAACCCCGGTGCTCGACGGCTCGCACGCCACCGTCGTCGTCTACCCGCACGATGGCGCCGGCCCAGTGTGGTGGGATCCCCAGAACAGCCTGACCAGCGACCACCCGCCCGCCATGCTGGTCAGCGAATCCGCGTATCTGTGGTCCACGCCGATCCCCGCCGATCACTTCGGACCCACACCCGACCAAGGAGGCCGACATGGTGCAGCTGGCGACCGAGGAACAAGCACAGGCCTACCTGGCTCAGATCTTCCCCGACCGCACCTTCCGGGTGACCCAGTTCGAGATGGGTTGGGTCGTTTCACCGATCCCGGCGGAGGACAATACCGCGGGGCAGCCGATCGGGCAGGCGAAGCTGGTGATCGACTCGGAGACCGGGATCGTCACCACCCACCCCAGCCTGCCGACCAGCGCGGTGGCCCAAACCTACACGACGGCAAGGCGTTCCGGGCGGCCGACGGGAAACCAGATCTACCCGCACCAATGGCGGATCACCCTGCGGCGCACCCGGGAGGATCCCGAGACCATCGACTACCAGATGACGGCGGTCTCCCTGGCACAGCCGCCCGAACCCACGGCGGAGCACAGCCTGACCATCAACAAGCAGACCTACACTCACGAACCGAGGGACGCCCTGTCGAGGGTGGCGATGTCTCGCGCCCTCTGGCTGAGTCAGCAGAACCGGGGAGCGTGGCCCGAGGAAGCGACGGTGATGCGTTAGCAGGCGACACTGCGGCGTCCGACCCCGACGCCGGTGATCGCGGGCGCACGGTCGCCTCGCACCTCGATGCCGAACACGCGCTGGCTCTCGCGAATGAGGCGCTGTGGAAACGTGTTCCGCCGGTGCACCCGGACGAGATCCGACATCACTTGGCGGACAGCATCTTCGGTGAGCAACGGGCCAGGGACAACGCCACCTGGTGGCGCGGACTCACTGGCGAGGAACAGCGCGCACTGATCGACTCCTATGCCCGCGAGATCGGTAACGCCGAAGGCGTTCCCGCCTGGGCGCGCACCGAAGCCAACGAACACCGGCTGTCGAGACTGCACGACGAGTTGCAGGCCCGCAGAGAGGCGGGCGAGCATCTGAGCCGACGAGAAGTCAAAGAGCTCAGGCGATATGAGCAACTACGAAGCACCCTCGACAAGGCCCGCGCCGAACTGGCAGGCCGCGGCGGTGAAGTCCACATCCTGGCGTTTGATCCGCACGCATTCGGCGGAGACGGCCGGATCGTGGTCAGCGTAGGACACGAACCTCATCACGCAGAGTCGGTGTCCTGGCATGTTCCCGGGATCACCACCACCATCAACAGCCTCGACATCAACCTGACGAATGCGCTGAACCATCTCGAATCGACCCGCCGGGAAGACCCGCACCTCACAGCCGCCTCGATCGCGTGGATCGGATACGACGCGCCCAGCGGCCTGGGATTGATCCGGACGCCTTTTCGAGGGCTCGCCCGGGCCGGAGGGGCCATCCTGCACGGCGACATCGCGGCGTTCAACTCCGCCGTCGATGTCATCGCGGGTCGCCGCAACGACAACCACATCTTCGGTCATTCCTACGGTTCCACGACCACCAGCTTCGCCGGCCGCGACGGAGGACTGGCCGGACATGTCCGCAGCGTCACACTGCTGGGCTCGCCGGGCGCCGCAGCCCAGCACCGCGCCGCCGACTTCAACATCGGCGACCGCGTCTTCGTCGCATCGTCATCGCGTGACCCGGTGACCGCGGCGGGCGCACGCGCCCCGGTGTGGCGGGGAAGGGTCCGGGGCATCGGACTCGGAATCGATCCCGCAATGCACAGTTTCGGGGCACAGCGGATCACCGCCGAGTTCCCGCACCACATGGACAATTGGGACACCAAAGGCACTCACACGGCCTACTACGCGTTTGACACCCGGCTCGGGGTTCGTACCGAGTCGCTCGCCAACTTCGGCCGCATCGCAGCGGGTCACTTCGAGGAGGTGCAACTCGATCAGCATCGAACCGCGCGACGGTGGTGGAGTGCCGGAAAGCTGACCGACGAACCAGTAGTGGGCCGTCCGCTGCGGTTGGAGCCGACGAACGGCGAGCCCTATTCAGTCAATCGCCGCATCTGGGACCCTGACTGGCACTCCGGCCATGCCGAAAACCATGTCGATGCCCAACAACACCTCATCGCTGACGACGGCGCGCAACCTCGCGTGCACGATGTGCACGAGGGTCGGTGTGCTCACGATGTCAGCGACTTTCTCTCCGAGCGCTACGGCCGCGACGTCGATTTGCGGACCGGGTCGACAGCGGCGGGCGTACCCGCCAGAAATCTGTTCGAAGCATGGGGATCCGCGTCAAAGTTTGCGAACTACAACGAAATCCACGATGCGCTGATACGCCACGGTGATGGGTCGGCTGCGCTTCTCACGTCCCAGTGGGCAGGAGGTCCCGAGCAGGGAGGACATGCCTACGTCGCCGTGAATGACGGCGGCGCGGTGTATCTGGTCGACCGCTTCGAGCCATCGGGATGGCCGCCGCCGTGGGGCCAAGACGCGGTCGACAGGACCGCCGTCGGCTACTTCGATCGTTACGGCAACCCGATCGAGCCCATGTCCGGCGGGCCCGGCCAGCTTGCGGCGGCCGACTCGATAGGACACGTGGCGGGCGCAGAGCCGGCGCCCGGCGACGACGGCCCTGCAGCTGTCACCCCGCAGCGCGATTACGATGCCAGCGGCCACACAATTCCCACCGACCGACTCGTCCATCCTCAGGCCGAGCTACTCGATCTGAGCCTGTTGGACAGCGCGGCCGCAAACCCGCACCGGGTCAGCGACGCGTTGGCGCCAGGCGTACCCAGCACACATCCGGAAGTTCAGCACATGGTTCCCGACAGCTATGACCCGCTCGCGGGCATCGGCGAGAAGGCCTGGAATGACAGGTATTGGCCGACCGGCAACCGCGACGCGCACGGCAACCCGGAGCTCGTCTGGCCGGACCCCGGGATGCATCCGCAAGGTTTCGCCTCTCCCGAGTCACGCACACCCGTGGTGCTCAACCCGGGGCAGTTTTTCGATCGATTCGGGCCGGGTTTCGGCGTGTTCGGCTCGCCCGCGGGCACGTCGTTTCCCGAACGCGCGTTGCCCCCGCACAGCCTGGACGCAGGCTTCCATCGCTATGAAGTGCTGCGTCCCGTGCCGGTCTGGGAGGGTCCGATCGCACCCGCCATGGGGCAGCCCGGCGGCGGTGTTCAGTACTACTTCCCCCGCTCGATCGTCGATCTGGTGAACGCCGGCTATTTGAGGGAGATCCCGCTGTGAACCTGGACGAACTGGCTCGCGTACTCGACGCGATCGGCATTTCCTCCCAAGTGCTGGCTTTGGGCGGTCATGCGGACTATTCGTGGTGCGTCGAGCGGGCCCAGGACGGTGCATGGGAGGTGTACTGGTCAGAGCGCGGAAACAAGAACGGGCTCGTCCGGCTGCCCACCGAGACGGATGCGTGCTATCAATTGCTCGGCCGGCTCGCCTATAGCCAGCTTCTCGCAGGCGCGATACGGCCGTCATGAACCTGACACTCCGGAAGGTCCAGAGCGAGACGCCTCGGAGACCACACGATGTAGGCGGTCGGTGGCGGTGAGCATCAGTGCTGCCGAGGCGATCGCCGCCGTCAGTGATTACCTTCGGGCGACGGGAATCGACTATCCGACGGGCGGTTTGGTCGCCGACCGCTTTGAAGCGGGCTGGTCGGTATACCAGCCGGTACGCGTCGACACCGGTGATCCCGAAGCGTTCCTGGCGATGCCCGTCGACCGGGCGGTTTTCTTGGTCGGTGACAGCGGACGGATCGAGCAGACGTCGTCGTCGACGCCACCGCAACTGGCGCGACAAAGGTTCGTCGAGCGGGAGCGTGCCCTGGCCCACGCGGGTGAATTCGGCGACTCGGCTGAGTTCATGACCGAATTCGCCGAGTCGTTCAGCCCGGGGCCCGACGGAGGCCGGCCGGTCGCCCGTGACTTCACGATGGTCGATGACGGCGCGGCGCAGAATCCGGAGGTATCGCGCCGCGATGAACAGATCGGTGCCCGAGCTTCAGCGATGCTGGACCCGGTCGCCCAGGAACTGGCGCAGCTGGGTCCACCGGGCTGGCAGGTCTTCAGCGCAGTATTTGCGCTGACGGTACGGGGCGGCAGCGCCCAGTGCGCATTCGCCACCGGCGACGGTTGGCAGCCGATCACCGTGCCGCGCTCGGTGATGGAACTCGTGCACGCCCAACGCGAGACGAGCGCCCAAATGTCGGCCGGGCCCTGGTGGCGGTTGCTGCTCACGGTGACCAGTGATGGCCAATTGAGAGCCGACTACGACTACGGCGATCAACCCTTCCCCGAGAACCAACTCCAGCCTGCGGAGAATTACCGCGACGATATCGGCGCCCACCCACGCCCGCGGCTACCTGTCTGGCTTGCCGGCTACATCGCCGGGCCCGCCGCTCAGGGCCGCACCGCGGCCCAAGCCGCAGCGGCAGTGGCGACGGACCAGTCGGCGGGTCGTCAAGGCGCCGAGACGGACGACATCGAGCCGCTGCCCGACACCTGGAGCCGGTGGTCCGTGCTCGCCGCGGTCTACGCGGGCGCCCGTTCGCAGTGGGGGCCGCGGATCGCCGTGGGCTTGGCATCGTATGAATCCGACGCTCGCAGCGGATCGAGCTTGTACCTCCTTCCCGGCAACCGGGCGGTGCTCTCGGGCGGACTGTGGAACTCCGCCCTGCTCACAGAGGCCTACCTGGGACGACAACCGCTGCCCGACCTCTACTGCGGCGCCCCGGTCTGGGTCGACGATTCGGTGCTGAACAGCCGAAACCAAAACGGCCTGCTCAGCTTCTGCTATTGGTGGACCGACGGCCGCTGGTGGCGTGGTGCGACCGACACCTTCGACGAACTCGACGACCCGCTGCCGGTGATCTGGACCCCCGAGGAGACAGTTGGCGCCATGGCCTCCGTCGTGGGCCCGGGCGTGGAGGCCGCCTGTCACCGGCTTCTGTCCTCGGCCCAAGATCATCAGGTCAGTCGAGATGAGCTCGCCCCCGTTTTCGCTCAGTTCGGGCACCCGGATCTCGACGCCGCGTACGAACAACTCTCCCTGGCCGGCCTGACCCGATGAGCCCGGCCACCGATACCGCGATCACCGTCGCCGCGTTCGTCGTCAGCGCGCCGCTCGTGATTTTCTTCGGCCTCCCCTTCGGCGTCTTCACCGCCGGCGTCGCAATGGATCAGCAACAGGCGCGTCCTGGCCGAATCGATGCGCTGCAGCGCGCGGCAGCACTTGCGGTGCCGCCTCTGTTGCTCTTCGGGATCTACCTCACGGCAGTGGTTCTCGCCGCCAGGGCGAGCGGGCCCACGTTCTACTACCCACTCATCGCGGTCCCCCTCGGTTTCGCAGCCTGGTACGCGACCCTCGTCGGACTCAGCGAACGGGTCCAGCACACCCGCATGGCCGGACCATCCGTCGAAAACCCTCAGGCCGCACTGCGCCGCGCTTTCGCCGCCACGACGATCAACACCGCGGAACAGGCGGTGACCGCGGTGATCGAGCACCTCGGCGAGGCGGGAATCGATCACCCCACGACAGCTTTGGTGGCAGAACGACTCGGTAACGGCTGGCTGGTACATGCCAAGGCGCCGGTCGACCCCAGTACTGCGGCGACGCCCGTGCACGCACCGTTCGACACGGCGGTGTTCCTTGTCGGTAGCGACGGACGCATCCAACAAACGGCGTCGACCACCCCTCCCTCGGCGGCACGTCGAAGACTGGCCGAGTTGGAACGCGAGCTCGACCCGGGCAACCCCGTGCGGAAATCTGGCGAGGAATAGTGCTGACTCGGTGTCTTATGCTGGCAGGACGTTCCGTTGGCCACGCGCCTGGCACTGGGCAACCAGCGACCATTCCGGGGATAGGCGAGGTCGAGTCAACCGGCACTCGACGCGACCGACGGCACACTGAGGGGAGTTACCTGCCATGTCTGTTGACGAGCCGCCGTCACTGGGATCGTTGAACGATTCGACACAACAACTGCGCCAATGGGGGCAGAACGTGCCGGAAGACATTCTCAAACTCGACCGAGCGGCCATGAGTCAATGGTTCGCCGCCGCCGGGCGGCTGGCGGACGCGCTGCACGAGCAAGCAGCCTCTGCCGGCAACCTCAAAATAAACGAGGGAGTCGTCGGCAGCTTCCAGTCGGCCAGAGTCACCGCGCGCAATTTAAACGAGACCGGCGACGCTATTCGACAACGGATCAGCGAGTATGCAACCTTCGCCACAGCGCTGCGAGACTTCTCGAATGCGGCTTACAACGCACTGCTCGACGCCGACCGTTGAGCAGTGTCTGCCATTGATGAGTCAGAGCGCCGCATATGTCTAATGATCCGGCCGATCTAGAGTGGACAGTTCACGACGATCAATATCTCGGCGACCCGGGTCCGGAAAACTATAAGCTGCCCCACCTCATAAAGTCGTATATCGGCCAAACGCTCTTCAACGACTTGAATAACCTCGACAGCACCAAGAGTGCGGGCCAGAAAACCAAAGCCGCGCCCCTTGAACATATCAACACTTTCGTCGAAGGCTACGACGGTTTGAAGGACGCCGCAGACGATATCGCGGTCGGGCACCACAACCTCTGGAACAACATCAGCACTGCTCTGCAGGGTGCACACGATGCTTTCCAGGACGCCATCGCAGCAGCAGAAAACAGCCTTTCCGGCGCGACAGCGACTGCCGTCTTCAAAAAGGCCAGGGAATCGCTCGGCTACCTCATGGCGTTAACCGACGCGACTCAACGCATGGATCCGCTGGTCGACACATTCTCACGGGACATCAAAGAAACACGAGACTGGTTCATCGCGGCCAAGGCGCAGTTGGATAACGACGCCAAAGCCAGGGCCGCTTATATGGACATACCGGAAAATGAAGCCAGGGACGACCTGCTCGTAGCTCATTACAATCGTGAAGCGCAGCAAACGATCCACTCGTTCTACAACCCGCCGATCGAATGGATCGGCCAACGGCATCCCGACATGTCGACCGCACCGCCCCAGATCGGGGGCTCGCCCTCGACGGGCGCGGGTGGATCAGGAGGGGGACCCCCGGGCGGCCTGAAGCCGGGTGGTCTGGGGGCGCCCGCGACTCCGTCCCCCGGAGGACTCGCTCTGCCCGACGCTCCGGCGCCCCAGCCCGGCGCGTCGACCCCATCGGCGAATGCGCTGCAGGGCCTCGGCGATGCGGCGAAGGGCGCCGGTGACGCAGCCAACAATGCAGGTCAACAAGCGCAGAATGCCGCGGGCCAGGCTGGCAACGCCGCAAATCAAGCACTCGGTCAGACTCCGAAAGGCGGGCAGGGCGGCGCGGGCGGCCTACCGGAGGGGGTGTTGGGTTTAGGGCCGAAAGGGCTCAAGGGCGCCACCACCGGTTCGGGATCGGGCGCCCGCGGTGCGGGGGCCGGCGGTGCGGGTGCTCGATCTCCAGCCGTCAGCAAACCTTCCGGCCAACTGACGGCGCCGAGCAAGGCAGTCACTCCCGCGCAGGCCGCGAGGTCAGGGGTGGCAGCCGGGGCCGGGTCGGCCGGCGCGGGCACGCCAGTCGCCGGCCAGCGCGGCCAAGGTGGCGCCGCCAAAGAACACAAGGTCAGCAAGGCGTTGCGTCACACCAAGCACGGCCAAGAGGTGATCGGTGAAACCGAAGGGGTGGTTCCCGTCGTCGGCGACGAGTCCAAGGAAACCAATCCGACAGATCGGACGTAAACGAGCGCAAGGCATTCCAGCGTGAAACGCACCGCGTTGAGCCGAGTCGCCAGTCTCGATCTGGTCGATCTGCAAGCAGTCAGCGACAGTCTCGGGCGGGACTTCCTACCGCACCCGTTTGTCGTGACTCGGCCGTCACGCTTCGGCAGTTTCCAGGAGTACCAGGCCTATGTGGCGGCAATACCCGAACGGCTCGCCCACGGCGATCTTCGGGACACGAGCAGATGGCTCACCTCGTACGTGCAGGCCGATATCCGGGTCGAATGCGTTGTCAGCATCGTGGGCTCGCAACGAGGACGGATACTGGCACATCGCCACGGTCAACTGGGATTCATCGCCGCCCAGAACTCGGCGGACCATTGTGTCGACATCTTCGAAGTCCCCCCTTATGAACTCGGCTCGGCAGTAGCCGGTTCACTCGCACATACGCAGCCCGGCATGCACCCACGAATCGTGATTCCCGATTTAGTGCGGCAACCACCTCAGCGCGGCATACCCGTTGAAGGGAATTCGGCAGTCCTGCAACGTGATAGCACATCGGGACTATCGTCGATATCTCGGACCGCGGTGACGCGGTACACCCGCATTCAAAGTCGCTGGCAGCCGGCGCGAGACTGGGGATTCGACCGTCGCAAGACCACTGTCGCGTGCTTAGCAGTCAAGAACGACGGCGACTACATCTACTCGCCAGCGTTCGACTACTTGACGCCGATGACCGTGCAAAACCTTCGCGACCGGATCGACGCCATGATCGCCGAGGACATTGCAAAGCTGCGTGAGTCGCGTCGCTGAGGACCGCTACTTCGGAGGTTCCCGCAGCGAAGAGACCGTGTCCCGGTCATGGTCCACTTGGATCAGGCCGGTGCCGACCTTGTGGATCCAGGTCTTTCCGGTTATCTCCCACTGTGTTTGGCAGTTTGTGGCGTCGATGGCCACGTAGTGGGACCCGTCGCCGCTATGACTGTTCGTGACCACCACGGTTCCATCGGAGGCGGCGTAGTCGGGCCCCAGGGCCATGGTGCAGGTGGCACCGGGCGTTGCGGTGCGCAGGTCCCATTGCTGCCAGGCTGCTTTACCGCCGTCGCCGCTGCCCGCGGTCCTGATGTACACCTTGGGGCCGATGGTTTCGAAATCGGCGGCGAGACCGCGCGACGGGATCGTCGCGACGAGTTTGCCTGCCGCATCGTAGATCTGAAAGTTGGCTCCGACCACGAGCGTCAGCATCGCGGCGTTCTGCCGCGGGTAGCTGCGCTCGGGTTCCTGCCGGCCCACTTCACGTCCGGTGGTGTCATACATCCGGGTGCCCGTCGCCGAGCCCGCGTCGACCTGGTAGGCAAACCCGCCGTTGTACACGACGGCCGACTCCAGTCGCGTGCCCGAAGGCGGCGTGGGCGTCAGGTCTTTGCCGTCAACAACCGAGAAGACCTGATCTCCCCGGTTATCGCCGGGAGATTTCACCGGTTGTACGGCGAGGGTCAACGGCGGGATGTCGGAATTCCACGCCCCCGGAACGCTGATCTGCCCGCTGCCGGGCAGGAACCAGGTCAGCTCGGCGTGTGCGCCGACACCGTGCAGGCCCTCTCCGGGGCGGGCGGCCACCAAATACGAAGGGCCATATTTGTAACCGACCGCCTCGAGCTGCATGCCGCCGCCAATGATGCTGGGATTGAGGGTGTTTGGTCCGTGATACGTCAGGACGCCGTGATCGAGATCGATCACCCATGCTCCCGGTGGCGGGAGATGCGCTTCCTGGCCTTCGGTGCGGCTCGTGCAGACGGCCACCGCAGGACCATTGCTATGGCAATCCGAGTTGGTGCCGAAGAAGCCCGGCAGCGCCAGCGGCGGGAAAAGCCTGCTGCCAGTTGTGGTTTCGAGGCCGTACAGCCAACCCGTCGGATTGTGGCAGGACTTGTCGCAGCCCTCCAGGGTGATGAAGTAGGCCTTGGTGCCGTTGCGGGAGAACAGGTCTCCGACCTTGACGCCGGGAGGCAGTCCGATGTCAGCGCCGCTGACCTGCCAACCCGGCACCGGTTGGCGATTCAGCGGAAACGACACCAGCAGGTCTTGCGGTGTCCCGATAGGCGGGCGCCCAGCGGGCGCCTCGGCGCCATGGCTTGGCGCGTGGCGGCGCAGCACAACGACGATAACTACCGCGACTACCGCAATCACCACGACAACCGCCGCGCCGATCCACCAGAATCGCCGCGCGCGAGGCTGCGGTGACGGCGGTTGCTCTACCCACCGAAAACCGTCCGGGGGCAATGACGAACCCGGCACCGTCACCACCCTTCCTTCGACAGTGTCTTGGCGATCACGCTAGTCATGGCACCGGGGCCGAAGCGATCCGGCAGACCTGCAATTCGCCCCGCCGCACTCCAAGCACGAACTGAACACTGACGTCATTGTCGAAGTGAGTGCTCAAGGTCCATAGCGACTCGTGACGGCCGAGTGCCCCAGTGGAGACGACGTGCATCGGCTTGCCGAGCGGTTCCCTCCGCCGGACCGCATTGACCTCGGCGGTCACGGTGCCCTCGTTGTCCGGACAGGTCAGCGCCTCGAGGTTGGCCCGGTTTCGTGCGTTGCGTTCGCGCACCCATGCCCGCACCGTGCTGTCGGCAGCCTCGTAAGCCTGCGCTTCGCTCATCGAGTCGCCGACCGCCCTCGGCCGCAATGTCGGCCCGTCGTCCGGGTCTCGACCGACGACCGCGAACACCAACAGCGCGACCGAGGACGCAGCCGTGAAAACCCAGAACCACAACATCATTCGCGCCCGGCGCCGGGACCCACCCGGCTCAGCGCCGGCCATCGCACACCTTGAGCCTGCCGCCCTCGTCGGCGAAGGTCACCGTCTCGAAGAAGAACCCGCCGCGGGACTGCGCCTCCTCGACTTCGCGCTTCATCCGGTCGTCGATCGGCCGGATCCGCACCGCCACTTTCACCCAGACGGTCGCACCGTCGTCGCGGAACTGGGTCAACGCATCGGGGAAGATGAGGCCCTGATCCTGTCCGTAGTACGCGATGGTGTTGATCCAGTCGACGAGCGACTGCGTGGGATGAGCGCAGGCCAAATCCCGCATTCGTGCGGCGTCACCGTGGTCTTCGGCGGCATACCAGTCCTCGAGCACCGCGAACGCAGCCTTGGCGCGTGCCGGGGGTGGCACGGCGAGTACCCCCAGGCGAGGCGGCTCCGACCGCCGCCAACCGACAGCGAACACCACCGCGGCAGCGACCAGGCACGCCAGCGTGATGACCGCCAGCACGCGCTGCGGCCACCTGCTCGAAACAACAAGTGAGTCAACATCTTTTCGCATCGACAGGGTTCCGTCGACCCCGCAGTCGATCGACAGGCGCCGCCACGACGACCCACTGGACACCGCCTGACGGTGGTATTCGCTGAGCGCTTCGACCGCCTGGGGAGGCACCGGCAGCGGCACCGCCCCTCCATCCGCAACTGCCGTCACCTCCGACGACGCGGCGTCGAATGCAATATTCAGGCGCGTCCAGCCCGGCGGCGTTTCGCTGAGCACCAGGGCAACTGCCTGCTCTACCAGGCGTCTATCATCGACCGCTCCCCCACCAGCGGCGCCGACTTTCACGTCCCGAGCCTATCGAACAGCATTGGGGTCACCTCATTCTCACAGCGTTCGTCACGTCACAGAACGCACTCAATCCGCTCGTCGCGCTTGCGCTCGGCGCCGCGGCCTGGATCGGTGGCGTCGGGCAGTGGATCAAGAATCTCTAGCCGGGCGACGCGCGGTCAGGCCGGTGGGCGTAGCCACGTCATGACATTGCTGCCTTTGTCGATCTGCAGGAGTCCGGTTCCGACTTTCCAGATCTGCAGTTTGGCGTCGGCGGGGGTTTGCCACAGGACCTGACACGTGGCGGCGTCGGTGACCTCGAATTGTCCGGAGAGTTCCTCGGTCTCGGTCAGGATGTTCGCGCCGTCGGAGGCGACGTACGTGCCACCACCGGAAGGACCCGTGCCCTTGAGTTGCCAGCCTGTGCAGGTTGGCCCGGGTTGCCCGGTCATCAAATCGAATTGTTGCCAACGTTTTTGACTCGGCTCGCCGATGTTCACGTAGAGCTTGGTGCCGATGGTGCGCAGATCCGGGGCGACCTCCGGGGCGGCGAACTGGCTGAGTTGTCTGCCGTCGGCGGTGTAGACCTGAAAGGTGCCATCGGCTGCGATGATCGGCATGGCCGGGTTGTTCAGCAACTTCACGAACGACGTGCCGAATGGGCGATCACTGATGAGCGTGCCCTTGGTGTCGTAGAACCGCACGCCGGTGGCCCGGGTGCCGGGGTTCTGGTACGCGTAGGCGAAACCGCCGTTGTACACGACGGCCCGGCTTAGGGCGGCTCCCGCCGGAGGCGCGGGAGTCAGGTCGGTGCCGTCGATGACCGAGAACACCCGGTCGGAGTCATTGCCGCCGCCCGTCGAGACGGCGATCGGGGTCGCCGGTATATCGTCGGCCACCTCATTGTCGCCGGGCGACAGGAAGCCGGTTCCGGGAACGAACCACGTGCGTTCGGTGTGCGAACCCATGCCGTAGACACCTTTGCCCCGGACGGTCGAGACCAGGCGACTCTGCCCGACGCTGGTGCCGACCGGATGAGCCTCGGGTTGTCCCGCGTATGCGCTGTAAGCAACATCGGTGGGTCCGGTGAAGGTCAGCTTGCCGTGGTCCAGATCGATAACCCAAGCCGTCAGCGGCGGGTCAGCCTTCAGACACACGGCTGTCGTCGGCCCGTTGCCGAAACACGTCACCGCGAACTGGTAGTTCGGTAACTGCACGGGATTGAACAACCGGGTGCCGGTTCGGGTGTCGACGCCGTACACCCAGGCTGCCTGCGGCCGGCACCGACCCGAACAGTGCAGATCCACGAACTGGGACAGGAAGTACGCCTTGTCCCCCGCGCTGGCGAACAGATCGCCCAGCGGCGCATCGGCCGGCAACCCCAGTTCGGCGGCTTTGGACTGCCAGACCGTTGTCAGCGGACGGTTCAACGGGAACCCGATCAGCAGCTCTTTCGGGGTGCCGAGTGGCGGCGCAGACCGCCCGGCGGTTGCCTGCCCGCCGTGGCCCTCTCCTGTCCCGGGGCGCCACATCCACCACGCGACCGCAACAATCAGGACCGCCACAACGACAGCGGCGCCAACCCACCACCGACGGCGACGGCGCTGTGCCGCCGGACCGCTCGACCCGGATGAGTCGACCCAGCGATAGCCCCCCGGCGGTGCACCCGCACCCGACACCCGACACCTCCCGCCCCGGCAATGACGTCACGGCCAGGCTAACTACACCACGCCGCCACTCGGCAGCTACGCAGATTTGCCGATCAAATGCCGGCGGCGCTCGCTTCAGCTGAGATGAGGATTGGGGTGTCGAGCAACAAAGAAGTGGGTTGGTCTTTATCGCCGTGCTGCGGCAGTCGCGGGATTTATGAGACGCGGGCCCTACGGAATCGGAGCCGAATCTGCTTGGCACACCAGGAGTTCGCCGTTTCGAATCCGAAAGGTGAACATCTCGCCACCGCCGCCGGCGTGGAAGACGTCGAGTGTCCAGACCGGGCCGTCGCGGGTGAATCTCGCGACCGCGGACGGCTCGAACTTCTGAAACGGTTCACCATTTCGGACGAAGCCGATCTCGCGTGCCAACGCCCCATCGCGGGTTTCACTGCACGACAACGCTTCCAGGTTGGCCAGGTGACGGTCGTTGCGCTCTCGCATCCATACCCGTGCGGTGTTGGCGGCGACCGCGCGGGCCTCGTCATCGGACATCGATTCACTCGCAGCCATCGGTCGCAGGCTCGGCCCATCACCGTGGGCACGACCGAGGATGGCGACTAGCAACAGCGCTGACGACGCCACCGCTGCAACCGCCCAGATCACGATCCAGACCCGATCACGCCGGCGGTCCCGCGTCCCGTTTGCATTCCTCATCGCCCCGATCCGCCCGTCACCATGTCAGTGGCGGCGTGTCTGCGTCGCACACTTTCCATGCACCGCTTTCCTGCACGAGCGTGTACGAATCGAAGAAAAAACCGCCATGCTTCAGGTTCTCTTCGACTGCGTTCCGCTGCCGTTCGCTCAGTGGGTGCACACGCATCGCGACCATGGCCCAGACGTGCGCGCCCTCGTCGCGAAAGCCGGTGATCGCTTCCGGGTAGGTGACGCCGTCGCGGATTCCGCTCTGCTCAACGCCTTCGATCTCGTCCTCGACATTCTTGCCGGGGCGGACGCACGCCAGCGCGCGCATGGCCGCGCCGTCACCGCGATCCTCCGCGTCATACCAGCGCTTGAGCACCTCGAACACCTGCCCCTCACGAGGCGACGGCGGAGGCACCGCGATCATCGACGCTCGCGGCGGCGGAGACCACCGCCACCCCACGGCGAACAGCACCGCGGCAGCGGTCAGACACCCCAGCGTGATGCCCGCCAACACCCGTTGCGGCCAACGGCGCGAACCTGCCTGCCCGGGCGCATCTGTGCGCATCGAGAGCGTCCCGTCGGATGCGCAATCGATCCACAGCCGCCGCCACGCCGACCCCCTTGCCGAAGCCTGACGGTGGTATTCGTGCAGCGCCGCAACGGCTTCGGGTGGCACGGCCAAGTGCGTCGATTCGGCGTCCGCCGTCACCGTAGCCGTGACCGTGGACGACCCTGTGTCGAATTCCACCCGCAGGTGTTTCCATCCGGGCGGCGCCTCGCCCAGCATCCGCGTGACGGCATCCTCCACGAGTAGACGACCACCTGTGGCTCCCCCACCAGCGGCGCCGACGTTCACCTCCCGACCCTATCCAAGAGCGTGGCGGTAACCTCATTCTCACAGCGTCCGCCACGTCGCCGAACAGGAGACCGCCCATGACCGGACCCGACGACGAAGCCGAAGTCACCCGCGCCGACCGCTTCATCAAGACCGCGGTCGAGATCCTGGGTCAGACCGGGCGCACCGACTTCACCGTGCAGGAAGTCGTCGCCCGCTCGAAGACTTCGCTGCGCGCCTTCTACCAACACTTCTCCAGCAAGGACGAACTGCTGCTGGCGCTCTTCGAGCGGACGATGACGCAGGCGGCGCAGACCTGGCGTGCCGAGACCGCGGGACTGGACAGCACCGCGGCGCTCAAGCTGATCATCGACCGCGTCGGCGCCCAACCGGAGTCGTCGACGCAGGACAGCCTGAACCGCGCGCTGAGCCTGTACAACCAGAACCTCGCCGAAACCCGGCCGCGCGAATATGCGAGGGTCCTCTCGCCCCTGCACCGGCTGATGCGCGACATCATCGGCCAGGGCATCACCGAGGGTGTCTTCAACCCGGGCCTGGACGTCGGCGCCGCGGCCGCGATCGTCATGCAGACCATGGTCGGTGCGCTCCGATTGCATTGGCTCGGAACCGAATTGAACGGGACACCGATCGACTCCGGCCAACTGTACGACTTCTGCAGCCGCGCCCTCGGCATCCGCGAAACGGGCGACGAGACGCCGGACCCCACCCTGGCCGAACTCTTCGCCCAGATCGGCCTGCGCCCGGCCAGCTTTCATGACGACGGCTTCGCGATGACCATGCCGGTCAGCCCGCAGGTGGTGAACACCTCCGGCGCATTGCAGGGCGGCCTCATCGCGACCCTGGCCGACGTGGCGGGCGGTCAACTCGGTCTGCAATACCTCCAACCGGGCACCGCCATGACGACCTCCGACCTCGTCATCCGTTACCTGAGGCCGATCAGGCACGGCTCGGCCCTGGCCGTCCCCAAAGTCCTGCGGGCCGGCCGCCGGTCGCTGGTCATGCAGATCGACATCTACGGCGACAGCGACAGTGAGCTGGCGGCCACGGCAACGGTGAATTTCGCCATCGTCGGCCGCCCGGACCCGGACACCGGCTCCATCGACAGCTGACCGGCACGCCCGATTGCGGCACCCCTTGCGAAAAATGGTAACGTCATTACCACACAACGAGATCAAGACTTCTACAGGAGATCGCCATGCCGTCTCGCGAACTTCCCTTCCCCGTCTTCGACGCCGACAACCACATGTACGAGCCGCAGGAGGCGCTGACCAAGTTCCTGCCGGAGAACCGCAAGCGCGTCATCGACTACGTGCAGGTTCGCGGGCGCACCAAGATCGTGGTGCGCGGCCACATCAGCGAGTACATCCCCAACCCGACGTTCGAAGTGGTGGCCCGCCCGGGCGCTCAGGAGGACTACTTCCGCAACGGCGCGCAGGGCAAGAGCTACCGCGAGATCCTGGGCGAGCCGATGAAGGCCATTCCCGCCTTCCGCGAGCCGGGCGCCCGGCTGGAGGTCATGGACGAGCTGGGCATCGACTACGCCCTGATGTTCCCGACGCTGGCCAGCCTGGTCGAGGAGCGGATGAAGGACGACCCGGAGATGACCCACGACGTCATCCACGCGCTCAACCAGTGGATGTACGAGCAGTGGTCGTTCAACTACCAGGACCGCATCTTCGCCACCCCAGTGATCACCCTTCCAATCGTCGAGCGCGCGCTCGAGGAACTCGAATGGTGCCTGGAGCGGGGTGCCCGCACCGTGCTGGTGCGGCCGGCCCCGGTGCCCGGCTACAAGGGCAGCCGGTCCTTCGGACTCGAGGAGTTCGACCCGTTCTGGCAGGCCTGCATCAAAGCCGAGCTGCCAGTGTCGATGCACGCCTCGGACAGCGGTTACTCGGAATTCGCGAATGTGTGGGAGCCCGGTGACGAGTTCCTGCCGTTCAAGCCGACCGCATTCCGCAGCTTCGCGATGGGCCATCGGCCGATCCTGGACGCGATGGGTGCGCTGGTGTGCCACGGCGCCCTGTCCCGCAATCCGGAACTGCGGATCCTGTCGATCGAGAACGGCGCCGACTGGGTGCCGGACCTCTTCAAGGGCCTCAAAGGCGTCTACAAGAAGATGCCGCAGTCGTTCAGCGAAGACCCGATCGAAGCGTTCAAGCGCTGCGTCTACATCACCCCGTTCTGGGAGGACCGGTTCACCGAGATCGTAAAGATGGTCGGAACCGACCGGGTGTTGTTCGGCTCTGACTGGCCGCACCCCGAAGGCCTGAAAGACCCCATCTCCTTCGTCGACGAACTCACCGACTTCGACGAGGCCGACATCGCCAAGATTATGGGCGGCAACCTGATGAAGCTGATGAAAGTCTCGGCGCCGGCCAAAAAACCGGTCTCCGCCTGACTGCCCGCGGGTCGGTAGACAGCCGGGTCTATCGAGCTGCTACCGATCTCGCCATTCGCCCTAATCGGGCAACAGTTTCTGCTATACACAAGGCATCAGTTCGTCTTACGGGCGCGCAGTGGACATTCCATCGGGGGGATTTTTCCGCGCGGCCCTCATTGGGGGTGCACGATGAACCTGGGTCCATCCGACTCTTTCTCCATTCCGGTGCCGTTGAGCGACCGGTTGTCCCTGGAGCTGGGTGAACCGGACAGCACGCTGCGGGCCACCACGGTGCGCAGCGGCTCGGCCGTCGTCATCCGCGCCGGCGGCGAAGTCGACGCCGCCAACGAGCACACCTGGCGGGGACTGCTGCGCGAGGCGTCCGCAGTCGCCGTCCGGCCCGGCCCGCTGATCGTGGATGT